>NZ_JAFMJZ010000058.1 GCF_017853185.1 Mycolicibacterium sp.
AGCACGGCGGCTTCCCCCGCGGCGGCTGTCCGCCCCGCGGCTGCGGCCAATGCTGTTGCGGCCAAGGCTGCTGCGGCGACCGTCGCCGGTGACAGCGCTGCTGCCGCCCCGGCCAAGAAGGCCGGTGTCGGCCGGCACGCCGCGGCTGCCCGGTCCGCTGCTGCCAAGTAATTTCGTACGGCAACACAAAGCGCCCCCTCCTCGGAGGGGGCGCTTTGCTGTATCTCAGCTTCAGTCCGACCATCGGCCTGTAATAATGTTCGCCAGATTCAGCTTTGAATTAAGCGAATAGCGAAATCAACCTGCATTTCGGCGCTTGCCTGTGGATTTGCCAGCGTTGCCGGCGACTCTAGCTGGCCGAAGTTTGCGCTAAGGATTTTCTCAGGTACGTTGGCGGCTGTCAGTGCTCGCCCAAGACTGGAAGAAGACCGAAATGCAACTCTCCCTCCGCTCGCAGATGATCGCCGGCGTCGCAGCCTTCGGCGCGGCCGCGGTCGCGCTTACCCCGATCGCCCAGATGGCCCCGATCGCCCAGTCGGCCGTCGTGCCGTCGCTGGCCCATGTGTCCAGCGCCGTTCAGCTCTCGTCGCTGGTGAACCCCATCGCCGCGATCGCCGGCGTCATCGAGGGCACCGTCTCCGACGTGTTCAACTCCTCGGCCCTGCCTGATCAGAACAGCCTGTACTGGCCGGACTCCTTCTACAACGACGCCAACTTCGACTATCCCTACGCCCCAGGCTTTGTCGGCGCCATCCCGGACCTGGTCAACCAGTTCTCCTTCGGAACCCTGAGCGCGTTGGTGAACAACGCCTCCGGCTATGTCGAGGGCGGCCTGGCCACCCTCGCGCTCGGCGAGGGTGTGACCACCGCGATCTGGAACACGCCGCAGGCCGTGGTCGCGGCGGTCGGCTACCTGGCCGCCGGTGACACCGCCGCAGCGCTGGCCGTGCTGCAGGACCAGATCATCGCCCCGCTGACCACCAGCTTCCAGGAGGCGGCCAGCGGCATCGGCTACATCGTCGACAACGTCCTGGGCAACATCGGCGTCCTGACCGGTGACACCCTGCCGCGACTGGTGGCCAACCTGAGCAGCCAGGTCATCGGCAGTGCGACCTACATCGTCAACTCGGCGATCGCCACCGTGACCCAGGTGGCCACCGACCTGGCCGGCCTGCAGTTCGAGGCCGCCTGGAACGACGCCATCAACGGCTTCCTCGGCGCCAACGGCACGCTCGGTCAGATCGCCGCGCTGACCGTCGGTGCCACCGGCATCGTTCAGGACATCACCTATGACGACGGCCAGGGCGGCACCATCACGGTCCCGACCGTCGTGGTGCCCAGCCTCCGGGCGGTGGCCACCAGCACCTTCCAGCGTCTCGGCGACTACCGCTCGCTGGGCTACGGCGGCATCCTCAATGAGCCGTTCGCCCCGCTACCGGTGACCGCCGCGGCGGTGCCGGCCAAGCGTGCGGCTGCCGCTGCCGCTGTGACGGCGAAGGTCGCGGCGGTGGCCACCGGCGTGTCGGCCGCCAGCAACGAGGCTCCGGCCGCTGCTGCTCCGGTCGCAGCCGCGCCGAAGTCGGTCGGTAAGCATGTCGGCCGCGCGGCCGCTGCGGCCAAGGCGGCCGGCGCTGCCGCGGCCACCGGACGGGCTGCTGCTGCGAAGTAATTCAGCACGCAAACACAGAAGCGGCGTCCCGGAAGGGGCGCCGCTTCTGTGTTGTCGGGCTGTTGCCGAGGCAAGATCTCACGGTCACCAGAGGTGCCGGTGGGGCTCATGTTGCTGAGGAAAACAGGGTCGAACTGTGACCTCTGTGACGAGTGATTCTCAGGTTGGGGTCCCGCAGCAAACCTGGCCGCATCGGATGTGACGTGCCGCACTTTTTTACGAATTGGGCGCTGAACTGCAGTTTTGCCGTTCAACCCGGGTTCCCCGGGGCCGATGTCAGAAAAATAGTTCCGATTTGTTACAAAAAGCTTGCGCTCAGCTTTTTCTCAGGTTAATGTCATGTCTTGTCAGTGTCGACTCTCACTGGAGGACCCAGGAAAATGCAGATCTCACTCCGCTCGCAGCTGGTTGCGGGCACCACCGCTCTCGTTGGCGCAACCGCCATCGCCATGACCCCGATCGCGCCGGCCGTCTCGCTGCCGTCGCTCAACGTCTCGAAGGCCGCCGTTGCTCTGGCTGCCATCGACAACCCGATCACCGCGCTGATCAACACCGGCGGCCTGGCGATCGACTACCTGATCAACGGCCAGTACCAGCTCGGCGCCGGCGGCGGTGCCGCCAACTGGGGTGCCGGCATGGGCACCAACTCGGGCATCGGTGACATCGTCAACGGCCTGATCTACAACTCCTACATCCCGTCGCCCGGCCCCGGCTACCTGCCGAACATCACCAATGTCGGCCTGGTCCCGAACTTCCTGTCCGCGCCGTTCCCGGTCCTCACCCAGGTCGTGAACAACTGGCTCGGCTACGCCGGCGTCGTTGTCGACACCGGCGCGCAGGTGCTCGGTGACCTGTCCAGCCTGCTGTGGGCCCCGGTCGGCATCACCGTCGCGATCGCCAGCGCGGTGCTCAGCGGCAACTTCTCGCAGATCCCGACGATCATCTCCGAGGGCATCCAGACCGCCATCGGTGGCGTCACCGACGCCATCCAGGCCACCATCGCCGGCGCGCAGTACATCCTCGCCAGCGTGGTTGCCAAGGCTCAGGCGCTGATCACCAACGTCACCACGGCACTGCCGACCCTGCTCACCACGATCCAGGGCCAGGCTGCCGCACTGGTGGCCTCGGTGACCGCCAACGTTCAGGCCATCACCACGGCCATCGCCGGTGGCGACATCACCAACATCTGGAACACCACCGTGGCGAGCCTGCTCAGCCCGCTCGGCATCCCGGGCACGCTCCTCAACCTGACCCTGGGCGCCGGCGTCCAGCTGACGGCTGACCCGACCACCTACGTGCCGTCGGTCCGCGCGACCATCCAGACCCTCGGCCAGTCGGTCAAGGGTGCGCTGGGCACCGCCCCGGCTGCGGCTGCTGCCGTCCGGGCGCCTCGCGCTGCTGCCGCTGTGGCTGCTCCGGCTGCTCCGGTTGCCGCTGTGGCCGCCGCCAGCACCGAGGCCGCCAGCAGCGATGCCGCTGCCGCTCCGGCCAAGAAGGCTGGCGTCGGTCGCCACGCCGCAGCTGCTCGCGCCGCTGCTGCCAAGTAGGTCGCAACAACGCACTAGTACGGGTGCCCCCTCCCTTCCGGGGAGGGGGCACTCTGCTAGGGGCGTTCAGGTATTTCTTCTCAGTTTCTTCTCAGGTATGCTAGGATCAAGTCAGTAGGAAGGCGGTGAGGACCGTGCGTCGCGCGATAGGTCCGATTGTCACGACCGGTGCAGCCATGGTTGCTGCCGGCGTCGTCGTGGCCAATCCGATCCTGGTCCCGCGCTCGGACGTTCAGATCCCCGCCGTCGCACTCTCGGCCGGCACCGCCGACAGCATGTTGGACAAGTCCTTCCTGGACGCCATCGCCCCGGCCCCGACCGAGTCCACCAGCCCGCTGTCTGTGCTCAAGCAACTCGTCTCGGCCCTGGCCGCCGACGCGAAGTACATCGGCAAGAACGCCATCGTCGACGCCTTCGTGGCCGGCGTCGGTGCGGTCAATCCCGACCTCGGCACCATCGACAACACCTTCGTGGCCCCGCCCGTCGCGCCGGCCCCGGTGCCCGCGCCAGTCGCTCCGCCGGTCTACGCGCCGGCGCCGGACCTTTCCAGCCTTGTCCCGGCCCAGGTTCCGCACGTCGACGCCTCGGTGCTGTCGGCCACCATCGCCAGCGTCCCGGTCGCGGTCACCAGTGCGGCCTCCACCTTCGTCAACGGGGCGGTCGTCCCGGCGGTGGAGCAGGTGATCTCCTCGATCGCCTATGACGCCACCTACATCTCCGCAAACGTGCTCAAAGCCGCCTTCGCGGTCGGCGCTGCCGTGGCCGCCGAACCCGGCCTGATCGGCGACACCCTGACCGCCCTGGTCAACGGCGACATCAGCGGCGCCCTGCAGAACGCGGTCAAGGCCGTCGTCAAGGTCGTCGAGATCCCGTTCACCTCCTCGATGCTGATCATCAACGCGATCAAGGACATCATCGAGAACCACATCGACGAATTGATCGGGGTCTTCGGTCCGGTCGTCGCCCCGCCGGTCTCGGTGCCGTCGGCCGGTGACGGCAGCGACGTCACCGTCACACCCGCGCCGATCACCCGTCGCCCGGACACCGAGATCCTCGTCTCGAACCGCCTGCGCGCGAACGGTGTGAACACCGCGCCCGCCGCCTCGGCCACCATCACCTCGACCATCGCGGCCCTCTCGCCGCGGTCCGCCGCCGCACTGCCGGCCTTCGACGCCGGACTCCGCGGTCCGCGTCAGGCCGCCGTCGCGGTTCGCGACGCCGTCCGCTCGGTGGGCGAGCAGGTCGCCGCCGCGGTCGAGAAGCCGGTCGCCCCGGCCGGTAAAGCGGCCACGGTGCGCGCCCGTGGCGCGGCCGCCGCACGCTAGTTCCCCGTGACAGAATCCGCGCTATGCGGATGTCGGCGAAGGCGGAGTACGCCGTCCGCGCCATGACCGAACTGGCCGCGGCCGGCCCGGGCAGCCTGGTAAAGACCGACGACATCGCCAAGGCCCAGGGCATCCCCGCACAGTTCCTCGTCGACATCCTGTCCGAACTGCGCGCCGACCAGTTGGTGCGCAGCCACCGCGGCCGCGACGGCGGCTATGAACTGGCCCGCCCGGCCGACCAGATCAGCGTCGCCGACGTGCTGCGCTGCATCGACGGACCGCTGGCCAGCGTCCGAGACATCGCACTCGGCGACCTCGCCTACACCGGCCCCAGCACCGCGCTCACCGATGTCTGGCGGGCGCTGCGGGCCAGCATGCGCTCGGTGCTGGAGCAGACCAGCCTGGCCGATGTGGCCGCCGGTGCACTGCCCGCTCACGTCGCCACACTGGCCGGTGACTATCGCCGCCAGGAAGACCGCCGCGGCCGGCCCCGAGGAGACCAGCCTGGAGGAATCACGTGAGCGACGCCCACCGCTACCTCGGGCCCAACTGGTTCGCCTCGGTGATGGGCACCGGGATCGTGGCCAACGCCGCGGCCACCCTGCCCGTGCACCTGCCCGGACTGCGCGCCTTCGCCCAGGTGGTGTGGGTGCTCTCCGCGTTGCTGCTGGCGTTGATCGGTACGGCGGTGGGCAGCCACTGGCTGCGTCACCCGCACCTCGCCCGCGACCACGCCGCCGGGCAGCAGATGGTGCACTTCTACGGCGCCGCGCCGATGGCCCTGCTGACCGTCGGCGCCGGCACCGTCCTGGTCGGCCGGGACCTGCTCGGCGAGCACCTGGCCGTCGACGTCGACTGGGCGCTGTGGACAGCGGGCACGGTGGCCGGGTTGTTCACCGCTGTCAGCATCCCGTTCCTGATGTTCACCCAGTACAAGATCGAACCCGACGCCGCCTTCGGCGGCTGGCTGATGCCGGTGGTGCCGCCGATGGTGTCCGCGGCCACCGGCGCACTGCTCGTCCCGCACGTGCCCGCCGGCGCGGCCCGGGCGACCATGCTCTACGGCTGTTACGCGATGTTCGGCCTGTCGCTGGTGGCGGCCTTCCTTATCATCGCGATGATCTGGAGCCGGCTCACCTACTACGGCACCTCCGGCACCGCGCGGGTGGCGACGTTGTGGATCGTGCTCGGTCCGGTGGGGCAGTCGATCACCGCCGTCGGATTGCTCGGCACCGCCGCTGCGGTGGCCGTCGATCACGAAATCGCCTCTCTGCTCAACGGTTTGGCGTTGCTGTTCGGCGTGCCGATGTGGGGCTTCGGCGTGCTGTGGATCGCGCTGGCGACCTCGCTGACCGTGCACGCGCTGCGCCGCGGGATGCCGTTCGCACTGACCTGGTGGAGCCTGACCTTCCCGGTCGGCACTTTCGTCACCGGCACCACCCAACTGGCGTTGCACAGCGGACTGCCCGCCTTCCGGGTGGCCGCAGTGATCTCCTTCGCCGTGCTGGTGTGCACCTGGCTGTTGGTCGCGGTGCGCACCACCCGCGGCACCGTCGGCGGCGCACTGCTCGCCCCGCCGGCCCAGACCGGACCGGTGAAGGCCCGTAAGGAGCCGATGCGCTGAGCGGCGTGCCACAATCGCGAGCGTGCAGATTGGCATGACCATGCCGGTGATGGAGCCCGACCTTTCCGCGACGGTGTTGCGGCAGTGGGCCCAGACCGTCGACGACGGCCCGTTCTCATCACTGTGCTGGGGTGAGCGCATCGCATTCGGCAACCCCGAAGCGCTGACCCTGCTCGGTGCGCTGGCCGCCTGGACGTCGCGGGTGCCGCTGATCACCACCGTCGTCGTCCCGCAGTTGCACGACCCGGTGCTGCTGGCCAAATCGCTGGCCACCGGCGACCTGCTCTCCGGCGGCCGGCTCACCGTCGGCATCGGCGTCGGCGGACGCCATGAGGACTACCGCGCCGTCGGCGCCGACCCGGCCACCCAGACCATGCGTGAGATGGCCGACCGGGTGGCCGTCATGAAGCGGGTGTGGGCGGGCGAGAAGGTGACCGACGCGGTGTTGCCGGTGGGTCCGCGCCCGGCCCGGCAGCCGCGACTCCTGGTCGGCACCATCGGGCCCAAGACGTTGCGGCACGCGGCCGCCTGGGCCGACGGCCTGGCCGGGATCACCCTGGACCTCGACGTCGCCAAGCAGAACGAACTGTTCGACGTCGGCCGCACCGCATGGCAGGAGGCCGGCAAGCCGGCCCCGCATCTGGCGACGTCGTTCTGGTTCGCGCTGGGGGACCAGGCTGATGCCCGCGCCCAGATCCACCGGCACCTGCGGCACTACATGAATTGGATCCCGGTCGAGTATGTCGACGCGATGGCCCCGCACACCGGGTGGGCGGGCAGCCCGGACGAACTCGCCTCCGTGCTGCGCCGTTTCGCCGCCGTCGGCACCAGCGAGATCCACCTGATCCCCACCAGTTCCGACCTCGGCCAGTTGCGCGCCGCCGCCGACGTGGTCGCCGATCTCAACCGGGAGTTTGCATGAGCTACGGCGACTATCAGCTCGAGATCTACCTGCAGGGCCTGGGCGGGGTGCTGCCGACACTGCCGATGTCCTTCGCCGAGCTCGAGGCCC
Organism: Mycolicibacterium sp.; assembly: GCF_017853185.1. Lineage (GTDB taxonomy): Bacteria > Actinomycetota > Actinomycetes > Mycobacteriales > Mycobacteriaceae > Mycobacterium. The sequence goes on from NZ_JAFMJZ010000058.1 coordinate 7,178, forward strand.
GCGCCGAGCAGGCGATGCCCCCGGGCATCTGGTCCTATGTGGCAGGCGGGGCGGGCGACGAGTTGACCCAGAGCACCAACGCGTCCGCGTTCAGCAAGTGGGGGCTGATGCCGCGGATGCTCGTCGGCGCCACTGAACGGGACATGTCGGTGGAGTTGTGGGGGCAGCACTGGAAGGTGCCGATCTTCATGGCACCGGTCGGGGTGATCGGGGTGTGTACATCGGACCATCACGGCGATCTGGCCGCCGCCCGCGCCGCCGCCCGCACCGGGGTGCCGATGTGCGTCTCGACGCTGACGATGGATCCGCTGGAGGACATCGCGGCCGAATTCGGTGACACCCCAGGGCTTTTCCAGCTCTACACCCCGACCGACCGCGACCTTGCCGAGAGCCTGGTGCACCGCGCCGAGACCGCCGGCTACAAAGCGATCGTGGTGACCCTGGACACCTGGATCCCGGGGTGGCGTCCGCGCGACCTGTCGACCGCGAACTTCCCGCAGCTGCGCGGCATGTGCCTGGCCAACTACATCAGCGACCCGCACTTCCGGGCCAAGGTCGACGCCGACCTGTCCGACCCACGCAACGCGGTCATGCACTGGGTCAGCATCTTCGGCAACTCGCTGCGGTGGGAGGATCTGCCGTGGCTGCGGTCGATCACCAAACTGCCGCTGATCCTCAAGGGCATCTGCCATCCCGATGACGCCCGCCGCGCCATCGACGCCGGGGTCGACGGCATCTACTGCTCCAACCATGGCGGCCGTCAGGCCAATGGGGGACTGCCCGCCATCGACTGCCTGCCCGATGTGGTCGCCGCGGCCGGCGACGTGCCGGTGCTGTTCGACTCCGGGGTGCGCAGCGGGGCCGACGTGATCAAGGCGTTGGCGTTGGGCGCCAAGGCCGTTGGGATCGGCCGGCCCTATGCCTACGGGGCGGCGCTGGCCGGGACCGACGGCATGGTGCACGTGCTGCGCTCGATCCTGGCCGAGGCCGACCTGATCATGGCCGTCGACGGCTATCCCACCCTGAGTGATCTCACTCCTGATGCGCTGCGAAGGATCCGCTGACGTGTCCCATCCATCGACTCAGGTCTCCCGGCTCAGCGAGCGGCAGAGCACCGATCGCGACAAACTCGACTCGCTGCTGAACTCCACCCCGCTGGCCACCATCGCCTTCGTTCGCGACGGACATCCGGTCGCGCTGCCGACGGGATTCGTGCGAATCGGCGATGACATTGTGATCCACGGCTCCACCGGATCGCCGTGGATGCGGCAGTTGGCAGACGGAGCTCAGGTGGCGGTCTCGGTGACCGCACTGGACGGAGTCCTGTTGGCCCGCAGTGGATTCGAGTCCTCCTTCCACTATCGCAGTGCGGTGATCTTCGGATCATTCAGCGTGATCGACGGTGCCGACAAGAACGCCTTCCTGGAAGCGCTCACCGACCACTTCATCCCCGGCCGGGTCGCCGAGATCAGGCCCAGCACCAAGAAGGAACTGGCCGCCACCGTGGCGCTGCGACTGCCGATCGGGGAGGACAACTGGTCGCTGAAGATCGCCGACGGCTGGCCGGAAGACCCCGAGGAGGACGTCGCCGCCGGGGGATGGGCCGGGGTGGTCCCGATTACGGTCAGCTATGGCGAGCCTCGGCGGGCGCCGGACTGCGACCCAGGTGTCCCGCTGCCTGCCTCGGTGCGCGCGATGACCGGCGGGTAAGAGCCATGCAGTCCATTACGGCCCGTTTGGTCGAAAGCGAGCCCAGGCGGCCGGGCAAGCTTCCGGTTCTCAACCCGTACTTGACGGTCGGCTTCCCGATCGCCTCCAACCTCAGTTAAGGAATCACCGGTGATGCATCAAAATGACTGTGCTGCAGCGGATCTCACCGGGAGACGCGTCGCCCGAGGGCTGACTGTCCTTTCGCTTTCGCTGGTCATGTTCGTCGCCTCGCCCATCACGGCGTGGGCGGCGACCTCGATCACTCTGACCTGGGTTCGGCACGGTCAATCGATCGAGAACGTCTATAACATTCTCGGTAGCGTGGCGCCCGGACCGGATCTCAGCAGTTGCGCGGTCAGCGCCACTCCGTGCGTGGATCAGCCTGATGCCGTGCCGGGACCGAGCATCCTTCCGGGCTTCACCCAGACGGCCCCCGGTGGCGTGCAGCAGGCCCAGGGCCTGGTGCAGCGGCTCATCGACACCGGACTGAGCTATGACGCGATCTATGCCTCGACAGTGGTCCGTACTCAGCAGACGGCTCAGCCGTATTCGGATTACAGCGGACTTCCCATCACGGTCCTGGACGGGCTGCGGGAAACCCGGGCCGGCGCCGACGAGAACGCGGTCACGACGTTCAAGAACGGAGCCTTCGTCGATCCCAAGATGGCGAATTACGTGGGAGTGCAGGACGCTTGGCGGGTGGGTTGGGCACTGACACCGATGCCGCAGGATCCCAACCCGGCGGATACGAACCCCGCCACCAACCAAAATGGTGACCTCAATGGTCTGGTGTTCAACGACCGGACCGATGTCGCCATCGAGAAGATCTACTGGGATGAGATGAACAAGTACCCGACCTTCACCGCCGACGCACTGAACCCGGATGCGAACCCGTTGGCCTTCTCCCACAACGGAACTGTCGCCACCTGGGTCATGATGAATGTCGTCAATCCTCCCTCGCTGGCCTACATCAGTGAAAACCAGCTGGGTAACGCTCAGACGGCGGTGGTGGTCGGCAACCCGATCGACGGGTGGACCCTGCTGAGTTGGAACGGTGTCGCGGTCAGTCCCACTCCCAGCCTGGGTACGAGGTTCTTCGTCACCTTCCGTGACTACGGGTTCGTGTTGCAGCGCTCGGCATGGAACGTTGCGGTGGCACAGCAGACCGGCGATTTCGGCAAGGTTCTGCAGGCGATCGGGATGGGCCTGGCCCAGGATGTGGTCGCCACGGTGGCACTGCCCGGCCAGTTGGTCGGTGACGTCGCCGACGCCGTCGTGCATGCGATCGCCCCGAATACGGCTGGGGCGGTGCAGTCGGCGGGGTTGGCGCGGGCTGCTGCAACGGTCACGTCGATCGGCTCGAGAAGGGCCGCGGTTGCAGCCGGGGCCGGGGCCGACAAGGCGGGGGCTAGCAAGACGGGGGTCGACAAGACTGCGGACAAGGCGGCATCGGCCTTGACCAAGCGGGCCAGGCAAGCCGCCTGAGAGTGCCCCCGGCGGCGCGATTGCGTCGAAGTGGAGCCCGGTGTCGTCGCCACTCGCGTTTCATCATCTGGAATCGAACCTTCCATTTGGGGCGGATATCGCCGGCATGGGCACGAGGAGCGCGATAGCTTGCCGCGCGTGATGATGTTCAGCGCCTCCTTGATCCTCACGATCGGCGGATTGCAGTTTCGGGCCGACGGCTAGGCCGGGCCGGGAGTGGAAGAGATCAACGGGTCGGACGTCAGACCTGAACTGACCATCGACGTCATCGAAGAACTGATGGCGCAGGGGCACTCGCAATCGGAGATCGCGCGGATGTTCGGCGTGACGCGGCACGCCGTTTCATGGCACAAGCGCACCTACAACGGCAGGCTCACGGCTCGACAGGAAGTGATGCTGACCTTCCCCTGGAAGGGGGTCTCGCAGGAGCAGGCTCGCTGCTCCGCATACCGCCGGCTGCGTGATCACGGCGAATTCGTCGTCACGGCCGGCAAGGACTGGGACGCGGACAAACTGCGGCGGCTTCGCGCGTTCTACAAGAAGATCCGCGAGGGCTGGGTGCTGGAGTACGACCCCAGAATCCCACCCGAACCGGGATTCGCCCTGCACGGTGGATTCGCGTTGCGGAAGCGCCTCGCGTCAGACGGAGACATGCTGTTCCGCCTGAACGAGTTCTGCCAGGAACCCACGGAGGAAGGTCGCTTGATCTGGCGATTGCCGGAAGTCGATCCCTAGCCCCATCGATGTGGAGATGAGTGCCCCCGGCAGGATTCGAACCTGCGGCCTTCTGCTCCGGAGGCAGACGCTCTATCCCCTGAGCTACGGGGGCGCATGATGCGCCGTTGGGCGTCCACAGCCTAACGCATGCCGGCGGCCGGTACGGATGCGGAGTCTGTCCACGTCAGACCATAAGATGGTGCCCCGTGACCCCCGCCGATCTCGCCGAACTGCTGCGCGGAACCGCCGCGGCGGTGCTGGCCGCGCATGGCCTGGATCCCGCCGCCCTCCCCGAGGCCGTGACCGTGGAACGGCCCCGCAACCCCGAGCACGGCGACTACGCCACCAACCTGGCGCTTCAGGTGGGCAAGAGGGCCGGGGTCAACCCGCGTGAGCTGGCCGGATGGCTTGCCGAGGCATTGGCTCAGGCCGACGGCATCGCCGCCGCCGAGGTGGCCGGGCCGGGCTTCGTGAACCTGCGGATCGAGGCCTCGGCGCAGGGGCAGATCGTCGCCAACGTGCTGAATGCCGGATCGGCGTTCGGCAACTCCGGCCTGCTAGACGGGCGCAACATCAACCTGGAGTTCGTCTCGGCCAACCCCACCGGCCCGATCCACATCGGCGGCACCCGGTGGGCGGCCGTCGGCGACGCACTGGGCCGGCTGCTGAGCACCCAGGGTGCGGAGGTGGTGCGGGAGTACTACTTCAACGACCACGGCACCCAGATCGACCGGTTCGCCAACTCGCTGATCGCCGCCGCCAAGGGTGAGCCCGCGCCGGAGGACGGCTACGCCGGCGCCTACATCACCGACATCGCCGCGCAGGTTCTGGCAAAGGCCCCCGACGCGTTGAGCCTGCCCGCCGAGGAGCAGGCCGAGACCTTCCGGTCGATCGGTGTGGACCTGATGTTCGACCACATCAAGGCCTCACTGCACGAGTTCGGCACCGACTTCGACGTCTACACCCACGAAGACTCGATGCACACCAGCGGCCGGGTGGACCAGGCGATCGCCCAGTTGCGCGCCAACGGCGCCATCTACGAGAAGGACGGCGCAACCTGGTTGCGCACAACAGATTTCGGCGACGACAAGGATCGCGTCGTCATCAAGAGCGACGGTAACCCGGCTTACATCGCCGGTGACCTCGCCTACTACCTGGACAAGCGCAAGCGCGGATTCAACCTCTGCATCTACATGCTCGGCGCCGACCACCATGGCTACATCGCCCGGCTCAAGGCCGCTGCGGCCGCACTCGGTGACGATCCCGACACCGTCGAGGTGCTGATCGGCCAGATGGTCAACCTGGTGCGCGACGGCCAGCCGGTCCGGATGAGCAAGCGGGCCGGCACCGTCATCACCCTCGACGATCTGGTCGAGGCGATCGGTGTGGACGCCGCGCGCTACGTGCTGATCCGCTCGTCGGTGGACTCGCCGATCGACATCGACCTGGCGCTGTGGTCCTCGGCCTCGAGCGAGAACCCGGTCTACTACGTGCAATACGCGCACGCCCGGTTGTGCGCGCTGGCCCGCAACGCCGCCGATCACGGACTGGCCGCCGACACCGCGCACCTGGAGCTGCTCAGCCACGACAAAGAGGGCACCCTGATCCGCAACCTCGGCGAGTTCCCCCGGGTGCTGGCGTCCGCGGCCACCCTGCGCGAACCGCACCGGGTGTGCCGGTACCTGGAGGACCTCGCCGGTGACTACCACCGGTTCTATGACTCCTGCCGGGTGCTGCCGCAGGGCGATGAGGAACCGGGTGATCTGCACCGCGCGCGGCTGGCGCTGTGCGAGGCCACCCGGCAGGTGATCGCCAACGGGCTGAGCATTCTCGGTGTGAGTGCCCCGGAGCGGATGTGAACGTCCACCCCGCCGGCCCGCGGCACGCCGAGGAGGTCCACCACGGCGGTGCCCCGCAGCAGCCGTCCTCGGCTGCCGAGATGCTTCGGCTCGCCCCGAACGTCTGGCCGCGCAACCTGATTCGCGGCGCCGACGGCACCGTCTCGGTCGCCGGTGTGACCGTCACCGAGTTGGCGGCCGAGTTCGGCACCCCGCTGTTCGTCATCGACGAGGACGACTTCCGATCCCGCTGCCGGGAGATGGCGCAGGCCTTCGGCGGCGGCGAGAACGTCCGCTACGCCGCCAAGGCGTTCCTGTGCAGCGAGATCGCCCGCTGGGTGCACGATGAGGGCCTGTCACTGGACGTCGCCAGCGGGGGAGAACTCGCCGTCGCCCTGCACGCCGGATTCCCGGCCGAGCGGATCGCGTTGCACGGCAACAACAAATCCGTCGCCGAACTCACCGCCGCGGTGAACGCACGCGTGGGACATGTGGTGCTGGACTCGATGACCGAGATCGACCGCCTCGACGCGGTCGCCGCGGCGGCCGGGGTGGTCCAGGACGTGCTGATCCGGGTGACCGTCGGCGTCGAGGCGCACACCCACGAGTTCATCTCCACCGCGCACGAGGACCAGAAGTTCGGCCTCTCGCTGGCCGGTGGTGCCGCCATCGAGGCGGTGCGCCGGGTGTTCGCCACCGACCACCTGCGCCTGGTCGGCCTGCACAGCCACATCGGCTCGCAGATCTTCGACGTCGGCGGATTCGAGATCGCCGCCCACCGGATCATCGGCCTGCTGCGTGACGTGGTCGCCAAGTTCGGCGTCGCCAAGACCGCCCAACTGTCCACCGTCGACCTCGGCGGCGGCCTGGGCATCTCCTACCTGCCGCACGACGACCCGCCGCCGGTCGCCGACCTGGCCGCCAAGCTCACCTCGATCGTGGCCACCGAGTCGGCTCTGGTCGGCCTGCCGGTCCCGCGCCTGGTCGTCGAACCCGGCCGGGCCATCGCCGGACCGGGCACCATCACCCTCTACGAGGTCGGCACAGTCAAGGACGTCGCGATCGGCGGCGGCCGGCACCGCCGCTACATCAGCGTCGACGGCGGCATGAGCGACAACATCCGCACCTCGCTCTACGGTGCCGAATACGACGTCCGGTTGGCCTCCCGGGGCAGCGCCGCCGGGCCCGTCCTGGCCCGCATCGTGGGCAAGCACTGCGAAAGTGGCGATATCGTGGTGCGCGACGCGTGGGTGCCCGACGACATCGTCGCCGGGGATCTGCTCGCGGTGGCCGCCACCGGGGCCTACTGCTACTCGATGTCGAGTCGCTACAACCTGATCGGGCGGCCCGCCGTGGTGGCCGTGCGGGACGGACGGGCGCGGCTGATTCTGCGCCGGGAAACCGTCGATGATCTGCTCAGTCTTGAGGTGAGGTGAACATGTCCGAAGCGAGTGGCGAAGGCGGATCGCGCATGAGTTCTGACCAGGAGAAGCCGATCGGTGTCGCGGTGCTCGGTTTGGGCAACGTCGGCCGCGAGGTGGTGCGCATCATCAAGGAGAGTGCGCCGGATCTGGCGGCGCGCATCGGCGCCCCGCTGGAACTGCGCGGGGTCGCCGTCCGCAAGGTGTCCGCCGACCGCGGCCTGCCGGTGGAGATGCTCACCGAGAACGTCGAGGAACTGGTCTCCCGCGACGACGTCGACATCGTCGTCGAACTGATGGGCCCGGTCGAACCTGCCCGCAAGGCGATCCTCGCCGCACTCGAGCACGGCAAGTCGGTGGTGACCGCCAACAAGGCACTGCTGGCGCAGTCCACCGGCGAACTGGCCCAGGCCGCCGAACGCGCGCACGTGGACCTCTACTTCGAGGCCGCTGTGGCCGGCGCCATCCCGGTGATCCGCCCGCTGACCCAGTCGCTGGCCGGGGACACCGTGCTGCGGGTGGCCGGCATCGTCAACGGCACCACCAACTACATCCTCTCCGAGATGTCCTCCACCGGAGCCGACTACGCCAGCGCGCTGGCCGACGCCAGTGCGCTGGGTTACGCCGAGGCCGACCCGACCGCCGACGTCGAGGGCTACGACGCCGCGGCCAAGGCCGCCATCCTGGCCTCGATCGCCTTCCACACCCGGGTCACCGCCGACGACGTCTACCGCGAGGGCATCACCAAGGTCGGCGCGGCCGACTTCGAGGCCGCCAAGGCGCTGGGCTGCACCATCAAACTGCTGGCGATCTGCGAGCGCATCACTGATCCTGCTGGGCAGCAATCGGTTTCGGCCCGCGTCTACCCGGCGCTGGTGCCGCTGACCCACCCGCTGGCCACCGTCAACGGAGCGTTCAACGCCGTCGTCGTCGAGGCCGAGGCGGCCGGCCGGCTGATGTTCTACGGCCGCGGCGCCGGCGGCAACCCGACCGCCTCGGCGGTGATGGGTGACGTCGTGATGGCCGCGCGCAACCGGGTGCAGGGCGGTCGCGGACCGCGCGAGTCCAAGTACGCCCAACTGCCGATCGCCCCGATCGGCGTGGTGCCGACGCGCTACTACGTGAGCATGACGGTCAAGGACGTTCCCGGGGTATTGGCTTCCGTGGCAGCCGAATTCGGTAAGCGTGAGGTCAGCATCGCCGAGGTTCGTCAGGAGGGCCTCGATGGCGGGGGAGCCCGGATCGTCGTGGTCACCCACCGTGCCACCGACGCGGCGCTGTCCGAGACCGTCGCCGCTCTCGCCGAACTCGATGCTGTGCGCAACGTCGACAGCGTTCTGCGTCTGGAAGGAACAGAGCAGTGAGCAAGACCGCAGTCCACACCCCGTGGCCCGGACTGATCGAGGCCTACCGGCACCGGCTGCCGATGGCCGCGGACTGGAAGCAGGTCACCCTGCTGGAGGGCGGCACCCCACTGGTGCCCGCGCCGCGGCTGTCCGCGCGCACCGGGTGCACCGTCCACATCAAGGTCGAGGGGCTCAACCCCACCGGGTCGTTCAAGGACCGCGGCATGACGATGGCCGTCACCGAGGCGGTGGCCAACGGGAAGAAGGCGGTGCTGTGCGCCTCGACCGGCAACACCTCGGCCTCGGCCGCGGCGTACGCCGCCCGGGCCGGCATCACCTGCGCGGTGCTGATCCCGCAGGGCAAGATCGCGATGGGCAAGCTGGCCCAGGCGGTCATGCACGGCGCCAAGATCATTCAGGTCGATGGCAACTTCGACGACTGCCTGGAACTGGCCCGCAAGCTCACCAATGACTACCCGAGCATCTCGCTGGTCAACAGCGTCAACCCGGTGCGCATCGAGGGGCAGAAGACCGCGGCCTTCGAGATCGTCGACGCACTCGGCTACGCCCCGGACGTGCACGCGCTGCCGGTCGGCAACGCCGGCAACATCACCGCGTACTGGAAGGGCTACACCGAGTACCACCGCGACGGCGTCATCGACAAGCTGCCCAAGATGCTCGGCACCCAGGCCGCCGGCGCCGCGCCACTGGTGCTCGGCCACCCGGTGAGCAATCCGGAGACCCTGGCCACCGCCATCCGGATCGGCGCACCGGCGTCCTGGGACGGCGCGATGGCCGCCAAGGAGGAGTCCGGCGGCAAGTTCCTGGCCGCCACCGACGACGAACTGCTGGCCGCCTACCACCTGCTCGCGCGCGACGAGGGCGTGTTCGTCGAGCCCGCCTCGGCGGCCAGCGTCGCCGGCCTGCTCAAGGCCGTCGAGGACGGCTTCGTCGCACCCGGTTCCACCGTGGTGTGCACCGTGACCGGTAACGGCCTCAAGGACCCCGACACCGCACTGCGCGACGTTCCGACCGTCACTCCGCTGCCGGTGGACGCCGGGGCGGTGGTCGCCGCCCTGGGACTGGGATGATGGGGTGCCGCGGATGATCACCCTGCCCGTCGGCCTGGCCGGCAACGCGTCGGTCGCGGCCTCCAGCGCGAACCTCGGTCCCGGCTTCGACAGCCTGGGAATCGCGTTGGGCCGCTACGACAATCTGACCGTGGAGACCGTCGCCGAGGGGCTGCGGATCGAGGTCGAGGGGGAGGGGGCCGGACAGGTCTCCGACGATTGGGATCATCTGGTGGTGGCCGCCCTGGAGCGCGGGCTGGTGGCCTCGGGGTGTCGTGCGCCCGGCCTGATTGTCCGCTGCCACAATACGATTCCGCATTCCCGCGGGCTGGGATCCTCGGCCTCGGCGGTGGTCGGCGGGCTGGCGCTGGCCAATTCCCTTGTCGCGCAAACAGATATCGCACCGCTGAACACCGATCAGCTGGTGCAGTTGTCCTCGGAGTTCGAGGGCCATCCCGACAACGCCTCGGCGTCGGTGCTCGGCGGTGCGGTGGTGTCCTGGACCGAGCAGCATGCCGACGGGCCGCGTTACGGCGCCGCCCGGTTGCGGCTGCACCCGGGAATCCGGCTGTTCTCGGCGGTACCGGAGGTGCGCTCGTCGACCGCGGAGGCGCGGGTGCTGCTGCCCGAGCAGGTGGCCCACACCGACGCGCGGTTCAACCTGAGCCGGGCGGCTTTGCTGGTGGTGGCCCTCACCGAGCGGCCCGATCTGCTGATGGCCGCCACCGAGGACGTCCTGCATCAGCCGCAACGGGCGGCGTCGATGCCGGCCTCGGCGGAATTCATGCAGGTTCTGCGTGCTCACGGCGTTGCTGCGGTGCTCTCCGGGGCTGGGCCGTCGGTGCTTGCGTTGACCGCCGGTGACGATCTCCCGGCTGCGGCGCTGGAGTTCGGCGCCACCCACGGGTTTGCCGTAACTGAGATGTCCGTCGGCGAACCGGTACGCTGGAGCCCAGGTGTCACGGCGGTGACCCGGGCGCTTCACGGGTGAGCTTCCTTGCTTCGGTCGGCGAGGGCGGCTACTCTTTAGGGGTCCGAGTTTCGCATCGTGTGCACCTGCACCGGCACTAGGACAAACCACCACAATCGCGTGTATTCAAAGCAGTGGAATGACGGTTGGCCGTTCGGCCGCCCCTGATCACCTGATTTTGACACCGAAGACGGTGAGACTTCGCATTCAGCGAATCGGCTGAATGCACGAAACCCCGCGAATTCACGGCCGCGGGGGAAGAAAGGAAATCCGTGACCGATACGGACCGGGCCGGCGATGGATCGCTGGCAACCAAGGTTCTGCCGGAACTGCGCGCACTGGCCACTCAGGCCGGCGTCAAGGGCACCTCGGGGATGCGCAAGGGCGAACTGATCGCCGCCATCCAGGGCTCCCGCAGTGGCGGCAACGGCGGCGCCGAGAAGAGCAGCCCCGAGAAGAACAGTCCCGAGAAGAGCAGCCCCGAGAAGGCCAGCGGCCACGCCGAGGGTCGGGCCGAACCGGCCACCGAGGGTCCCAAGGGCGAGAACGGCGGCCAGCCGGAGAGCGGCGCGGGGAATGGAGAGGCCTCCTCGACCCAGCGTCGTCGCGAGCGTCCAGCCCGCGACGCCGGCGCCGGTGACACCGAGGGCGGCGAGGCCCGCCCCGAGCGCAGCAACGACAACCGCAACGAGAACCGCGGTGAGAACCAGCAGAACCGTGGCGACAACCAGCAGAACCGCAATGACAACCGCGGTGGCGGCGATGACGACGGTGACCGCGGCGGCCGTCGCGGCCGTCGTTTCCGCGATCGTCGCCGTCGTGGCGAGCGCGGCCCCGAAGGCCCGGGTGGCGAGACCGAACTGCGCGAGGACGACGTCATCCAGCCGGTGGCCGGCATCCTCGACGTGCTCGACAACTACGCCTTCGTGCGCACCTCCGGCTACCTCGCCGGCCCCAACGACGTCTACGTCTCGATGAACATGGTTCGCAAGAACGGTCTGCGCCGCGGTGACGCCGTCACCGGCGCGGTCCGGGTTCCCCGTGACGGTGGCGGAGACAACAGCGGCCAGAGCAACCGGCAGAAGTTCAACCCGCTGGTCCGCCTGGACAGCGTCAACGGCGGCCCCGTTGAGGCCGCCCGCAACCGTCCGGAGTTCGGCAAGCTCACCCCGCTGTACCCGAACCAGCGGCTGCGTCTGGAGACCACGACCGAGAAGCTGACCACTCGCGTCATCGACCTGATCATGCCGATCGGCAAGGGCCAGCGCGCTCTGATCGTCTCGCCGCCCAAGGCCGGCAAGACCACGATCATGCAGGACATCGCGAACGCGATCACCCGCAACAACCCCGAGTGCCATCTGATGGTCGTGCTCGTCGACGAGCGGCCCGAAGAGGTCACCGACATGCAGCGCTCGGTCAAGGGTGAGGTCATCGCCTCCACCTTCGACCGGCCGCCGTCAGACCACACCCAGGCTGCCGAGTTGGCGATCGAGCGGGCCAAGCGTCTCGTCGAGCAGGGCAAGGACGTCGTCGTGCTGCTCGACTCGATCACCCGGCTGGGCCGTGCCTACAACAACGCCTCGCCGGCCTCGGGCCGCATCCTCTCCGGTGGTGTCGACTCGACCGCGCTGTACCCGCCGAAGCGGTTCCTCGGCGCAGCCCGCAACATCGAGGACGGCGGCTCGCTGACCATCATCGCCACCGCGATGGTCGAGACCGGCTCCACCGGTGACACGGTGATCTTCGAGGAGTTCAAGGGCACCGGCAACGCCGAGCTCAAGCTCGACCGCAAGATCGCCGAACGCCGGGTGTTCCCGGCTGTCGACGTCAACCCGTCCGGCACCCGCAAGGACGAGCTGCTGCTCTCGGCCGACGAGTTCGCGATCGTGCACAAGCTGCGCCGCGTGCTGTCCGGCCTGGACAGCCATCAGGCCATCGACCTACTGATGAGCCAGCTGCGCAAGACCAAGAACAACTATGAGTTCCTGGTCCAGGTCTCCAAGACCGCGCCCGGCATGGCCGACGTCGACTGATCCCACCCACTGCAACTTCGGTGCGCTGACGTTCGCTCAGCGCACCTGCGCGCACCGAAATCGTGGGGAGGGAAGAGATGGACGCCGATCAGATCTGGCGCAACGTCGGTCAGCAACGTGCTGAACTGGCCGA
>NZ_JAFMJZ010000059.1 GCF_017853185.1 Mycolicibacterium sp.
GCGGCCGCGTAGTGGACATCAAGCGGTATCGGAGGATCGACGCGCCTGTCGCGCATGCCGCACCATCCGCTCGCTCAAATGGATCAGCCGATCCTCATGGCCGGCCGGCATCGTGTAGGCCAATCTCCGCAGTTCGACTGCGAACTCCTGCATCTCTCGACGGATAGCACTCTCAGACATGGCATTCCCCCAGGGGCTATCGGATCAATGCGGTTTCATTACCCGATGAGCAGGTACCCGAACCGTCGGAATCCGAAACCCGCCCGCTTCCGGCTGCATGCGTGTTCATCCCTCCTCGTTCACCAGTAAAGTTCTCGTCGTGCGGAAAGTCTTGGGTGGACGCTGGTTGGCCGTGGCGGCATCGCTCGCGGTATCGGCCGGGATGTTCTACGCGCAGGACAAGGAGAAGTCAGGAGCCCCCGCGTCGGCTCCGGCGGGCCAGGCCTCGGTTGCTCCGGGCTCCCAGCCCGTCATGGAGAATCCGGCGCCGCTGGTAGCCACCGCCACCGAAGCGCAGTTGCTGGCGGCGAGCGCGCCCATGGCGGCTCAGGACTTCCAGCTTGCGCTTCCCAGGGGAGTCGCACCGGAGCAGGGGTTGCAGATCCACACCATCTGGGCGGCCCGCGCGATCAGCATGATGTTCCTCGAGATCAAGACGATCGGCGGATTCCGGCAGGACCCGCTGAAATGGCATCCCAACGGCCTGGCGATCGACGTGATGATCCCGAATTACCACTCGCCGGAAGGCATCGAACTCGGCAATCAGATCGCCGGATTCGCCCTCGCCAATGCCAAGCGGTGGGGTGTCCTGCACGTGATCTGGCGCCAGGGCTTCTACCCGGGGATCGGCGCCCCGAGTTGGACCGCGGACTACGGGAACGAGACCGCCAACCATTACGACCATGTCCACATCGCCACCGACGGTGGCGGCTACGCGACGGGCCGCGAAACGTACTACCTGGGGTCGATGAGTTCAGCGCCGCAAAGCTGACCACCTGGTCGTGGTTCGATCGAGCGGAAATGATCCTGGTCAAGCAGAAGGGGCGCTCCGTTTCCGGGGCGCCCCTTCCGTATTGCTCATGGCAGGACTAGGGAGTCGGAGCCGCCGTCGTCGTCGAGGACGAGGAATCCGATGTAGTCGGCGTGGCAGTGCTGGACGCGGTCGGAGTGGCCGTTCCCGAGCTGGTCTCCGTTGACGTGCCGGACGTGGTCGGCGACGACGTGCGGGTGTGATCGTCGTCGTCGTCGTAATCCGGTGTCCGCGTTGCACTGCGGGTTGCCGTGCCCGACGTGCTGGTCCTCGTCTTCGACGTCTCGGGATGCTCGGCTTCGGAGGTCCTGGTCCCCGAAGTCCTGGTCCCCGAAGTCTTGGTCCCCGAAGTCTTGGTCCGGGATGACTCAGAGGTCTTGGACTTCGACGACTCCGACGTCCTGGACTTCGAGGTTCCACTGACGCCGTACTTGCCCTCGTACTTCTTGCCCTCGGCGACACCGGAGTCGACAACGGCGATCGGAATCATCGCCATCACGGCCGCGGCTGCACTCACAAGGCCCGTACGTTTCCAGTTCACGAAAAACCCAACCCCTCAAGAATTTGTTCGGTGAATCCGCATGACGATGCGAACCCCATTTGCGCCCCGCTCGTCTTGCGGGCACGTCAATTATCGCACACCTCCCCGTTGCGCGGCAGAGGGCCGAAAGTCGCCACGTTGCCGAAACCGGAAGTGGGCCACCGGCTCCCTCCCCCGAAAGCGCGGTGGCCCACGGTGGCGATTGTGTAGCCCCCGGGGTGAAGCGAATTGCAATTGGACCCTTCGTCTTAACGTGGACTTTGCGAACTCAACCAACTCGGCCCATGGACGGTTTGCTTGATTCGTGCAAAACTGCCATCGCACGATGTGAGAAGCGTGCCGGTCTCGGTTCCGGCATGCGCTGGGATTGCAAGGGGCGGCGGTGCTTCAGAAGCGCGAACAGATGTGGTGGCTGGCCGCGTGTGTGGTCGGGCTTCTGGCGGCGGCCTGGGCGGCCGGGGGATTCATCGGCCCCCTGATGGCGGTGTTCATCGTGCTGTTCCTGGCCGGCGCGGTGCTGGTCGAGTTCGATGGCCGGGATCACGCGCTGCCGGATACTGCGGGCGTGCCGGAACCGGTTGATGGGCAGCCTTCGGCCGAGGATCCGGTGGCGGAACCGGCGATCGCGCAACCAGAGATCGGGGAACCAGAGAGCGTCGAGGTGGATGAGATCGCCCGGGCCGCCGAAGCCGACGCCTGGGAAGCGGCGAACAGCCTGGCCTGAAAGATCTTGGCCGACAACTGCGCCACGGTGATGACGGCCATCGGATACGCGGGTCCGCGGGTCCGCGGGTCCGCGGGGGAGGGTTGCTCGGCGTAACGTTATCTGCAGACAATTCGAGCGAACGAAGACCAAAACCATGAATCTACGCCAGGAACTCGATCGGCACCTCGGTCGATTGCTGGCGGAAGTGGGCGGTCGGGCGGCGTTCATCATGGTCTCATCTGCCGATTCAACCGTGGGTTCGGTCGTTCACTCATGTCCGGGGGACCTCGTCCCGATGGGTACCGTCCTGCCCCTGGCCGGCAACGGCACGGCGGGCCCAATTCGGCAGGAATCGGTGGTTGCGGCAAATTTTATTTCAGTAACTGAGTGCCTTCAGTGCCCGACCGCCTCGACTACCCTCGTGCAGTTGGAACTGGCCGATCCGAATCTCTTGCTACTCCTGATCGGGTGTGGCCACTCGCTCGGCGACGACCTCTCCGAAGACCTTCAGCGGCTGATCGCCCGGGAGATCACCGACAGCGCCCGGGTTCTGCAGACTCGGCACGGGGACGCCGGTGACGTAGTGAGCCACATCCGGGACGGCCGGATCGTCTGGGTGTCGCCGTCGGTTGAGGGTGTTCTCGGTGCGCCGCCCGCCTACTGGATGGGCCGGGAAGTGCGGGAGCTCATTCCCCCGGAGGAGCTCCCGGATTACGCCGGCTGGACGCAGACCCTCCTCGACGGTGGTGTGATCAAGGAACGCATTCGCCTGATGTCGGCGGATGGCGCCGTGCACTGGATCCATCTGCACGCCCGGCCCTTCGTTGGTCCTGACGGTCGCCAGGACGGAGTGACGGCCGAATTCCGTCTGGCCGATGATGAAGTGTCCGCGCGACAGGAGGCTGAAGATGCGCGTCGGCGTCAAGCCCGGGCGGATGCGCGCTACCGGCGGCTGATGGACAACGCCGCCATCGGCATGTGCTTCATCGATCCGGACGGTCGCTTCGAGGCGGTCAACGAAGCGCTGTGCCAGTTGTTCGGATACGACGCAGAGACCCTGATGGGCAAGACCTGGCAGGAGCTGACGGCTCCGGACTATCTGGAAGCGGACCTGAAGAAGGTCAACGACATCCTGGCGGGCCACAGCGACTCTTATCGCACGATCAAGCAGTACGTCCATGCCGACGGTCACCTGATCTGGGGAGATCTGTCGGTGAGTTGCGTCCGCGACGAGAACGGAAGAGTGGAGACCTTCGTTTCCCAGATCGCCGACATCACCGCCGCGATGGAGGCGAACGCGCGCAATCATGTTCTGGCGCAACGTCTCCAGAAGCAGAGCGAACGTCTGAGCCGAGAGCTCAGGAGCGCCGCTGCGTACATGTCGTCGATCATGCCGCGTGGTCTGACTGGACAGGTCGGTGTGCAATCGCGTTACCTGCCATCCCGGGAACTCGGCGGCGACTGCTTCGACTACACCTGGATCGACGACGATCACCTGTTGGTCTATCTGATCGATGTCTCCGGGCATGGCATCGAGCCCGCGCTGTTGTCGGTTTCGCTGCACAACATCTTGCGCTCGGGATCTTTCCCGGCACCGTCTCTCCTGGCGCCCGAGGGGGTGCTGATGGAACTGAACCGTCTGTTTCAGATGGACCAGCAGAACGACCACTACTTCACCGTCTGGTACGGGGTTTATGAGGCGTCCACTCGCACCCTTCGCTATGCCGGCGCCGGTGCCCCGCCGGCCTTCGCATTCCATTCCGGGGCGGGTGCAGCGGTCACTGAACTGTCGGCGACCGCTGTGCCCGTGGGAATGTTCGCGGACGCGGTGTTCACCGCGTCGACCTTCGTGGTTCCACCCGGATGCCGGATCCTGCTTTACAGCGACGGCGCCAGCGAGATCGACCTCGGCGGCGGCCGGCAACTCGGGTTGACGGGCTTCAAGAACGTGTGCGCCAGGACCGCCGAATCGCCGGACTGGTCGCTGGAGGAACTCCTTGAAGAGCTGCGATCACTGACCCCCGGAGGAGCCTTCGAGGACGATTGCTCACTGATCCAGCTGGTCTTCGACTGACCGCATTCCGAGGTGTCCTCCCAAGACCAGCCAGGCTTTGCTTCCGTTAGGCCGACCGCCGGCGCAGGCCGCCCTTGAGCAGAATCTCGCGCTCGGCCTCGCTCAATCCGCCCCAGATGCCGTAGGGCTCACCGACCTTCAGCGCATGATTTCGGCACTGCGTGATCACCGGGCACTGCCGGCACATCTGCTTGGCGCGCAACTCACGCTGGACCCGTGCCCGGCCACGCTCGCCGTCGGGATGGAAGAACACGGCGGAGTCCTCGCCACGGCAGAGGCCATTCATCTGCCAGTCCCAGATGTCGGCGTTGGGTCCAGGTAGCTGTTGCGGCTGAAGCATCGAAATCCCCTATCCCGGTGCATATCTCGCACTCGTGCCGTCACGCTATGAGGGGCGGCGAAAGACCGTCAATAGGTCTGCCCTGTGGCCAATCGCATAGCCGCAGCACCAGAATTTACGTCACGTTCATCTTTGGTTTCAGGGCCTGGAACGCAGTCGATGAAAGGCCAGCGGGATCCGGGAAACATTGAGCGTTGACAGCCGCAGTTGACACGGCCGTAACGTGGTGACCACAAACTCTTAATCCGATGAATTCACCTCTTTTGACCGACGTCGCATTCGGTCCAGACCCGGGCCGGTGGCCTCTGCCCACAGCGCAGACCGCCGGTGACTTGTGGTTGCGTGCGGTGGCCGCGGGAGGCCAGGGACGTTACGGCGCGGCCCGCGCCGATCTCGATGAATTGCTGCGCCGCAAGCCTGTCGGCCGGCTGACCTCGCTGGCGCTGAGCACTCACGCCTCGTTCCTGCGGCAGACCGGCTGGCATGTGTTGGCGCGGGGCTGGGACGGCCGGGCCTGGGCATGCTCCGGCGGGGATCCCGAGAGCGCCATCGACGCGCTGGTCGGATTGGCGGCCGATGCACTCGGGGTGGGACGGTTCCCCGCCTCGGCGGCACTGCTGGAGCGCGCCGAGGGTCTGCATCGGTGCGCCGGCGTACTCCCGACCCGGCTGTCGGTCCGGCTGGCCTGGGTCCGGGCCGAATTGGCCATGGTGACCGGCGACGGAGCCGCCGCCGTCGCCCACGCCCGTCGCGGCGTCGAACTGGCCGAATCCGCCGTTGACGACCTTCGTCGCCACCGGATCAAGAGCAGCGTCGTGCTGGCCGCCGCATTGTGTTGTGCCGGGGATCTCGACGGCTCCAGGGAGGTGGCCGACATCGCCCTGGCCGCCACGGCCGCTCACGGCCTGGTGCCATTGCAGTGGGCGGTGGCGTCCCTGCTCGTCGACATCGGAAGTGCAGTACGGAGTGCATCCGAGGTGGCCGAAGCCCGGGATCGCAGTGACGCATTCGTCACGCGCCACGGCGGGCGCTGGAACCGCAGGTAACGGCCCATCGCAGTTCGGGCCGATATTGTCTCTAGCTGAACCTCGCTGCCGGTGAAAACCCGCAAGTAACGTTGGAGAAGCCTTCGTCGATGACCATTCCAGGAGAACGTCTCGACGCCGCCGTTGCTGAGGCAGTGGCCGGTAGCCGGGATGCCCTCCGAGAAGTTGTAGAGATCATCCGACCCATTGTGGTCCGGTACGTGCGAGCACGGATCGGGGCCAATGAGCGGGTGGGACTCTCCGCCGACGACGTTGCTCAGGAGGTTTGCTTGGCCGCCATCCAGGCGCTGCCGCGCTATCAGGATCAGGGACGCCCCTTCCTGGCCTTCGTGTACGGCATCGCTTCCCACAAGGTCGCCGACGCGCATCGTGCGGCCGGCCGTAATCGTTCCGACCCGACCGACGAGGTCCCGGAGCGCTTCTCCGTCGACGACGGCCCCGAGCAGATGGCCATCAACTCCGACTCGGCCGCCCGGATGCAGAAACTGCTGGCCGTCCTGCCGGACAAGCAGCGTGAGATCCTGACCCTGCGCATCGTGGTGGGAATGTCCGCCGAGGAGACCGCTGAGGCGGTGGGCAGCACGCCCGGTGCGGTCCGGGTGGCCCAGCACCGCGCGCTGGCCCGGCTGAAGTCCGAGATCGCCGGAGCGGGGCACGAATCTGCCTGACATCGGGCGTAATCAGGAACCCTCGCGGTACGAGATCCGCCGCAGTGACAGCTTCCTGGACGCTCTGGCCGGTGGCCTTTCCGCTGAGCCGGCCGACCAGGCCGACGCCGCGCTGGCTGCACTGCTGGGCAACTGGCGCGACGAGAACCGCTGGCCACCGGACACCGGATTGATCTCCGAGCCGCAGGCCATCGCAGCCCTCGAGGCGGGGCTGGCCGAGGAGCGGTCCGGCGGTCTGCGCGACAAGTGGGCGCCGCCCGCGAAGTCGTTGGGAGGCTCAGCCAACCGTTCCCGGCGCGGTCTGAGCGTCGTCGGTGCCGCGGCAGCGGCGATGCTCGCCATCGGCGGCTTCGGTGCCGTGGTGTCCGGCGCCGGACCCGGCGACTCGCTCTACGGGCTGCGCACCATGTTGTTCGGCGCGCCCAAGCAGGTGCGCGACGACCAGGTGGCGCTGGCCGCCCGGACTGAGATGCAGCAGGTGCAGCAACTGATCTCCCAGGGCAATTGGCAGCAGGCCGAGGAAAAACTGGTCGCGGTCAGCAGCCAGGTCGCCGGCATCGGTGACCAGGAGCAGAAGCAGCAGTTGCTCGACCAGTTCAACGATCTGTCGGCCAAGGTCGTGGAGAAGAATCCGGAGGCCACCGCGCCGCCCGGGATCACCTACACGGTGCCGCCGTCGGCGACCGAGCTGGTGCCGGCGGTGGTGACCCCCACCAGCGCGAGCGAATCGGCGACCGGTGCCACCGAGTCCGGCAGTTCGAGCGTCCCGGCGACCACCCCGACCTCGGCGGCGCCGACGTCGGGAACACCTGCCAGTACCTCGGGAGCCGGCACGTCGGGAGCCGGTACCTCGGCGGCGGCCACCTCGGTGCCGTCCACCTCGGCGGCCAGCACCTCGGCGACTCAGCAGAGTCAGGCGAGCACCACCGCCACTAGTGCCAAGCCGTCGACCAGCAGTGCGGCCAGTTCTGCGACCACGACCCCGTCGGCTGCAGCGGCCACCACGACCACCGCACCGCCGAAGTCCTCGACAGGAGCTGCGACCAGCAGCACTGCGACGAGTTCTGCGGCCAGTGCTGGTGCCACCAGCGCGACCAACACGCCGGCAGCCACCACGACCGGCGCCACCAGTGCTGCGACCTCGGTGGCACCGTCCTCCAGGGCCGCAGCGACCACGGCGGCACCGGCGACCACGGCTGCACCGGCGACCACGACTCCGCCGGCTGCGGGCGGGGCCAAGACCACCGCCGGAGGGGCCGCACCTGCTCAGGCCAGCACCACGGCCGTCCCGTCACAGCAGACACAGCAGGCACCGCAGTCACAGCAGCAGGTGGTGACCCCCACCACGACGACGGTCCTGATTCCGCTGCCGGTCCCCGCCGGCTAGCGCTTGACCGGGCGTCTTCTCAGCGGAAGTTGTCGTAGTCCGTCGCGGCCTCGTTGATCGAGGCGTCGGCGTAGCCACGGCAGTAGTCCCATGTGACGTAGGCGTCGGGTTCGGGATCGAAGGCGGGCTCATGCGGCCGCACTGTTCCGTCGACCAGAAGCTGAAGCAGGTTGGCGCGCAACATGTCCCAGTCGTGGTAGTGATCCTGGTGGCAATCATCGCAGCAGACCACCAGGCCGCGGATTCCCCGGTGGGCAAGCAGTGCCTCGTAGACCGAGAGATCGGCCAGATCGGCCTCCACCGCGGCGCGTTCCTGCGGGTCGAGCGGCTGACCGGGTTCCAGGGCATCCAGCGCCGCGGACGGGTCACTCGGGTCGTCGGCGAACGGGTCAGGCGGCAGGCCAGGCGGCAGGTGGTCGCGCACGTCTCCACAGTACCCGGCAGCCGATAGGATGAGGGCTTCGTTGAAGTCCGTTGACTGGAGGCCGCGCCGATGTCCATTGCCGAGGGCAGCACCGACCGTGTCGACGGCCTCAACGGCCTGATGACCCCGACGGTCAGCGCCCCGGTGCACACCGGGGGCGACGATCCGAACAAGGTCGCCATGCTGGGCCTGACCTTCGACGACGTGCTGCTGCTGCCGGCCGCCTCCGACGTGGTGCCCGCCGGCGCCGACACCTCCAGCCAGTTGACCCGCAAGATCCGGCTCCGGGTGCCGATGGTCAGCTCCGCGATGGACACCGTGACCGAGGCCCGGATGGCGATCGCGATGGCCCGCGCCGGCGGCATGGGCGTACTGCACCGCAACCTGTCCGTCGTCGAACAGGCCGGCCAGGTGGAGATGGTCAAGCGCTCCGAAGCCGGCATGGTCACCGACCCGGTGACCTGTTCGCCGGAGAACACCCTGGCCGAGGTCGATGCCATGTGCGCCCGGTTCCACATCTCCGGGCTGCCGGTGGTCGACGCCCGCGGCGCTCTGGTGGGCATCATCACCAACCGCGACATGCGCTTCGAAGTCGACATGAGCAAGCCGGTCTCGGAAGTGATGACCAAGGCTCCGCTGATCACCGCGAGCGAGGGCGTCAGCGCCGATGCGGCCCTTGGTCTGTTGCGGCGCAACAAGATTGAGAAGCTTCCCATCGTCGACGGGCACGGTCGGCTCACCGGATTGATCACCGTCAAGGACTTCGTCAAGACCGAGCAGCACCCCTACGCGACCAAGGACAGTGACGGCAGGCTCCTGGTCGGCGCCGCCGTCGGTGTCGGCGCGGACTCCTGGCAGCGCGCCACCGCACTGGTCGACGCGGGCGTCGACGTGCTGGTGGTCGACACCGCACATGCACACAACCGCCTGGTGCTGGACATGGTTGCCAAGGTCAAGGCCGAGTTCGGGCACAAGGTCGAGGTCATCGGCGGCAACGTCGCGACCCGTAGTGCGGCCGCCGCACTGGTCGCCGCCGGCGCCGATGCGGTGAAGGTCGGCGTCGGACCCGGTTCCATCTGCACCACCCGCGTGGTTGCCGGTGTCGGCGCCCCGCAGATCACCGCGATCCTGGAGGCCCACGCCGCCTGCGCGCCCGCCGGCGTGCCGGTGATCGCCGACGGCGGCCTGCAGTACTCCGGGGACATCGCCAAGGCGTTGGCCGCCGGGGCGTCCACCACGATGCTCGGCTCGCTGCTGGCCGGCACCGCCGAATCGCCGGGTGACCTGATCTTCGTCAACGGCAAGCAGTTCAAGAGCTACCGCGGCATGGGCTCGCTGGGTGCCATGCAGGGCCGCGGCGAAGCGAAGTCCTTCTCGAAGGACCGCTACTTCCAGGACGATGTGCTCTCCGAGGACAAGCTCGTCCCGGAGGGCATCGAGGGCCGGGTGCCGTTCCGCGGTCCGCTGTCCACCGTCATCCATCAGCTGACCGGCGGCCTGCGCGCCGCGATGGGATACACCGGCGCGACCACCATCGCCGAGTTGCAGCGGGCTCAGTTCGTCCAGATCACGGCCGCGGGACTCAAAGAGAGTCACCCGCACGACATCACCATGACTGTCGAAGCGCCCAACTACTACGCCAGATAACTACGAGCCAGACAACTACGACGCCCCGATAAGGCCACACTCATGCGCGACATCGTTGAAATCGGTGTGGGCCGAACCGCCCGCCGGACTTACGAACTCGACGACATCAACATCGTCCCGTCCCGGCGGACCCGTTCGTCCAAAGACGTCTCCACCGCCTGGCAACTCGACGCCTACCGCTTCGAGATCCCGGTGGTGTCACACCCGACCGACTCTCTGGTCTCCCCGCAATTCGCCATCGACCTCGGCCACCAGGGCGGTCTCGGCGTGCTCAACGGGGAAGGTCTGATCGGCCGTCACGCCGGCGTCGAGGACAAGATCGCCGAGGTGCTGCGGGTTGCCGCCAAGGACGACGACCCATCGGCCCCGGTCCGGCTCTTGCAGCAATTGCACGCCGCCCCAATCGATCTCGATCTGCTCGGCGAGGCGGTATCCCGGGTCCGGGAGGCAGGAGTCACCACCGCGGTTCGGGTCAGCCCGCAGAACGCCCAGGCGCTCACGCCCACGCTGGTTGCCGCCGGCATCGACCTGCTGTTCATCCAGGGCACCATCATCTCCGCCGAACGGGTGGTGCAGGGCCGCGACGGTTCCGGCGATCCACTGAACCTCAAGACCTTCATCTCCGAACTCGACGTGCCGGTGGTCGCCGGCGGTGTTCTCGACCAGCGCACCGCACTGCACCTGATGCGCACCGGCGCCGCCGGCGTCATCGTCGGCTACGGCTCCACCGCGGGGGTGACCACCAGCGACGAGGTCCTGGGCATCAGCGTGCCGATGGCGACCGCGATCGCCGACGCCGCCGCCGCGCGCCGCGAGTATCTCGACGAGACCGGCGGGCGGTACGTGCACGTGCTGGCCGACGGCGACATCTACACCTCCGGCGATCTGGCCAAGGCGATCGCCTGCGGCGCCGACGCGGTGGTGCTCGGCACACCGCTGGCCGCGGCAGCCGAGGCGCTCGGCGGGGGTTGGTTCTGGCCGGCCGCGGCCGCGCACCCGTCGCTTCCCCGCGGTTCCCTGCTACAGGTGGCAGAGGGGGAGCGGCCGTCGCTCGACCAGGTGCTCAACGGACCGTCCGACGACCCGTTCGGCACCTTGAACCTGGTCGGCGGACTGCGCCGGGCGATGGCCAAGGCCGGCTACTGCGACCTCAAGGAATTCCAGAAGGTCGGGCTCACCGTCGGCAGGTGATCCCGAATGCCTGCCGGGCCATACTGAACTGATGGAACCGGACTACGACGTTCTGATCATCGGCTCGGGCTTCGGCGGCAGCGTCAGCGCGCTGCGACTGACCGAGAAGGGGTACAGGGTCGGCGTCCTGGAGGCCGGTCGCCGCTTCGCCGACCACGAGTTCGCCAAAACCTCGTGGCGGCTTCGGGAATTCCTCTGGGCTCCGATGCTCGGCTGTTACGGCATTCAGCGCATCCACCTGCTGCGCAACGTGATGATCCTGGCCGGGGCCGGCGTCGGCGGCGGTTCGCTGAACTACGCCAACACCCTCTACATCCCGCCGGACCCGTTCTTCGACGACAAGCAGTGGTCCGACATCACCGACTGGCGCTCGGAACTCATGCCGCACTACGACCAGGCCCAGCGGATGCTGGGCGTCGTCAAGAACCCCACCTTCACCGATGCCGACCGGATCATGAAGGAGGTTGCCGAGGAGATGGGTGTCGGTGACACCTACACGCCGACCCCGGTCGGCGTCTTTTTCGGCCCGGACGGCGAGAAGGTGCCGGGCAAGACGGTGCCCGACCCGTACTTCGGGGGCGTGGGACCGGATCGCACCGGCTGCATCGAGTGCGGCGAGTGCATGACCGGCTGTCGGCACGGTGCCAAGAACACTCTGGTGAAGAACTACCTCGGCCTTGCGGAAAAGGCTGGGGCACAGGTCATTCCGATGACCACGGTGACCAGTCTGCGCCAAGGGGGCGACGGTCTCTGGGAGATCGACACGGTTCGCACCGGGCGTTGGGTCCGCAAGCACAAGTCCACCTTCACCGCCCGCCAGGTCATCCTGGCCGCCGGCACCTGGGGCACCCAGAAGCTGCTGTTCGCCATGCGTGACACCGGC
The DNA here is from genome assembly GCF_017853185.1 of Mycolicibacterium sp. Lineage (GTDB taxonomy): Bacteria > Actinomycetota > Actinomycetes > Mycobacteriales > Mycobacteriaceae > Mycobacterium. The sequence continues at coordinate 11,938 of NZ_JAFMJZ010000059.1, forward strand.
ACCCTGCCGCACGTGTCGGACCGGTTGGGGGTACTGACCCGGACCAACTCGGAGTCCATCGTCGGAGCCGGGCGCTATCACGCCTCGCCGGATCTCGACCTCACTCACGGGGTGGCGATCACCTCGTCGATCCACCCCACGCCGGACACCCACATCGAGCCGTGCCGGTACGGCAAGGGGTCCAACGCGATGGGACTGTTGCAGACCCTGATGACCGACGGTTCCGGCCCCGGCGGCAGCGACGTGCCGCGCTGGAAGCAGTTGCTGAAGGCCGCCGTCGCCAACCCGCGCGGGACGGCGCGGATGCTGATGGTCCGGCAGTGGAGCGAGCGCACGATGATCTCGCTGGTCATGCAGCATCTGGACAACTCGATCACCACGTTCACCACGAAGGGCCTGCTGGGCCGGCGGATGACCAGCAAGCAGGGCCACGGCGAACCGAACCCGACCTGGATCCCGGTCGGCAACCAGGTGACGAGGCGAATCGCGGAGAAGATCGACGGTGTGGCCGGTGGGACGTGGGGGGAGATGTTCAACATCCCACTGACCGCGCACTTCCTCGGCGGTGCGGCGATCGGCGAGAGCCCGGCCGACGGCGTCATCGACCCCTACCACCGGGTTTACGGCTACCCGTCGCTGTATGTCGTTGACGGCGCGGCGATTTCGGCCAACCTCGGTGTCAACCCGTCGCTGTCCATCACCGCGCAGGCCGAACGGGCCGCCGCGCTGTGGCCCAACTCCGGCGAACAGGATCAGCGGCCGGCGCAGGGGCAGCCGTATCAGCGGATCTCGCCGATCGCGCCGAAGTATCCGGTGGTGCCGCCGATGGCGCCCGGGGGGTTGCGCAACCTGGGAATCACCCCGGTGACCTCCAAGCGGTCGAAGACCCCCGCGCGCTAGTCGGCGTCAGTCGGGCCGCCCTTAGACTGTGCCGGTGGAATCGGTGCACTCAGGATCGCCTCGTCCCGTCCTGGTGGTCGACTTCGGCGCCCAGTACGCCCAGTTGATCGCCCGTCGTGTCCGGGAGGCCCGGGTGTTCTCCGAGGTGATCCCGCACACCGCGACGGTGGATGAGATCAAGGCAAAGGACCCGCAGGCGATCGTGCTGTCCGGTGGACCGGCCAGCGTGTACGCCGAGGGGGCGCCACGACTGGACCGGGGAGTGTTCGACCTGGGCGTGCCGGTGTTCGGCATCTGCTACGGATTCCAGGCCATGGCGCAGGCGCTCGGCGGCACCGTGGAACGCACCGGCACCAGTGAGTACGGCCGCACCGATCTGAATGTGGCTGGCGGTGAACTGCATTCGGGTCTGCCCGCCACCCAGCCGGTGTGGATGAGCCACGGCGATGCCGTCACCTCCGCTCCGGCCGGGTTCGAGGTGACTGCCAGCAGCGCAGGTGCCCCGGTGGCGGCGTTCGAGGACCGTTCCCGTCGGCTGGCAGGGGTGCAGTACCACCCCGAGGTCATCCACAGCCCGCACGGCCAGCAGATCCTGAGCCGGTTCCTGCACGACTTCGCCGGAATCGGCGCCACCTGGACGCCGGCCAACATCGCCGACTCGCTGATCGAGGCGGTGCGTGAGCAGATCGGCGACGGCTACGCCATCTGCGGTCTGAGCGGTGGAGTGGACTCCGCGGTGGCTGCGGCACTGGTGCAGCGGGCCATCGGCGACCGGCTGACGTGTGTGTTCGTCGACCACGGTCTGTTGCGTGCCGGTGAACGCGAACAGGTGCAGCGCGATTTCGTGGCGGCCACCGGCGCCCGGCTGGTGACCGTCGACGCCGAGGAGCGCTTCCTGGACGCACTCTCCGGGGTGAGCAACCCCGAGGGCAAGCGCAAGATCATCGGCCGGGAGTTCATCCGGTGCTTCGAGGGTGCGGTGCGGGATCTTGTGGCGCAGAACGATGCTGAAGATCATCACATCGAATTCCTGGTGCAGGGAACCCTGTATCCCGACGTCGTGGAATCCGGCGGCGGCACCGGTACGGCCAACATCAAGAGTCATCACAACGTCGGCGGCCTGCCGCCGGACCTGAAGTTCAGTCTCGTCGAACCGCTGCGCCTGCTGTTCAAGGACGAGGTGCGTGCGGTCGGCCGCGAACTCGGCCTGCCCGAGGAAATCGTTGCCCGCCAACCCTTCCCGGGTCCAGGGCTGGGGATCCGGATTGTCGGCGAGGTCACCGCGGAGCGCCTGGACACCCTGCGCCGCGCCGACCTGATCGCCCGCGAGGAACTGACCTCGGCCGGCCTGGACAACCAGATCTGGCAGTGTCCGGTGGTGCTGCTGGCCGACGTCCGCTCGGTGGGCGTGCAGGGCGACGGGCGCACCTACGGCCACCCGATCGTGCTGCGTCCGGTGTCCAGCGAGGACGCCATGACCGCGGACTGGACCCGGGTGCCCTACGAGGTACTGGAGCGGATCTCGACGCGGATCACCAACGAGGTGCCCGAGGTCAACCGGGTGGTTCTGGACGTGACCAGCAAGCCGCCGGGCACCATCGAGTGGGAGTAGCTGGTTAAGTGCTTGACGCCGAAGCGATTTCGGCGATCGAGGCATCCAGCATCGCGTTGAACTCGGCGTCGCTCTGCTGCTCGGTCAGGCCCTCGGTGAGCGCCCGCGAGAAGCTTGCGATCATTCCGTGGTTGCGCGACAGCCGTTGGCAGGCCTCGGCGCGGGTGTAGCCGCCGGACAGTGCCAGCACCCGCATCACCCTCGGATCGGTGACCAGGTCCTGGTAGAGATCGTCGGTCTCGGGCAGGGTCAGTTTGAGCATCACCTGCCGGCCCTCGCCGAGGGCGCCGAGACGGTCGATGATCGCGGTCTTCAACTGCTCCTCCGCCGCACCCTTGGCAGGGGAGTGAATATCGACCTCGGGTTCGATGATCGGCACCAGCCCGGCGGCCAGGATCTCACCGGCCACCTCGAACTGCTGGTCCACCACCGCGTCAAGTCCCTTGCCCGGCAACGTGATAAGCGAGCGCATCTTGGTGCCGAAGACACCCATGGGGGCGGCGCGCTGCAGCAGTGCGTCCAATCCTGGAATGGGCTTCATCAACTGCGCGCCGTCCTGTTCGGCGGCAAGCCCGGAGTCCACCTTGAGGATCGGCACGATCTTCTTGACGTTCCACAGGTAGTCGGCGCTCGGCCGGCCGTCGATCTCGCGGTCCATGGTGTCCTCGAAGAGGATCGCCGCGATGATCCGGTCGCCGTTGAAGGCGGGGCTGGTGATGATCCGGGTCCGCATCCGGTGGACCAGATCGAACATCTGCTCGTCGCCGGAGTAGGTGTTCTCGGCTATCCCGTACAGACGCAGTGCCTTGGGTGTGCTGCCGCCACTCTGGTCGAGAGCGGCGACGAAGCCCGACCCGTGAGCGACCTTGTCGGCCTGTTCGGTGTTCATGTCAGCCATGCTTCCACCTCTTGACCCTGTCGGGGCGCCGGTGTTTACTCCTTTATCGAACATACATTCGAAAAAAGCGGTGCTCGACGGCGATCGGAGGTAGGCCATGACTGCGTCAGCTGCTCTTCGCCTCGACCGCGCTGAGCAGCTGCAACAACTCCGGCGCCAGATGGCGGCGGTGTCCGGGAAGGTGGGCTCCGGCCGGTCCGCAGGAGTTCCGGCGCCGGAGGTCCTGCCAGCCGGCGAATCTTTGCTGCCGGTGCCGGAATCCCTGGCCGGACTGCTTCCGGCCGGGTTGCCGAGGGGCACGGTCGCGGTGCTGTCCGGGGCCCGTTCGGTGCCGGTCGGGATGACCGCCGCGGTGACGGCGGCCGGCGGTCATGTCGCCGTCGTCGGGGTGCCGGACTTCGGACTGCTGGCCGCCGCGGAGATGGGCGCCGACCTGAGCCGGGTCGCGGTCATTCCCAACCCGGGCGCCGATCCGGTCGAGGTGGCCGCGGTGCTGATGGATGGTATGGATCTGGTGGTGCTCGGCCTGGCCGGGCGCCACGTGCCGATGACCCGGGCCCGGGCCGTGCTGGCCCGGGCCCGGCAGCGGGGTTGCTCGCTGGTGGTGACCGGGGGTGACTGGCAGGGCGCCTCGATACGGATGGACGCCCGGGTGCGCGGCTATGACATCACCGCCGACATCACCGCCGGACCGGGGTTCGGCCGGATCGGCGCGGTGCAGGTGTCGGTCCGGCTGACGTCGGGGCGATGACCTTGCGGGAGAAGGCTTCCCGGGTGCTGGCCGTCTGGTGCATGGACTGGCCGGCGATGGCCGCGGCGGCATCGGCCGGGCTTCCGGCCACCGCGCAGATCGCGGTCACCTGCGCCAACCGGGTGGTCGCCTGTTCTGCCGCGGCCCGGGGCGCCGGTGTGCGCCGGGGATTGCGGCGGCGTGAGGCCCAGGCGCGCTGTCCGCAGGTGCATGTCGCCGTCGCCGATGAGGCCCGCGACGCCAGGTTCTTCGAGGGCGTGATGGTGGCGGTGGACGGTGTGGTGCCACGGGCCGAGGTGCTGCGACCGGGTCTGCTGGCGCTGCCGATCCGGGGTGCGGCCCGCTATTTCGGATCCGAGCAGGCCGCTGCACAACGGTTGGTCGACGCCGTCGCCGCGGCCGGCGCCGAGTGTCAGGTGGGGATCGCCGATCAACTCGCCACCGCCGTCTTCGCCGCCCGGGCCGGCCGGGTGGTGGATCCCGGTGGGGATGCGGCCTTCCTGTCGGAACTGTCGATAAGGCAGCTGTCGACTGAGCCGAGCCTGTCCGGTCCGGGACGTGTGGAGCTCGCAGACTTGTTGTGGCGCTTAGGTATCCGCACCTTCGCCCAGTTCGCCGAGCTGCCCCGCGGGGATGTGGTCTCCCGGTTCGGTTCGGATGCACTGATGGCCCACCGGATGGCATCCGGTGAACCGGGGCGTGCCCCGGGTGGCCGTGAGCTGCCGCCGGAACTCGACGCGGTGCTGATCTGCGATCCGCCGATCGACCGGGTCGACGCCTCCGCATTCGCCGGGCGCACCCTGGCCGCCGCCCTGCACCGCAGCCTGGAGGCCGCCGGTGTGGGATGCACCCGACTGGCCATTCATGCCGTCACCGCCGGCGGCGGCGAGTACAGCCGGGTGTGGCGCTGTGCCGAACCGCTGACCGAGGATGCCACCGCCGACCGGGTGCGCTGGCAACTCGACGGCTGGCTCAATCAGCGGGCAGCTGAGCGTCCCACCGGTCCGGTGACGATGCTGCGACTGCAGCCTGTGGAGGTCGTCTCCGCCGAAGCCCTGCAACTGCCACTGTGGGGTGGCCTCGGCGAGGAGGACCGGATGCGGGCCCGTCGGGCCCTGGTCCGGGTACAGGGTCTGCTCGGTCAGGAGGCGGTGCAGGTGCCGGTGCTCAGCGGCGGCCGCGGACCGGTCGAACGGATCACCCTGACCCCGCTCGGGGACGAGCCGGTGCCGCGGGCTGAACCCGACCGGCCCTGGCCCGGTCAGCTGCCGTCCCCGTCACCCACGGTGCTCTACGAGGACAATCCGGTGGAACTCTTTGATGCTCAAGGCAATCCGGTGCGGGTGAGCATCCGCGGAATGTTCACCGCTGATCCCGCCCGGCTCGGTGACGCGCCGTTGGGGTGGTGGGCCGGTCCATGGCCGGTGGACGAACGATGGTGGGAGGACGGCGCCTCCGGCCGCACCGCCCGGGCGCAGGTGCTCATCGAGGGCCGGTCGGCCGGCGAACCCCCGCGGGCGTTACTGCTGTGTTATCGCCGCCGGCGGTGGTATCTGGAGGGGGCCTATGAATGAGGCCCTATGAATCAGGTCCCAGTCTGAGAGGCGAGTCGCTCCCGGAACCAGTCCGGCCACGACTGCTTGGCGAAAGTGGTCGCGTCGACGCAGACATGGGTCATGGTCGCCTCGGCGATCAGGTCATCGCCCCGGGTGATGGTGTACCGGCTGCGCAGCGAGGTGTTGCCGGGAGGTTCGATCGCCACATCGACTACCAGGTCGTCGTCGAACGTCGCCGGTGCGCGGAACCGCAACTCCGCCGCGGCCACGACGAAGTCGATACCGTTGTCGATCAACGCTTTATAGCCACCGGTGAATTCGCGCAGCGCCTCGGTGTGGGCCATGTCCACCCAGGTGAGGTAGTGGCCGTTGAACACCCGGCCCTGCATGTCGCACTCGGCGTAGCGCACCCGCAGGGGCATCGCGAAGTGCGCCCCGGCGCTCAATCCTTGGGCGCTCAATCCCTGGGCGCTCAATCCTGATCGGGCGCGAAGTTGGTGATCCCGTCCCAGTTCACCAGTGTCCAGCCGATGTCCGGGTTGCCGGACACCACCACCTGGGCGTTGTTGGGGAGCGGATGATCGGTCAGCAGGCTGTTCTTGGCGTTGCGCGAGTTGAGCAGCGTCCACATCATGATCGCCAGCCCGCTGGAGAAGGCGACCGGCTTGTTCTCGCCGCTGTCGTAGATCTTCTGCACCGCACCACTGAACGCGCCGTTGAACTGATTTCCGTTCACCGAACCGGGGATGCCGAACCGGCGGTCACCCTTGAGCCACGCCTGCGGGCCGAGCAGGAAGGTGCCGGAGGTGTCCGACATCGGGACGTCCTCGAACCAGCCGGCCGAGATCTCGTTGAGCCCGGGCAGCACCGTTACCTGCTCGCCGAGCGCCTTGGCCATCGGTGCGGCGGTCTGCTGGGTGCGGGTCATCTGCGAGGCGTAGATGCCGTCGTACTTGTTGCCGGACAACTTGTTCGCCAGCGATGCGGCCTGTTCCTGGCCGGCGGCGGTCAGCGGCGGACCGGGGACCACGGTTGAGGCCACGCCGCCCGCATTGGCTTCGGACTCCGCGTGCCGGATGAACGTCAGGGTGATGTTGCGCTGCTCTGCGGCGGTGTTGGAGCCGCAGGCGGCGAGCAGGACCGCGGCGAGCGTCACCGAGACGGCAGCGCGGAGGTATCGGGCCGGAGAAGCGTTCATAGCAGTTAAGGGTGCACTCTCCGCGGCTTCGGCGGGGGAGAATTCACCCACGAGTGCGACGATGGAAATCCGGATCCACTTTTTCAGCCACTTTCCCTAGGAGTTCGGCATGCCAATCGACCCCTCGGCCGTCGGTGCGGTGACCGAACCCCGGATCTATGAGTGGACCGACCGCGACACCCTGCTCTACGCCCTCGGGGTCGGTGCCGGGACGGGCGATCTGGCGTTCACCACCGAGAACAGCCACGACCTCCCGCAGCAGGTGCTGCCGACCTTCGCGGTGATCTGCTGCATGGGCTTCGCCGCCGCACCGCTGGTCGGATCGTTCAACTGGGGAAAGCTGCTGCACGGCTCGCAGGAGATCCGGCTCTCGGCCCCGCTGCCGGCGGCCGGCGCACTGTCGGTGGTCGCGGAGGTGGCCGACATCCAGGACAAGGGTGAGGGCAAGAACGCCATCATCATGCTGCGCGCCAAGGGCAGCGACCCGGCCACCGGCGAGCCGATCGCCGAGACGCTGACCACGCTGGTGATCCGGGGCGACGGCGGGTTCGGCGGTCAGCCGGGTCAGCGGGCGGCGGCCCCGGAGTTCCCCGACCGTGAGCCCGACGCCCGTATCGCCCTGCCGACCCGGGAGGACCAGGCTCTGCTCTACCGGCTGTCCGGGGATCGCAACCCGCTGCACAGCGATCCGTGGTTCGCCCGCGAGATGGCCGGTTTCGAGAAGCCGATCCTGCACGGGCTGTGCACCTACGGTTTCGCCGGCCGGGCCCTGCTGGCTGAGTTGGCCGGTGGTGAGGCTTCGAGGCTCACCGCGATGAGCGCACGGTTCTCCTCGCCGGTCTTCCCCGGCGAGACGCTGACCACCTCGATCTGGCGCACCGCGCCCGGTCGGGCGGTCTACCGCACCGAGGCCAGCGGGCCCGACGGTGCCACCACCCGCGTCGTGCTCGACGACGGCGCTGCCCAGTACACGGACTAGCCGAGTTCGTCGACTAGTTAGGCGACCACTCCGCCGACCAGGTGG
>NZ_JAFMJZ010000060.1 GCF_017853185.1 Mycolicibacterium sp.
TGTCACGTTACCGGCGGCGCCCGAACCTGCCACCGCTACCATCCTCGAATGCGCCCCTTTCACGTCGCGATCGTCGGTGCCGGGCCGTCCGGATTCTTCGCCGCGGCATCGCTGTTGAAGTTCGCCACCGAGTCGGCTGCCGCGGGCGGGCGCGACGTCTGTGTGGACATGATTGAAATGCTCCCCACCCCCTGGGGTTTGGTGCGTTCCGGCGTGGCCCCCGACCATCCGAAGATCAAGTCGATCAGCCGGACGTTCGAGAAGACCGCCACCGACCCCCGGTTCCGGTTCTTCGGCAACGTCGCGGTGGGCCGCGACATCTCCGCCGACGAGCTCGCCGATCGGTACGACGCGGTGGTGTACGCCGTCGGCGCCCAGTCCGACCGGCCGATGGGAATCCCCGGCGAGGACCTGCCCGGCAGCGTCGCCGCGGTGGACTTCGTCGGCTGGTACAACGCCCACCCGCACTTCGCCTCGATGGCGCCCGACATCTCGACGGGGCGGGCGGTGGTGATCGGCAACGGCAATGTGGCTGTCGACGTCGCGCGCATCCTGGTGACCGATCCCGACGTGCTGGCCGCGACGGACATCGCCGACCACGCGCTCGACGCGTTGCGCGCTCGTGGGATTTCCGAGGTCGTCATCGCCGGCCGGCGGGGGCCGTTGCAGGCGGCGTTCACCACGCTGGAGTTGCGCGAACTCGGCGAACTCGACGGCGTCGACGTCATCATCGACCCGGCCGACATCGAGGGCATCACCGACGAGGACGTCGAGGCGGCCGGCAAGATCGCCATCGGCAATATGAAGGTGATGCGCGACTACGCCCTTCGTTCGCCGCGCCCCGGGAATCGCCGGATCGTGTTGCGGTTCAACACCTCTCCCATCGAGATTCACGGCTCCGATCACGTCGAGGAGATCGTGCTCGGTCACAACGAGCTGGTCTCCGATGGTGGACGCGTCGTCGCCCGCGACACCGGGTCGCGGGAGACGCTGCCCGTGCATCTGGTGGTGCGCGCGGTCGGCTACCGCGGTGTTGAGGTGCCGGGCCTGCCGTTCGACGAGCGCGCGTGCACCATCCCGAACGCCGCAGGCCGCATCTCCGGTCGCGCGCGGGATTACGTCACGGGGTGGATCAAGCGCGGGCCGTCCGGGGTGATCGGCACCAACAAGAGCGACTCGCAGGAGACCGTCGACACCCTGGTGGCCGACCTGGCGGCGTCCCCGGTGCGCGAGGACGCGCCATCCCTGGATGCACTGGCGGCCTGGCTTTCCGAGCGTTCGCCGCAGCTGGTCACCAACGAGCACTGGCAGGTGCTCGACGCCCACGAGCGGTCAGCCGGCGAGCCGCACGGCCGGCCGCGGGTCAAGCTGATCTCGGTGGCCGACATGCTGCGCATCGCGCACGGCTAGGGCCTGCCCCCTACCCGCCCTCCACCTGCCTTCCCTCCCCCCTGCCTTCCCTCCCCCTGCCTTCCCTCCCCCTGCCTTCCCTCCCCGACTGTGCGGTTTTCTACGAGACACGCCGTCGCGGCGTAGAAATCCGCACAGTCGCGCGACTCTCCAGCGCGGCTCGGACCCGCGCGGCGACGGCAGCAGGCGTTCGGAGCATGTCGCTGCTGACTCTGAGGACGATCCATCCCAGCGCCTCAAGATCAGCAAGCCGCTCGATGTCCCGACGACGCTGCCGTGGATCGGTCCAGTGCTGAACGCCGTCGTACTCGACGCCGACGCGCTGTTCCCGGTAGCCCATGTCGAGGCGGGCCACCACCTGGCCATACTCATCCGCCACGCGAATCTGGGTTTCAGGCGGGGGCAGGCCGGCGTTCACCAGCATCAGCCGGGTCAGCGTCTCGTACGGCGATTCGGCCCCGGCGTCGACCAGCCGCAGGGTCCGGCGCAGCGCCTTGAGTCCGCGGACACCGGGGTGCCCGTCCGCCACGCGTTCGATCTCGGCGGCCCGTAGACCCACGGCATTCATCAGCGCGTCGATCCGCTGAACGCCTTCAGTGAGCGGCAACCTACGGCCGAGGTCGAAAGCCGTCCGCGGCGCGGTCGTCACCGACATTCCGTCGATGAGCAACGCCTCCCCAGCCAGACAAGCATCTGTGTGGACGATGAGCATGCCGGGTGCGCGGCGGTTCGTATGGATGAGCTCCGCCGGCATGCTCGGCTCAATCCACTTGGCGCCCAACAAGGCTGACGCGGACAGACCGGCGATGACGCCATTGCGCCGCGACCACAGCCACGCGGCCCGGGCGCGCTGCGTTGCCGATAACTCCACCCAGCGTGGTGCGTACACGCCCGGGTAGACGGCGGTGTAGATCTGCGTGAGCTGACGTGCCGACAGCTCACCGCGGTCGACGGCCTCAGCGCCGCGAAACGGCCAATCGAGCGACATGCGGGCTGACGGTGTCACCGCCAGCCGTTGTCGTCACTTCGACTGTGCGCATTTCTCCACAGCGTCGGCGTGTCCCGTGGAAAACCGCACAGTCGCGGAGGCTAGGGCTGATGCGCTGCCGGCGCGGGCGGCGGCCCGGCCGGCGCGAAGAACCACTTGTCCGGGTTCTTCGGCGAGTAGACCACCGGGATCAGCTGGCCCATGACAGGCCAGTTGGCGGCGTCGACGGCCATCCGCTGGTAGACCACATGCTCGGCCACCGTCGGGCCGGTGATCACCCCGGTGATCGTGACGAACTGTTCGCCGGGCACCTCGGGGCGGGGGCTCACACCGGTGACCAGCAGGGTTCCCTGCGCCATCTCCCCCTGCGGGCCGCGCCGGGCCATCAGCCGCGGCCCCAGAATCAGCGCCAGTGAACCGAGGATCAGCAACAGCACCGCGAACTCCCACATGCTGCTCATGGTAGGACTGCAGCCATGAGCGACCTGCAGGCCGACCTGGACTTGGCGTTGGACCTCGCGGCCCGGGCCGACGTCATCACCCTGGCCCGGTACGGCGCGCTGGATCTGCACGTCGAGCACAAGCCCGACCTGACCCCGGTCAGCGACGCCGACGTCGCCGTCGAGTCCGCCCTGCGCGAGGTGCTCGCCCGCGAACGCCCCGGGGATGCGATCTTCGGCGAGGAGCACGGCGGCGAACCGTCGCACGAAGGCCGTCAGTGGGTGATCGACCCGATCGACGGCACCAAGAACTTCGTCCGCGGAGTTCCGGTGTGGGCCAGCCTGATTGCGCTTCTCGACGACGGCGTGCCGGTGGTGGGTGTCGTCAGCGCCCCGGCCCTTAGCCGACGGTGGTGGGCCGCATCCGGACTCGGTGCGCACACCCGGTTCGGCGACGGCCCCGCCCGGCGACTGTCGGTCTCCGGGGTGGCCGATCTCGGCGAGGCCAGCCTGTCGTTCTCGAGCCTGTCCGGCTGGGCCGACCTCGGCTTGCGCGAGCGCTTTGTCGCGCTCACCGACGCGGTGTGGCGGGTGCGCGGCTACGGCGACTTCTTCTCCTACTGCCTGGTGGCCGAGGGTGCGGTCGACGTGGCCGCCGAACCGGAGGTCAAGCTCTGGGACCTGGCTCCGCTGGACATTCTGGTCCGCGAAGCCGGTGGGTCGTTCACCAATCTGGCCGGGGAACCCGGACCGCACGGCGGCAGCGCCGTGGCCTCCAACGGGCAGTTGCAGTCGGCCGCGTTGGCCTATCTTACTCTGGAGTAAGGTAAGTGCATGGACCGTGACAGCGGCGTCGGCAACCGTAAACACAAGCGCGACATCCTCGACGTCGGAATGGGGCTGCTCACCCCGCTGATCAGCAGCGAGTTCCTGGATCGGCGCGGTCTGCGCGATCCCCTCAACCGGTTGCTGAAGTTCGGCGTGCAGAAAGGCTTCACGGCCGCCGGCGCCACCACCCGCCAGTTCAAGAAGGTCCAGGCCCTCGGCAAGCCGGCCACCCGCCTGGAGCCGAGCAAGGCCGACTACTTCGACCTCACCCCCGACGACGACCAGAAGATGATCGTTGAGACGGTCAACGAGTTCGCCGCCGAGATCCTGCGCCCGGCCGCCCGCGAGGCCGACGACGCCGCCGGCTATCCGAAGGACCTGACCACCAAGGCAGCCGAACTCGGCGTCACCGCGATCAAGGTGCCCGAGGCCTTCGACGGCATCGCCGAGCAGCGCAGCACGGTGACCAATGCTCTGGTCGCCGAGGCGCTGGCCTACGGCGACATGGGCCTGGCGTTGCCGATCCTGGCGCCGGGCGGGGTGGCCTCCGCGCTCACCCACTGGGGCACCGCCGATCAGCAGGCCACCTACCTCAAGGAGTTCGCCGGTGAGCACGTCCCGCAGGCCTGCGTAACCATCGCCGAACCGCATGCGCTCTTCGACCCGACCTCGTTGAAGACCACCGCGGTGCGCACCCCGAGCGGCTACCGCCTCGACGGCGTCAAGTCGCTGGTGCCGGCCGCCGCCGACGCCGAATTGTTCGTCGTCGCAGCACAACTCAACGGCCGCCCCGCCATGTTCATCGTCGAGGCCTCCAGCCCGGGCCTGACCGTCACACCCGACCGCAGCATGGGAATCCGGGCCGCCGCACTGGGCCGGATCGAACTCAACAAGGTCTCGGTGCCCGACGATGCGCGCCTCGGCGAAGACGGTGCCTCCGCCCAGGACTACTCCGAAGCCATCGCGCTGTCCCGGCTGGGCTGGGCCGCACTGGCGGTCGGCACCTGCCATGCGGTGATGGACTACGTCATCCCCTACGTCAAGGAACGCGAAGCCTTCGGCGAACCGATTGCGCGACGCCAGGCCGTGGCGTTCATGTGCGCCGACATGGCCATCGAGTTCGACGGCCTGCGGCTGGTCACCTGGCGCGGCGCGGCGCGGGCCGATCAGGGCCTGCCGTTCGCGCGGGAGGCCGCCCTGGCCCGAAAGCTGGCTGCCGACAAAGGAATGCGGATCGGCCTGGACGGTGTGCAACTGCTCGGCGGTCACGGCTTCACCAAGGAACATCCGGTCGAACGCTGGTACCGCGACCTGCGGGCCATCGGCGTCGCTGAGGGAGTGGTGGTTCTCTAAATGTCGATCAACCTGGAACTGCCCCGCAAGCTCGAGGCCGTCATCGACATGGCGCACAAGGGCGCCGCGGAGATCCTGCGCCCGATATCCCGCAAGTACGACCTCGCCGAGCACGCCTATCCGGTCGAGCTGGACACCATCGCCACGCTGTTCGAGGGCATGACGTCGTCGAAGACCATCTCCTTTGCCGGCACCGATGCGTTCCGGGATACCGAGGGCGCGAAGGGAAATGTCAACGGCGCCAACATGTCCGCCTTGGTGAACGCCCTCGAGATCGCCTGGGGCGACATCGCGCTGCTGCTGTCGATCCCACGCCAGGGGCTGGGCAACGCCGCCATCTCCGGGGTGGCCACCGACGAGCAACTGGCCGCACTCGGCGGCAATATCTGGGCGTCGATGGCGATCACCGAACCGTCGTTCGGGTCGGACTCGGCGGCGGTGTCGACCACCGCGGTGCTCGACGGCGACGAGTACGTCATCAACGGCGAGAAGATCTACGTGACCGCCGGCGCCCGCGCGTCGCACATCGTGGTGTGGGCCACCCTGGACAAGTCCAAGGGTCGCGCGGCGATCAAGTCGTTCATCGTGCCGCGCGAACATCCCGGCGTCACCGTGGAACGCCTCGAGCACAAACTCGGCATCAAGGCCTCCGACACCGCGGCGATCCGCTTCGACAACGCCCGCATCCCCAAGACGAATCTGCTCGGCAGCCCCGAGATCCAGGTGGAGAAGGGCTTCGCCGGGGTGATGGAGACCTTCGACAGCACCCGCCCGATCGTGGCGGCGATGGCCGTCGGGGTGGCCCGGGCAGCCCTCGAGGAACTACGGACCATCCTCGACGACGCCGGGGTGGAGATCTCCTACGACAAGCCCGCTCACGCCCAGAGTGCGGCGGCTGCGGAGTTCCTCCGGATGGAGGCCGACTGGGAGGCCGGCTATCTGCTGACGCTGCGCTCGGCCTGGCAGGCCGACAACGGCATCCCGAACTCCAAGGAAGCCTCGATGGGCAAGGCCAAGGCAGCCCGGGTGGCCAGCGACATCACCCTCAAGGCGGTCGAAATGGCAGGCACCACAGGCTATTCCGAGCAGACCCTGCTGGAGAAGTGGGCCCGGGACTCCAAGATCCTGGACATCTTCGAAGGCACTCAGCAGATCCAGCTGCTGGTGGTGGCGCGGCGCCTGCTGGGGCTCAGCTCTGCCGAACTGAAGTAGCGGCTCAACCGGGCAGGGCGAGAACATGACGCAGCTTTCCGCTGCGCTTGTTGACAGCCGGTGGCTCAGCCGAGAGTTCGATGGTGACAGTGGCCGAGACGCGTTGCCGACGAAGGAAATCGAGCGCACGAGATCGCACACGTTGCCAGACCTCCGACCGCTCGCTCCCGGCAACGACAGTGAGACGTATGACCAGCGTCGCCGAGCCGGTCTGCACGATTTGGTAACTCAAGACACCCGGCGTCTCCTCGACCACTTCTGAAATGGCAAGCGGTAACAACGCAACCAGCCCGCCGTCTGCACCCGGCACCTGCAGGACCTCATCGGTACGACCCTCGACGGCGATGGTCGGAAGCGCACTTCCACACGGACAGGTCTGCTCTGCCATCACGACGCTGTCCCCCAGTTCGTAGCGGATCAGCGGCTGGACATAGTTGGCCAGATTCGTCACCAGCACGGTGTCCGACCGCCGACCCAGTTCGACGGACCTGCCCTCGGAGTCGACCGGCTCGACGAGGAACCAGTCGACGTTGACGTGCAACTGTCCGAGCCGGCATGGCAACGACAGCGGTGTCACCTCCGACGCGTTGTAGGTCTGGACCACGACCGCACCGAACACCCGTTCCACTCGCTGCCGCGCGCTGGGCAGCAGCGACTCCCCACCGCTGCTGATTACCAACGGCTGGATGCGCAGGCGTCCAGCTTCCTGTTCCGCGGCAAGCACGCTCAAGGCGCTGGCATAGGTGCTCAGCATGACCGGTTGAAAGTCATTGAGGGCTGCCACGAGTTCAGGGAGTGGGTCGAGGATGGAGAAGTACCTGGAGTACCGACGCCGGATCGGGTGTTCGCGCAGACGTCGTTCGAACAGCGTTGCCGTCAGAAAGTGCCCCTTGCCGGCGAACACAGCAGCCTGCCGGATGCCGCGCGACAGGATGCGCGGCATCATTTTCGATGGCAGCACCCCGGCAGACCGGCCGTACGCCAGCCCGTTCATGACGGCCATGGCACGCCTGTCCTGAACAAGAATGGCGGGTTCAGCGGTAGACCCCGACGTGGTGAACACGACGTATCTGCCGAGGAAGTCCTCACCAACCGATTCCGGATCGGCCAGGAACGCCTGCACTGCGGTCCGATTCACAGCGGCGTCGCAGAGCCAGTCATCGAAATGGCTCATCAGAGTGGGCTTACGAACGACGGGGAGCCGAACCAGATCCTCCGGGCGTAAACCGTCCGTCGCCAGACCGGCATAAAGACCGGCATAGAACGGCGAAGCCTGTCGGGCATGCCGCACCAGTGCGTCGAGTCGTGCCGCCTGGCGTGCGTGGATGCCTGGCGGACCACCCCGGGTGGCCCGCCAGGCATCCCAGGCAACACCGAGAGCTGTCAGATTCTCCGTCACGGTGATCACCCCCGCGGTCAGTGTGCGCTGAAGTGGCGCACGACGAAAGCGGGCCCCCAGCCGAAGCTGAGGGCCCGCTTTTCGTCAGTTCTTAGCCGCCGTTGAGCACGCGCTGCAGGTCGGGCTTCATCGCCTGCAGTTCGCGGCCCCAGTAGGCCCAGTTGTGCGTGCCGTTGTTCGGGAAGTTGAACACACCGTTGGTACCGCCGGCCGCCAGGTAGACGTCCTTGAAGGTGCGGTTGGTGCGGATGGTCAGACCCTCGAGGAAGGTGGCCGGCACGTCGCCGCCGCCGAGCTCGTTGGGCTGGCCGTTGCCGCAGTAGATCCAGATGCGGGTGTTGTTGGCAACCAGACGCGGGATCTGAACCATCGGATCGTTACGCTGCCACGCCGGATCGCTGGACGGGCCCCACATGTCGTCGGACTTGTAGCCGCCGGCGTCACCCATCGAGACGTTGATCAGGCCGGGCCACCAACCCTCGGACGGGTTCAGGAAGCCGGAAAGCGACGAGGCGTAGGTGAACTGGTTCGGGTGCCAGGCCGCCAGGGTCAGCGACGCGGAGCCGGCCATCGACAGACCGATAGCGGCGTTGTTGGTGGGCCGGACGTTCCGGTTGGCCTGCAGCCACGCCGGGGCCTCCTGGGTCAGGAAGGTCTCCCACTTGTAGGTCGAGCAGCCGGCCTTGCCGCAGGCGGGGCGGTACCAGTCAGCGTAGAAGCTGGACTGACCGCCGACCGGCATCGAGACCGACAGGCCGGAGCCGTCGTACCACTCGAACGCCTGGGTGTTGATGTCCCAGCCGTTGTAGTCGTCCTGAGCACGCAGGCCGTCGAGCAGCCAGACGTTCGGGGAGTTCGGTCCACCGCTCTGGAACTGCACGCGAATGGTCTTGCCCATGGCGGCCGACGGCACGTCCAGGTACTCGACCGGCAGGCCGGGCCGCGAGAACGCGCTCGCCGTGGCCGAACCGCCCGCCACACCCACCAGGGCCGGCAGAGCCGCAGCGGCGACCGCCGCAACAGCGATGCGACGCGACAGGCCGCGCACCTTCTCGAAGACGGACATCACCAATCCACCCAGCTTTCTCTTGCCCCAAATTGTTGGATTAAGAGAAAAGTAAAACACGCGTTGGTGGGCCGATGAAACTTTACCGGCGTTCGCGAGTCGTTTTGAACGTGCAAAAGCCCTTGTCGGGGCGTCGGCAGAAAACTAAAGTCAGTTTCAGTTTTCTACCCCGACGGGCCGTGGGAGTTTCATGGAATCCTTCATCCACCTGCGAAAAGGCGCCACACCGCGGCGCGTTCACGCCGACCTCGACGGCCTCAAGGACGACGAACTCGGCCGTAACGGGTTCACCGGCCGCACCGCCAACATGTATCGCCGAAATGACCCCACCCAATACCGCGCCGTCGGCCCACTGCGGCCGGTCGACGTCCTGGCCGACCAGTTGCCGATCGGTGACACTCCCCTGCTGCTCTTCTCCAACGCCGACTGCCGCATCTCGCTGAGCGGACGGTCCGAACCCACTCCGCACTACCTCCGGTACGTCGACGGGGACCTGCTGTGCTTCGTCCATCAGGGCGACGGAAGGCTGGAGACCGAGTTCGGGCCGCTGGACTACCGGACCGGCGACTGGATCTACCTGCCCAAGGCGTGCACCTGGCGGCAACTGCCGTCCAGCCCGAGCACCTGGCTGATGATCGAGGCCGACGAGTTCCGCACCCCGCCGGCCGGTCCACTCGGGCGGCACTGGCCGTTCGACCCGGCGCAGGCCGTCATCCCGGAAGCCCAGGCACTCGACGGGGATGGCGAATACGAGGTACGCCTCATGCACGAGGGCGGGCCGACGTCGTTGTTCTATCAACACCATCCGTTCGACGTGGAGGGCTGGCGCGGCGACAACTTCGCGTTCACCTTCAACATCGACGACTACAACGTCATCACCTCCGACAGCATGCATCTGCCACCGACCGTGCACCTGTTCATGCAGGCGACCGGTGTGCTGGTGTGCAACTTTCTGCCCAAGCCGGCCGAGACGGTGCCGGGCACCGAACGCACACCCTGGTACCACCGCAACGTCGACTTCGACGAGATCGCGTTCTTCCACGGCGGATCGCTCTACGGCCAGCCGATGCCACCCGGGCTGATCAGCCATGCCCCGCAGGGCGTGCACCACGGCGCCCCGGAGCGGGCAAGGGAACGGGCCCGACGCAAGTTCGACGACTACGACACCATCGAGTGGAAGGTGATCGCGATCGACACCGCGCGACGGCTGACGCCGTCGGCTGAGGTGCTGGCGGCGGATCTGGGGCAGCACCAGTGAAATACCAGCGCATCCCGTATCTGGTTGCCTACCAGAACAAGTCGGGAGTCCGCGACGTCTACGGCGGGCTGGCCGAGATCGTGGTACTGGAGTGCTATCAGCTCAAACCCGAGACCCCGTCAGAAACCGTGCTGGTCTTCATGCACCCGATCGGCGGCGGCGCCTACCTGCCGATGGTCAACGCCCTCGCCCGTGCCGGGCATCACGTCATCTACGCCAACAGCCGCTACCGCGGCACCGATTCGGCGTTGCTGATGGAGAAGGTGGTCGAGGACCTCGGCGAGGCCGTCGCCGACGCCAGGAACCGGCTGGGCTATTCCAAGGTGGTGCTGGCCGGTTGGAGCGGCGGCGGTTCGCTCTCGCTCTATTACCAACAGCAGGCCCAGGACCCCGCCAACGGCCTGATCCCCGCCGACGGCATCATGCTGCTGGCCGCCCACATCAGCCGGCACGGCACCCTCACCGAATGGCTGGACGCCTCGATCCGGGATGAGTCCGACCCGTCCGACCGCGACCCGGAACTCGATCTGTACAACCCCGCCAATCCCAACCAGCCGCCGTACTCGCCAGAGTTCCTGGATCGCTACCGGCAGGCGCAGATCGCCCGCAATCGGCGAATCACCAAGTGGGTCAAGGGGAAACTCGCCGAACTCGAGGCTGACGGCCGGGGCGACGAGGAGTTCTGTTTCGTCGTGCACGGAACCATGGCCGACCCGCGCTGGCTGGATCCCACCGTCGACCCCAACGAACGCAAGCCCGGCACCTGCTATCTCGGCGACCCGCGGATCGTCAACAACTCCCCGATCGGACTGGCCCGATTCGCCACGTTGCGCAGCTGGCTGTCGCAGTGGAGCTACGACGACGCCCGCGGTGACGGTGTCGCCTGCGGACGCGAGATCGCGGTGCCTACGCTGGTGATCGGAAACCTCGCCGACGACGCCTGCACACCCAGCCACACCCGGCGGCTCTATGAGGCGATCGGCCACCCCGACAAGGAGATGCACGAGATTCCCGGCGCCAACCACTACTACTCCGGGCCCGACCAGCGCGAGACGCTGGCGCAGGCGGTTGCCATCGTCACCGACTGGACTGCAAGGCATGGCTTCTCGTGACCGGCGCGCTGGATGGCATCCGGGTCCTGGAGGTCGGCACGCTGATCTCCGGACCGTTCTGCGGCCGGCTGCTCGGCGACATGGGCGCCGAGGTCATCAAGATCGAACCGCCCGGCTCCCCCGACCCGATCCGAACCTGGGGCCAGGCCGAGGTCGACGGACATCGCTTCTTCTGGACGGTGCACGCCCGCAACAAGAAGGCCGTCACGCTCAACCTGCGCGAGCCGCGCGGCCGCGAACTGTTCCTCGACCTCGTCGAGCGCGCCGACATCGTGGTGGAGAACTTCCGCCCCGGAACCCTGGAGCGCTGGGACCTCGGCTATGACGTTCTGCGCCAACGGAATAAGGGAATCATCCTGGTGCGGGTGTCCGGTTACGGCCAGACCGGGCCGGACGCCGGCAAGGCCGGCTACGCCTCGGTGGCCGAGGCGGTCAGCGGACTGCGGCATATGAACGGCTTCCCCGGCGGCCCGCCGCCGCGGCTGGCGCTGTCCCTCGGCGACACCCTGGCCGGCATGTTCGCCGCCCAGGGCGCACTGGCCGCGCTGTACCGGCGCACCGTCACCGGTGAAGGTCAGGTGGTCGACGCCGCACTGACCGAGGCCTGCCTGGCGGTGCAGGAGTCCACCATCCCCGACTACGACATGGGCGGTGTGGTGCGCGGCCCGTCGGGCACCCGGCTGGAAGGCATTGCGCCGTCGAACATCTACCGCAGCGCTGACGGCAGCTGGGTGGTGATCGCCGCCAATCAGGACACCGTCTTCCGCCGGCTGTGCGAGGTGATGGGCCGGCCCGAGCTGGCCACCGATGAACGGTTCATCGACCACAAGGCCCGCGGTCGCAATCAGGACGAACTCGACGCCATCATCGGCGAATGGGCGGCGGTACGTCAGCCCGGCGACATCATCGAAACCCTCGGCGCCGCAGGGGTGATCGCCGGCCCGATCAACACCGTCGCCGAGGTGGTTCGCGATCCGCAGTTCCTTGCCCGCGGCATGCTCGTCGAGCACTTCGACGAGCGAATCGGGCGAAACGTCCTGGGGCCCGGCGTGGTTCCGGTGCTCTCCGAGAGTCCCGGCGGGGTGCGCTCCGCGGGATCGGCCCGGCCCGGCCAGCACAACTCCGAGGTATACGGCGACCTGCTGGGCCTCAGCGACACCGACATCACCGAACTGACTGAACGAGGAGTGCTGTGAGCACGCTGCCCGAGCATGTGACCATCCGCGAAGTCGCGCTGCGCGACGGGCTGCAGATCGAGAACCCGATCCCGTTGTCCGCCAAGCTCGAACTGCTGGCCGCCATCGCCGCCACCGGAGTGCGCGAGGTAGAGGCCACCGCGTTCGTCTCCCCCTCCAAGGTGCCGGCGATGGCCGATGCGCCCGAACTCGCCGCCGCACTGGGCGACTATCCCGACATCGAGTTCTCCGCACTGGTAGCCAGTCCCAACGGCGCGCACCGCGCCATCGCGGCGGGATTCCGGTCGCTGGAGTACGTGGTGTCGGCCTCCGACGGGCACAGCCGCGCCAACGTCGGGCGCAGCAGTGCCGAGGCCGCCGCGCAGATCGCCGACATCGCCGCGATCGCCCATGATGCGGGCGCGGCCGTCGAGGTGATCATCTCGACCTCCTGGGACTGCCCGTTCGACGGTCCCACCCCACCCGGACGGGTGCTCGACGTCGTCGACGCGGCCTGCGAGCGCGGCGCGGACCGGATCGCCATCGCCGACACCATCGGCACCGCGACGCCCGGACGGGTCACCGAACTGGTGAATCTGGTGCGTCCGCGGGTCGGCGCACGGCCGCTCGGTGCGCACTTCCACAACACCCGCGGTGTCGGCCTGGCCTGCGCCTGGGCCGCGGTCACCGCCGGTGTCACCCGGCTGGACTCCTCGATCGGCGGACTCGGCGGCTGCCCGTTCGCCCCGGGCGCCAGCGGCAACATCGCCACCGAGGACCTGGTGTACCTGCTGGCCGACAGCGGTATCGGCGTCGACATCGACCTCGCCGCGGCGATCGAGGCGGCACGGGTGGCCCGCGAGGTGGTCGGCCATGATCTGCCCAGCGCGCTGCTGCGCGCGGGTGATCGGACGCGCGGTTGACCGCTCGGACTCTGACCACCAAGGGCCTGGCCACCCGCCAGGCCCTGGAGGAAGCGGCCCGAATGCTGTTCGCCCAGCGCGGTTTCCACGGCACCACGCTGTCTGACATCACGGCTGCGGCCGGCCGGTCTCCGGCGTCGTTCTACCGGTACTTCGCCGACAAGGAGGAGCTGCTGGCCGCGCTGGCCCAGGACTTCCTGCGCGACGTGGTCGAGCTTCCGAAGTTCAGCGACGACAACGACTTCTTCGTTTCGGCGGTCGGCGTCTACTGGCAGAAGTTCAAACCCAATATCGGCATCATGGTCGCCATCGACCAGCTTGCCGCCACCGAGCCGCGTTTCGCGTTGCTGCAGAACCAGTTTCGCCGCTTTGGTATGGGTATCGTCGGCGCCTCGGTGCGCACCGCCCAGCAGCAGGGTTACGGCACCGAACTCGACGCCGATCACATCGCGCTGGCGATCGCGCTGCTGTTCGAACGGTTCACCAGCGTCAGCCTGTCGCAGGGCCTGTCCGACGACGCGGCCGTCACCACCCTGTCCACCATCTGGAAAAAGACGATCTACGGCACCCTCAAGAAAGAATAGGTGAACTTCACTGTGACTGATTTTTCTGTCCCCGAGCACCTTCCGCCCCTGCTGGCCGAGATGGACGCCTTCATCGAGACGGAGATCAAACCGCTCGAGCGCGAGCACATGCAGTACTTCGACCGCCGACGGGAGTTCGCCCGCACCGACCTCGACAACGGCGGTGTCCCGAACCGGGACTGGGAGGACCTGCTCGACGAGATGCGCCGCCGCGCAGATGAAGCCGGCTGGCTGCGCTACGGGCTGCCGTCGAAGTTCGGCGGTCGGGACGGCACCAACCTGGACATGGCGGTGATCCGGGAACACCTGGCGCACAGGGGACTCGGACTGCACAACGACCTGCAGGACGAGTCCTCGATCGTCGGCAACTTCCCGCAGGTGATCATGATGGACCGGTTCGGCACCGAGGAACAGAAGAAGGAGTGGATCGAGGCCATGCTGACCGGCACCCGGTCGATGGCGTTCGGTCTCACCGAACCCGACCACGGCTCGGATGCGACCTGGCTGGAGACCACCGCCCGCCTCGAGGGCGACCCAGGAAATCAACACTGGCTGATCAACGGCTCCAAACGCTGGAACACCGGCGTGCACCGGGCCACCCACGACCTGGTGTTCGCCCGCACCTCCGGGGAACCGGGGCAGGCACTCGGCATCACCGCGTTCCTGGTCCCGTGCGACGCCCCCGGTTTCGAGGTGCCGTACTACTGGTGGACCTTCAACATGCCCAGCGACCATGCCGAGGTTGAACTGCGCAACGTCCGCATCCCGGCCGACGCGGTGCTCGGCGAGGTGGACCGCGGCCTGGAGGTGGCCCAGACCTTCCTGCACGAGAACAGGATCCGGCAGGCTGCAAGCAGTCTCGGCGCGGCGCAGTACTGCATCGACCGGGCCGTCGGCTACGCCAAGGAACGGGTCACCTTCGGCAAGCCGCTGGCGGTCAACCAGGCCGTGCAGTGGCCGCTGGTGGAGTTGCAGACCGAGGCCCAGATGGTGCGGTTGCTGGTGCGCTATGCGGCCTGGGAATTGGACCGCAACCACCACATCGAGGTGTCCGACAAGGTGTCGATGGCCAATTACCGGGCCAACCGGCTGGTGTGCGAGGCCGCCGACCGGGCGATGCAGATCCACGGCGGCATCGGCTACAGCCGCCATGAACCCTTCGAGCACATCTACCGCCACCACCGCCGCTACCGGATCACCGAGGGCGCCGAGGAGATCCAGATGCGCCGGGTGGCCCAGCGGATGTTCAAGTTCGGAAGCAGATGAACGACGAACTGGTTCAGATCCTTTCACCGCTCCTGGGCGACGACGTGGCGGTGCAGAACGTGCGACTGCTGACCGGCGGTGCCAGCCGTTCCACCTATGCCTTCGACGCGGTCACCGGCTCGGGAACGCGGCCGCTGATCCTGCGCACCGCCCCCCTGGCCGACCACTATGCGGGCATGGAACTCGAAGCCGCGGCACAGGCGGCGGCGGCCGAGGCCGGAGCCCCTGTTCCAAATATCCTGGTGGCATCGGATTCCGCTGTGCCGCTGGGTGATCCGTTCCTGATCTGCGACGAGGTGGCCGGGGAGACGATCGTGCGTCGTATCCAGCGCCAGCTCGACGACGCCGGACGTCGCAGATTATTGGCACAGTGCGCGCAGGCCCTGGCCGCCATCCATCGGGCCCGCACCGATCTGCCCGGCATCGCCGAGCAGGATCAGGTCGACCAGTACCGCAATCGCCTCGACGACATGGCCGACACCACCGCCACCTTCGAATGGGCGTTCCGCTGGCTCGAGGCGCACCGACCGCCGCCATCGCCGAAGGTGTTGGTGCACGGCGATTTCCGGATGGGCAACCTCATCGTGGACGGTTCGACCCTGGCTGCGGTGCTGGACTGGGAACTCGTGCAGATCGGCGAGATCTACCGCGACCTGGCCTGGTTCTGCGTCCGGGCCTGGCGCTTCGGGGCGCCGGCCGCGCTGGCCGCCGGCGGGCTGGGCAGCATCGACGAATTCGTGGCTGCCTACGAACAGGCGTCCGGCACCCCCGTCGACCGCGACGCCCTGCACTGGTGGCTGGTGCTGTGCACACTGCACTGGGGAATCATCTGCCGGTACCAGGCCGAACGGCACCTGTCCGGGGAGACCCGGTCGGTGGAACTGGCCGCCATCGGTCGGCGGGTCTGCGAGAACGAGTGGGACCTTCTGGACCTGCTGGAGCGGGCTTCATGAGCGATCTGCAAGGCCGGCCCACCGCTGCCGAACTCGTCGCCGCCGTGGCCGAGTTCCTCGAGGGCGACGTCCGCTCCAACACCACCGGCGCGGTGAACTTCCACGCCTTGGTGGCTGCGAACGCACTGCGGATCGTGGAGCGCGAACTGCTCGACGAGCGGGATGCCCCTCAGTTTCTCGGTTACCCCGACGAGGCCGCCCTAGCCGCGGCCATCCGCTCCGGCGAACTCGACGGCCGCGACGCCGAGGTGCTGGCCTGCCTGCGCGCCGTTGTCGGACACCGCCTGGCCGTCGCTCACCCTGGTTACGCAGAGTGAGTAACTCACGGTGTCGTTATTTACGGCATACTACCAGGAAAATAAGCTTTTAGTTTTTTCGTCGATCGTTTGCTCAGCAACGACGGAGGCTGCTATCGTTAGGGTTCCAGCCCACAAGGAGCGAAACATGAAGTGGAAGATCGCGGTCGCAACTCTGGCCGCCGCAGCAATCGCATCGGCCCCGCTCGCAGGCGCTAAGCCGGCGAACAACGGCAACGGCAACAAGCCCGTCGCACCTCCGGGGCAGACCATCTCGGCCATCGCCAAGGCCGGCGGCGGCGCCGCGGCCGTGCTCGGCGGGCTGATTCAACTCAAGCCCACCAATCCCGGCCTGCCCAAGGCCCTGCAGCGGGTGACGGCGACCAAGACCCCGACGCCGACTCCCACTCCCACTCCGACGCCGACTCCCACTCCGGAACCGACTCCCACGGCGACGCCGTAGTCGAAACACGAGCAGTACGTAGAACCCCCCCGGCCGGACCAGCCGGGGGGTTCTACGTTTAGTCCATGACCTCAACCCGGATGAACGACGTCGCCGACCAACTCTTCGCCGCGATCGAACGGGGCGACGGCCCGGGCCTGGCAGTCCTGTGGTCCGACGACGTCGTCGTCTGGCGTCAGGGCGGCGGCCGCGAGCGGGACAAGGCGCGCGGGTTGAAAGTCATCGAATGGTTCGTCGACAGCACCACCTCACGCCGCTACGAGGTCCTGGACCGACAGGTCTTCGACGGCGGTTTCCTGCAGCAGCACAACGTCCACGCCACCACCCGGGCCGGCGACCAGCTGACTTTCCGGGCCTGCCTGATCGTCAAGGTCGGACCCGACGGTCTGATCACCCGCATCGACGAGTACCTGGATCCCGCAGACCTGAACTCGTTATTAGCCGAGTCGTAGGGTTCACGATCCGATTTGCTGGAAAATCCCAGCCCAGAAAGTGATAAGCCTCACTAATAGTAATTAGCCGAGTCTCGTCGCCACCCGGTAAAATCAACGCCATAGGCCACCGTCGGGTGGCAGTAAGCGAAAAGGAGTATTTCGGTGAAGTTCAAGGTCGCAGCCATGACCACGCTGGCCGCAGTCGCTATTGCGTCGGCGCCGGTGGCAGCTGCCGCTCCGAACAGCAACGCCAACGGCAACTCGGGCAGCACCCCCCGCAACACCATCGGCCAGACAATCTCGGCCATCGCCAAGAGTGGCGGCGGCGCGGCTGGCGTGCTGGGCGCGCTTGTGCAGTTCAAGCCCGGCAACCTGGGTCTGGCCAACGCGCTTCAGCGGGTGATCGCTCCCAAGCCGACGCCGACGCCGACCCCTGCCCCGACGCCGACGGTTACTCCCACCGCGTAGTCGCGAGCCCGACCATTGACAGTGCCTTCCGCCTCACGGCGGGGGGCACTGTTCGTTACGCCGGCAGACAACGTTCCCCTACCGGCCGGTGACAGCAGGAACCAGCCGGACGACAATGGCGAACATGACCCTGCAGAGCCTGCTCGCCGACCCGTCCGCCGTCGGCACCTGGACACTGGACCCGAGCCGGTCACAGATCCGGTTCTCCAATAAGACACTGTGGGGCCTGGTTCCGGTCAACGGCCGGTTCACCGACATCAGCGGCTCCGGATCGGTGACCGCCGACGGCGCGATCAAGGGCCGGGTCGACATCAAGGCCGCCTCGCTGCGCACCGGAATCGGCATGCGCGACAAGCACCTGCGGTCGCCGGACTTCTTCGACACCGACAACCACCCGGACATCACCGTCGAGGTGACCGGACCGCAGAGCGCGACCCTGACCATCCGCGGCACCACTCTCCCGCTGCCGTTGCACACCACCGTCGCACGGGTCGACGCGGGCACCGTCCGGGTCACCATCCGCGCCACGGTCGACCGCACCGAATGGGGGGTCAGCGGCAACATGGCCGGGATGATGCCGACCGCCGCGACCCTGGTGGCCGAGACCGTATTCACCAAGTCATAGCCGAAACCGGGCTAGCATCAGCCTCGTGTTGCACGTCCTGCTGTACAGCAGCAACGCCCGCACCCGGGAACAGGTCCGGCTGGCCCTGGGCAACCGCATCCACCCCGATCTGCCGGAGCTGACCTACACCGAGGTCGCCACCGGCCCGATGGTGATCCAGCTGATGGACGCCGGCGGATTCGACCTAGTCATCCTCGACGGCGAGGCCTCCCCGGTCGGCGGGATGGGCATCGCCAAGCAGCTCAAGGACGAGATCAGCGGCTGTCCGCCGATCCTGGTGCTCACCGGCCGGGCCGACGACGCCTGGCTGGCCAACTGGTCCCGGGCCGAAGCCGCGGTGCCGCATCCGATCGACCCGATCCGGCTGGGCGAGGCCGTGGTCGGCCTGTTGCGCACTCCGACGGTCTAGCTCGCCGATTCAGGCAGTTCGGCTGCACAAAATCGCTAGGCTGTGTGCAGGGTCACAGGGGATGGCCGCAACGAGGAGCTAAACGCCGGAATGAGCCTCTACACACCGATCCTGGTGCTCGGGGCCATTGCCGCACTCTTCGCGGTGGTGTCGGTGGGGATCGCCGTGGTGATCGGTCCGCGACGGTACAACCGGGCGAAGCTGGAAGCCTACGAATGCGGCATCGAACCGGTGGCGAATGAGCCGGTCGGACAGCGCTTCCCGATCAAGTACTACCTGACGGCCATGCTGTTCATCGTCTTCGACATCGAGATCGTGTTCCTCTACCCGTGGGCCGTTGCCTTCGATCAGCTGGGCACCTTCGCGCTGGCCGAGATGGCCATCTTCATGGCCACCGTGTTCGTCGCCTACGCCTACGTCTGGCGCCGGGGCGGGCTGGAATGGGACTAGAGCCGAAATGGGACTAGAAGAATCGCTGCCCGGCGGCATCCTGCTGTCGACGGTGGAGAAGGTCGCCGGATTCGCCCGCAAAGGATCGTTGTGGCCGGCCACCTTCGGCCTGGCCTGCTGCGCCATCGAGATGATGGCCACCGCCGGCCCGCGTTTCGACATCGCCCGCTTCGGCATGGAACGGTTCTCCGCCACCCCCCGCCAGGCCGACCTGATGATCGTGGCCGGCCGGGTCAGCCAGAAGATGGCCCCGGTGCTACGCCAGGTCTACGACCAGATGGCCGAGCCGAAATGGGTGCTGGCCATGGGCGTGTGCGCCTCCAGCGGCGGCATGTTCAACAACTACGCCGTGGTCCAGGGCGTGGATCACGTTGTGCCCGTTGACATCTACCTGCCCGGCTGCCCGCCGCGCCCGGAGATGCTGCTGCACGCGATCCTCGCCCTGCACGCCAAGATCGCCGAGATGCCCCTCGGCGTTCACCGCGCCGAGGCGATCGCCGCGGCCGAGAAGGCCGCACTGGCCGCCCCGACCACCCTCGAACTCAAGGGACTGCTGCGGTGAGCACACAGCAGGGCATGTTCGGCGGCAGCGGCACCGGTGACACCTCCGGCTACGGCCGGCTCGTCCGCCAGGCG
>NZ_JAFMJZ010000061.1 GCF_017853185.1 Mycolicibacterium sp.
TCGATGTGGCCCAGCACGGTCGCCACATCGGACTCCGCGGCCAGATAAACCTCGTCGTGATTGCATCCGGTCCGCTCGGCCCGCATCCGGATCTGGCCGGCCGACTCCTCACCGGAGACGTAGAGCGCACGCCGACCGGCCTGCGCCCACTGGTTTGCGACCTCCAGCAACAGGGTGGACTTGCCGACCCCCGGATCGCCGGCAAGCAGGCTCACCGACCCGGGCACCACCCCGCCGCCGAGCACCCGGTCGAGCTCGCTGACCCCGGTGGGGAAGTGCCGGGTGCGCTCGGCGTCGATGGAACTGATCGGGACCGCGGGCGTCGACGGCACCGCGGTGCGCTGCTGGCTGCCGCCTATCGAGGCCAGTACGGCGATCTCCTCGACGGTGCCCCAGGTGCCGCACTCCGCGCAGCGGCCCAGCCACTTTCCCGTGACATGGCGGCACTCCGAACAACGGAACTGTGAACGTGCCTTAGCCACGCCGCCGACGCTAGCCGGTGGGTCCGACAGTCACCCGCATCCCGCCCGAGGGAGTGTCACGGGGGCGTGTCAGCTGGACTACTTCTTCTCCGGAGCCGCGAGCGGCACGGCGATCGTGGTGGAGCCGGCCTTCTCGAAGTTGAAGGTGAACTTGTAGCTCAGGCCGTTGGTGATCGGCTGGGTGAGCGTCACCGCAGCGGTCGGCGGGGTCACGGTGCCGGCGGTCTCGCCCGGGGCGCCGCCCGCGTTGGCCACCAGCGCGCCGCCGATCGGGACGGCGCCGTCGCCGCTGAGGGCCACCGTGCCTGCGTCGGAGGTGATGCTGACCAGCTTGTCGGCCGACTCCTGGGAGTTGTTGGCCGCGACGAACAGCAACGGCACGATGCGTCCGGGCTGCAGGAAGTCGCCGCTCTGCGCGGCCTGCAGGTAGACGTTGCGCAGCGCGATGTTCTTGACGTTGGCCGAGTTTCCGTTGACGGCGGACTCCTGGCCGGCGGACTGCGAGATCTGGCCCGTCCCGCATCCGGTGAGGATCACGCCGCAGGCGGCCAGTCCGGCGGTCGCGGCGAAGACTCGGTTCTTGATGCGGGTCACGGCAGCCTCCTGCTGGGCCTTGCGGACGGCATGAGGACAGCCGCCGCGGTTCGACTATGCAGAGTAGTAGGTCACCGGGCCCTGCACTAGCGCAGGGCCGGTACTGGGTCCAGCGCGCCTCCATCCCGTCGCCGCCGCGCCACCGCCCGGGTCAACTCGGGGCGCAAAAGCATGGATTTGCCGGCATGTCAACCCCCGACGGAAGATGCCACCTTCCCGTACGAAGCCCCTGACCTGCACCGTTGTTCCACACCGGGTTCCGCGCCGTGCTAACATTGGAGTCGAAAGGGGCTCGAATCTGATGATTTTCAAAGTCGGCGATACCGTTGTTTATCCACATCACGGTGCTGCATTGATCGAAGCGATCGAAACCCGCACCATCAAGGGCGAACAGCGTGAATACCTCGTCCTGAAGGTAGCTCAGGGTGATCTGACCGTTCGAGTTCCCGCGGATAACGCCGAGTACGTCGGCGTGCGTGATGTTGTCGGCCAGGAGGGCCTCGACAAGGTCTTCCAGGTGCTGCGCGCTCCGCACACCGAGGAGCCCACCAACTGGTCACGCCGCTACAAGGCCAACCTGGAGAAGCTTGCCTCCGGTGATGTGAACAAGGTCGCCGAGGTCGTGCGCGACCTGTGGCGTCGCGATCAGGAGCGCGGCCTGTCCGCCGGCGAGAAGCGCATGCTGGCCAAGGCCCGGCAGATCCTGGTCGGCGAGTTGGCTCTGGCCGAGAACACCGATGACGCGAAGGCCTCGATCATTCTCGACGAGGTTCTGGCCGCCGCTTCTTGACTGCCGCTCGGCCACTAGATCCTGATGTCGACAACGGTCGCGATCGTCCCTGCGGCCGGGTCAGGTGAACGGCTACGTGCCGGTATCCCCAAAGCGTTCGTCGATCTCGACGGTCGCAGCATGCTCGACCACGCCGTAGACGGTTTGTTGGCCTCCGGGGTCATCGACCGGGTCGTCGTCGCTGTTCCCGACGCTCTCGTCGACGACACCGCAGCCCTGCTCACCGGGCGGGCCACGGTGGTCGCCGGGGGTGCGGAACGGCCGGACAGCGTCCGGCTTGCCCTCGCAGTTGTCGGTGACCCGGACTTCGTCGTCGTCCATGACGCCGCCCGGCCGCTGACCCCACCCGATCAGATCCGGCGCGTGGTCGCCGCCCTCGACGAGGGTCTGCGCGCCGTCATCCCGGTTCTGCCCGTTGTGGACACCATCAAGGCCGTCGACGCCAACGGCGCGGTGCTGGGTACACCGGAGCGGGCCGGACTGCGGGCGGTGCAGACCCCGCAGGGCTTCGAAACCGCCCTCCTGCGGCGCGCCTATCAGCAGACCGTCCAGGTCACCGACGACGCTTCCCTGGTGGAGAACCTCGGAGTGCCGGTGCACACCGTGGCCGGCGATCCGCTGGCCTTCAAGGTGACCACCCCGCTGGATCTCCGGCTGGCCCGGGCGGTCCTCGCGTCATGACACTGCCCCGGGTCGGTATCGGGACCGACGTTCATCCCATCGAAGCCGGCCGGCCGTGCCGGCTGCTCGGTCTGCTCTTCGAGGGCGCCGACGGCTGCGCCGGGCACTCCGACGGCGACGTCGCGGTGCACGCGCTGTGCGACGCGCTGCTCTCGGCCTCCGGTCTGGGGGATCTCGGTTCGGTCTTCGGGGTGGACCAGCCGCAGTGGCGCGGTGTGACCGGCGCCCAAATGCTCAGCCACGTCCGGGATCTGCTGACCCGGGCCGGTTTCACCATCGGCAACGCGACGGTTCAGGTGATCGCCAACCGGCCCAAGGTCGGTCCACGCCGGGACGAGGCTCAGCTGGTGCTCTCCGATCTGCTCGGGGCTCCGGTGTCGGTATCGGCCACCACCACCGACGGGCTCGGATTGACCGGCCGAGGTGAGGGCATGGCGGCCGTCGCCACCGCTCTGGTCGTCGAGTCCGCCCGGTAAGCTGCCACGTCGTGACCACCGGCCTTCGCTTGCACGACACCTACAGCGGTGCCGTCCGCGAGTTGGTGCCGTTGCGCGCCGGTCAGGTCTCGATCTATCTGTGCGGCGCCACCGTGCAGAGTCAGCCGCACATCGGCCACGTCCGCAGCGGGGTGGCCTTCGACGTGTTGCGGCGATGGCTCACGGCCAAGGGATATGACGTCGCGTTCATCCGCAATGTCACCGACATCGACGACAAGATCCTCACCAAGGCAGCCGAAGCCGGCCGGCCGTGGTGGGAATGGGCCGCGACCCATGAACGCGCCTTCGCGGCGGCCTACGACGCCCTGGGTGTGTTGCCGCCGTCCGCCGAGCCGCGCGCGACCGGGCACATCACCCAGATCGTCGAACTCATCGAGCGCCTGATCAATAGAGGACACGCCTACCCCTCCGTTCGGGAAGGCGACGGCGACGTCTACTTCGACGTGCTGAGTTTCCCGGAGTACGGCAAGCTCTCCGGCCATCGCATCGACGACGTCCACCAGGGCGAGGGCGCCGGCACCGGAAAGCGCGATCAGCGCGACTTCACCTTGTGGAAGGGCGCCAAACCGGGGGAGCCCTCGTGGCCGACGCCCTGGGGCCGGGGGCGGCCGGGCTGGCATTCCGAATGTGTGGCGATGGCCCACGAGTACCTCGGCGCGGAGTTCGACATCCATTGCGGCGGAATGGATCTGGTGTTTCCGCACCACGAGAACGAGATCGCCCAGGCCCAGGCGGCCGGCGACGGATTCGCCCAGTTCTGGCTGCACAACGGCTGGGTCACCATGGGCGGCGAGAAGATGAGCAAGTCGCTGGGCAACGTGCTGTCGATTCCCGCTGTGCTGCAACGGGTCCGGCCCGCCGAGCTGCGCTACTACCTCGGCAGCGCGCATTACCGGTCGATGCTGGAGTTCACCGAGACGGCCCTGCAGGACGCGGCGAAGGCCTACACCGGTATCGAGGAGTTCCTGCACCGGGTGCGGACCCGGGTCGGTGCGGTGACGCCGACGACGTGGACCGAGAAATTCGCGGCCGCCCTCGACGACGATCTGGCCGTGCCGGCGGCGCTGGCCGAGGTGCACGCCGCCCGGGCCGACGGAAACCGGGCACTGGAGGCCGGGGATCATGAGATCGCGCTGGCCAAGGCCGGTCAGATCCGGGCCATGATGGGCATCCTCGGTTGCGACCCCCTCGATGAGCGCTGGGAGACCCGCGACGAGACCGCTGCCGCACTGGCCGCCGTCGACGTGCTGGTCCGTGCCGAACTGCAGCGCCGCGACGATGCGCGGCAGGGCCGCGACTGGTCGCAGGCCGATGAGATCCGCGACCGGCTCAAGAACGCCGGCATCGAGGTCACCGACACGGCCGACGGGCCGCAGTGGGCGCTTCTGGGACAGGACGGAACCTAAATGGCCGGCAACTCCAAGCGCCGTGGGGCGATCCGCAAGGAAGGCACCAAGAAGGGTCCGACCATCGGCTCCGGCGGTGTGCGGCGGCGCGGACTCGAGGGCCGTGGTGCCACCCCGCCGGCTCACCAGCGGACCGGACATCCGGCCGCCCGTAAGGCCGCCGCCAAGGCCCGCAAGGCTGTCGGCCGGCCCGCCGGCAAGCCGGTCGACGAGACCGAGACCGTGCTGGGCCGCAACCCGGTGCTGGAATGCCTGCGCGCCGACGCTCCGGCCAACGCGCTCTACATCGCGCTCGGCACCGAGGCCGATGAGCGGCTGACCGAGTCGGTCACCTTGGCAGCCGACCGCGGCATCCCGATCCTGGAGGTGCCGCGCACCGACCTGGACCGGTTGAGCGCGAACGGATTACATCAGGGCATCGCCCTGCAGGTGCCTCCGTACGCCTACGCGCATCCGCACGATCTGCTCGCCTCGGCCACCCACGACGTGCAACCCGCACTCCTGGTGGCCCTCGACAACATCTCCGATCCGCGCAACCTCGGGGCGATCATCCGGTCGGTGGCGGCGTTCGCCGGCCAGGGCGTGCTGATTCCGCAACGCCGTTCGGCCTCGGTGACCGCGGTTGCCTGGCGTACCAGTGCCGGGGCGGCCGCCCGGGTGCCGGTGGCGCGTGCCACCAACCTGAACCGGACGCTCAAGGAGTGGTCCGACGCCGGTGTGCTGATCGTCGGCCTGGACGCCGAGGGCGACACCACCCTGGACGAGTTCGACGCCACCGGACCGGTGTGCATCGTGGTCGGCTCGGAGGGCAAGGGGCTGTCCCGGCTGGTCCGGGAGAACTGCGACCAGGTGGTCTCCATTCCGATGGCCGGTCCGACCGAATCGCTCAACGCGGCTGTCGCGGCCGGCGTCGTGCTGGCCGAGGTCGCCCGCCAGCGGCGAGGCTAGGTCGCGGTCACCGCCAGGCCGGCCCACAGCGCCAGCACGGCGACCAGCAGTCCGGCGGGCACCGTCAGCAATCCCAGCCGGGTGAACAGCGCGGCGCTGGTCGGCTCGCCGCGCTGGTGCATGATCCGGCGCCACAACAGATTCGACAGCGAACCGACGTAGGTCAGGTTGGGGCCGATGTTGACCCCGATCAGCGCGGCCAGCACCGGACCGGGTCCGGTCAGCAGGGGGAGCAGCAGCAGGATCGCCGGCAGATTGTTGACCAGATTGGACAGGCCCGCGGCCAGGACCGCAATCAGCAGCAGCGCGGCCAGACCGTCGCCCGACGGCAGCAACTGCCGCACCGCCACGTCGGCTCCATTGACCAGGACCGCCTTGACCACCACGCCCAGCGCGAGGACGAAGGCCAGGAACGGGATATTCAGCGAATGCGCCATCCCACCGATTGTGCTGCGCCCCTGAACCATTGACCGCACCGCCAGCACCAGTGCCCCGGCCAGGGCAGCCCAGGCCGGTGACAGACCGACGAATGAGGTCGCGACGAACCCGGCCAGCGTCAGGGCCAGCACGACGAGCGGGAATACCGGGATCGGCTGCGCCGGCGGCAGCGGGTGCTCGCCGGTCCGGTCGGCGAGGTCACTGCGGAACGCCCATCGGAAGACCACGTACTCGACGGCGACGGCGACCAGCCAGGGCGCGACCATCAGGGTGCTGAATCGGGCGAACGACAGCCCGGCGACCGCGAAGGCCAGAAGATTCGTCAGGTTCGAGACCGGCAACGGCAGCGACGCGGTGTTGGCCAGATGGGCGGTGCTGTAGACGTGCGGCCGGGCCGGAACCTTCATCGCCCGAACGGTTTCCAGGACAACCGGGGTCAACAGCACCACCGTCGCGTCGAGACTGAGAACGGCCGTGGTACCCGTCGCGACCAGGAACACCCTGCCGAACAGACGTCTGGGGCTACCACCGCTGGACCGGGCGGCCCACACGCCGGCCGCCCGGAACAATCCCTCGTCGTCGCACAGACCGGCGAGCAACAGAACCGCGGCGAGGAATCCGACGACCGGAGCCAGCCGCTGCAACTCCGCCGCGGCGTCCTGCGTCGACACCGCTCCGATGCCAACCAGCAGTCCCGCGGCCGGGACGGCGACGGCCACCTCCGACCACCGGGAGGTGGCCGATACCAGCACCAGCGCCAGTAACCCCAGCGCAACCAGAAGCGTGCCGGTCACTGCACCCAGGGGTCGACCGGCTGCCACAGCGTCGGCAGATGCAGTGCGACACCATCTGATTCGGCCAGTCTGCCCAAAGCGCGCATGGTGGCGTCGAGATCGTCCCCGGCGTACGGCAGTGCGCGCAGCGGCTCCGTCAGCGGCCGGAAGAAGTCATCCCAGTGGATCAGCACCACCCGCCGAGCGCCGACCGCCCGCACCGTCTCGGTCCAGTACCGCTCGATGTAGTCGATCGGGTGGATGCCCAGTTGGCCGACGCCCAGGTAGGCGACCTCGGCACGGCTACCCGCCAGAGCGCCGGTTCGGAATCCCGCACTGCCCTGGATCAGCAGCCGCCTACCGGTGGGCCGGTGATGGATCAGCGTCGACCAGGCCTCCCCGCACCGGTAAGCCACGGTCCGCACCGGCGGAACCACCGGCGCGGTGATCGCACCGGGATAGCGGTCCGGTGCGCAGTGTTCGGCTTCAATGAGGGTCACCTCGAAGCCGCCGAATTCCATCTGTGCACCCGGCTCTGTCACCACGATCCGATCCGCCGGAAGTCCCTGCCCCCGAGCGACATTCGCCGCCGACTCGCCGCCGACCATGACCGCGCCGGTGCGTTCGGCGACCACGGCGCTGTCCAGCACATGATCGAAGTGGGTGTGTACCGGAAGCACCGCGGCCAGCCGTTCGATCCCGGCCCGGCGCAGCGAGTCGTCGATCCGCGAGGCCGACGGCCGGATCTTTCCGAGGCCGACCTCGAGCAGTCCCGGCCGGGAGAAGAACCCGTCGGTCAGTAATGCGGTTTCTCCGTCCCGCACCAGAAGGGTGGAGACGCCCATCCACGTGACGGTCGGTTCGGCGCCGGGGGAGGCGGTGGTCAGATCGAAGCGGTCGGAATATCTGCCGATGTCGGGCCGGCCCAGTTTCAGTCGCATCAGAGGAAGGCCGCCACGTCGACCCCGGCCGTCAGCAGACGATTCCGGACTGCGGTGGCGATCTGCACCGCGCCGGGCGAATCCCCGTGCACGCACACAGATTCCACCTCGATGTCGATCGTCGATCCGTCAATGGCGGTGGCTCGGCCGTCGGTGACCATGCGCAGGACCCGCGCGGCGATCTCGTCCGGGTCGTGCAGCACCGCCCCGGCTTCGCGGCGTGACAACAGCTGGCCGTCGGGCCGGTAGGCCCGGTCGGCGAACGCCTCGGCGACGGTGCGCAGGCCCAGCCGGTGCGCCTCGTCGAAGAACACCGAGCCACTCAGGCCCAGCACTGGAAGGCTCGGGTCGACGGCGTGCACCGCCTGCGCGACGGCGCGGGCCTGATCGCGGTCCTCGACGATGGTGTTGTACAGCGCGCCATGCGGTTTGACGTATCCGAGCGTCGACCCCGACGCCCGCGCCAGCGCCTGCAGCGCACCGATCTGATAGATCACATCAGCGGTGAGTTCCGCCGGATCGACGTCGATGCGACGGCGGCCGAACCCGGCCAGGTCGAAGTAGCCCACCTGAGCGCCGACGCGCACTCCGCGCTGCGCGGCCGCCGCACAGGTGCGGGCCAGGCCGACCGGGTTGCCGGCGTGGAAGCCGCAGGCGAGGTTGGCACTGGTGACGATGTCGAGCATCGCCGCGTCGTCGCCGAGTTCCCAGACCCCGTACCCCTCGGCGAGATCGGCGTTCAGATCGACGGATGCCACCGGGTAAGCCTAAGCGCCGCCGGCAGCCGGGCAGCCGACATCAAGCAGCGGCGGGATCGTGCCGGCGGCGGCTGAGTGCCCAGCACACCAGGTAGATCGCGAACGAGATGGTGGTGACGAACACCGACACCGGCACACCCGGAGCCAGTGACATCACGATGCCGCCCACCGCGGAGATCTCGGCGAAGACCACCGACGCCGCGATGGTGGCGCCGGGGGAGCTGAACACCCGGGCGGCCGCGGCGGCCGGGGTGATGAGCAACGACATCACCAGCAGCGCGCCGACGATCTGCACACCCTGGGCAGCGGTGACGCCGACCAGGGCCGCGAAGACGATTCCGAGTGCACGCACCGGCACCCCGCGGGCGGCGGCCACCTCCGGGTCCGCGGTGGCGAACAGCAGTGGCCGGAAGCTGATCGCGAGCACGGCGACCACCGCCACCGTCACCCCGATCAGCAGCGCCAGCCCCGAATAGCCGACGCCGACGATCTGACCGGTCAGCAGTGCGAAGCTGGTGCCGGTGCGTCCCGGGTAGAGGTGGATGAACAGCACCGCCAGGCCCAGGCCGAACGCCAGCACCACGCCGATCGCAGAGTCCCGTTCTCGTGCCCGTTGTCCCAGGAACCCGAAAAGCACTGCGGCGATTGCACTTCCGACCAGAGCTCCGAGACCGACGTTGAGTCCGGTCAGCAGTGCGAACGAAGCGCCGGTCAGTGACAGCTCACTGGACCCATGCACCGCGAACGACATCTGCCGCATCACGATGAACGGCCCGATCAGGCCGGCCACCAATGCCAGCAGGGCGGCGGCGAGCAGGGCCTGCTGCACGAAGTCCCGGCTGAGCAGGTCGGCGGTGATGTTGAAGGAGAACAGGTTCTCCAGCAGATGGGTCAATCGGTCATTCATGGCTGTGCCCGTGGGTGTGTCCGGAGTGGTCGAGGTGTTCGCCGACGACGACGTAGCGGTCGCCGACCTGGATCACCTGGATGTCGGCCTGATACAGCTCGGACAGCGTCGCCGAGGTCATCACCTCGGCGACGGTGCCGATCCGGAACCGCCCGTTGACCAGATAGAGCACCCGGTCGACGTAGGGCAGCACCGGGTTCACCTCGTGGGTCACGAACATCACCGCGGTGCCCGAGCGGCGCCGCCGGTCGATCAGTCCGGCCACCAGGCGGGCATTGGCCGGGTCGAGGTTGAGCAGCGGCTCGTCGCACAGCAGCAGCGCCGGGTCACTGGCCAGCGCCTGGGCGATCCGCACCCGCTGCAGTTCGCCGCCGGACATCACGCCGACCGGCACCCCGCCCAGCTTCTGGGCATGCACCTGGGCCAGCGCCCGCTCCACCGCCGCCCGGTGTTGGACCCGCTCGGCCCGGCGCCACGGCGCCACACCCCAATGGTGGCCGTCCACGCCGAGCCGGACCAGGTCGCGGCCACGCAGCGCCAGGCCCCGGTCGACCGCGCGGTGCTGCGGAACGTATCCGATCCGTTCGCTGCCGGCCCGCACCGGCCGTCCCTCGATCAGCGCGGTTCCGGCACTCAGCGGCAACTGTCCGAGCAGAACCTTGAACAACGAGGTCTTGCCGGTGCCGTTGGGCCCCAGGATCGCGATGAACTCGCCCGCCGAGACGGTGAGGTCGAGGTGGTCCCACAGCACCCGGTCGCCGAAGGCGAGCCTGGCTCCGGTGAGGGTGACGACCGGACCGGTCATCGGGGGGCTCCCAACGCGGCGGTCAGTCGATCGACGGTGTCGGCCTGCCAGCTCAGGTAGTCCTTGCCGTCGGGCAGGGTCTCCGTCACTGTCACCACCGGAACACCGGCGGTCGTCGCGGCGTCGCGGATCTGCCGGGTCGCTCCGGTCACGGTCTGATCGTTGAACACCAGCGCGGAGACCTGATGCTTGGTGATGAGGTCGAGCATCGCCGCGATGTCGGCAGGGGCTGGATCGGTGTCCTGCTCGACGGCGTTGCTGAATCCCTGCGGGGTTTCGTCCCTCAGGCCGGCGGCCAGCAGAAGGTAATGCGCCACCGGCTCGGTCGCCACCACAGCGGTGTCCGGAGAACTGATACGCAGTGCGCGCTCACGCTCGCGGATCTTGTCCGCATTTCGGCCGAATTCAGCTGCCCGGGAACGGTATTGGTCGGCGTGAGCGGAGTCCACCTCCGCCAGCCTGTCAGCGATTCGGGTGGCGACGGCCTTGGCCGTCCCGAGTTCGTAGAAGACGTGTTCGTTGGCCGGGGACGACTCGCCGACGGCTGCCGGGTCGAGCAGGGAGTAGGCGTCGACGGTGGGTGCCTTCGGATTGTTGCCGAGCACTTCGGTCATCCAGGCGTCGTAGCCCCCGCCGTTGTAGATCACCACTGCCGCATCCGCGATCTCCGCGACGGCAGCCGGAGCCGGGGTGAAGGAATGCGGATCGACCGGACCGCTGACGATGGAGGTGACCTCGGCGTCCTCACCGGCGACCGTCCGGGCGACACTGCCCCACACGTCGGTCGACGCGACGACTGCCGGCCTGGTGGTCTGCGTGGCGGGACGCCCGGCGCACGAACTGACCGAGCCGGCGATGACCACCGCCGCTGCCAAGGCGACCACTGTTGAGCTGCGCACCGAGCCCCTCCGGAAAGGTAATGAAAACCGTTTCCAATAACTGTAGCCGAGGGCGCCTGCGGTCCTAGCGGGCTTCCTCATCGCCGATCAGCAGCCGCACCGTCAGATCCAGACGCTTGCTGACATCGCTGGCCGACGCCCGGCGGGTGAGCCAGGCCAGCAGGTTGGACAGCCAGACATCGGAGATCACCCGGGCGATGTGGTACTGATCCTCGGTCGGTTCATCACTCATCGCGCGGGCGAACATGCTGTCGATGATCTTCTCGACGTGGTCCACCTCGCCGGCCGCCGACGCATCGGCGAACACGTAAGCCCGAGCCATCGCCTCGGTCAGCAGCGGGTTGCGCTGCATCGCCCGGTTGAGCTTGCCGACCATGAAACTCAGCCGCTGGTAAGGGGTCCCGGTGATGACGCTCGAGCGGTCGGTCTTGGCGTCGATGCGCTCGAACTCACGGGCCAGCGCCGAGACCAACAGGTGCACCTTGGACGGGAAGTAGCGATACAGGGTGCCGACGGCGACGTCGGCACGGTCGGCCACCGCCCGCATCTGGACGGCCTCGTAACCGCCCTTGGAGGCGATCGCCAGGGTGGCGTCGAGGATGCGCTTGCGCCGCTCCCGCTGGGCCTCGGAACCGAGCTCGGACTCCGGCAGCACCGACACCGGCATCACTTCGCGCGGCTGCGATCCTGGCGTCGTCATGGCGGTCACGGCTCCTTCACTGCGTAGCGGCCGGGCGAAACGACACTTGCGCTGCGGTGATGCCCGTCGACTTGACGCTTCGTCACTGGCACTATTAGAACACGTTCTAGTGGTCCGGAGCGCGTCATCCGGATCGCTTCGCCGACCTGAGGAGCCCCGGTGTCCGCCACCATCACCGACGAACAGTCCGCCGCTCGCGACCTGGTTCGTCAGTGGGCGGCCGGGGCCGGGGCGTCCGCCGCCGTGCGCGATATCGAGCAGGGCCGGCGCGATGCGTGGCAACAGCCCTACCGCGGGCTGGCCGGTCTGGGACTGTTCGGCGTAGCCGTCCCCGAGGCGGCCGGGGGCGCCGGGGGTTCGCTCGGGGATCTGTGCGCAATGGTCGCCGAGGCGGCCCGGGCCCTGATTCCCGGGCCGGTCGCCAGCACTGCCCTGGCCACCCTCGTTGTGACTGATCCGGTTGTGCTGCAAGCGCTTTCGACGGGTGAGCTCAGCGCCGGTATCGCGCTGGAGGCCGACCTGCGGGAGGACTCCGGGCTGGTGTCCGGCTCGGCGGACTTCGTGCTGGGCGCCCATGTTCCGGGTGCCGGGGATTCCGGTGTGCTGGTGCTTCCCGCCGGAGATCACGTCGTCCTCGTCGACGCCGGCGCAGCGGGGGTCACCGTCGAACCGTTGGACGCCACCGACTTCTCCCGGCCGCTGGCGAAGGTGGTGCTGGATTCGGTGCCGGCCACCCGGCTGACGGTTTCCCGGTCCCGCTTCCTCGACCTCGCCGCCACCGTGCTGGCGGCCGAGGCGGCCGGCGTCGCACAGTGGGCGCTGGACACCGCCGCCGGCTACGCCAAGGTCCGCGAGCAGTTCGGCAAGCCGATCGGCAGCTTCCAGGCCGTCAAACACATGTGCGCCGAGATGCTGCTGCGCGCACAGCAGATCGCTGTCGCCGCGGCCGACGCCGCGACCGCGGCAGAGGCGGACGACGACCAGTTGTCCATCGCCGCCGCCGTCGCCGCGGCGGTCGGCATCGACGCGGCGCGGGGCAACGCCAAGGACTGCATCCAGGTGCTCGGCGGCATCGGCATCACCTGGGAGCACGACGCCCATCTGTATCTCCGGCGGGCGCTGGCGATCGGGCAGTTGCTCGGCGGCCGTTCGCGCTGGCTCGCGCGGGTCGCGGAGTTGACCGTGCACGGAGTGCGCCGGGAGTTGCACATCGACCTCGACTCGGTCGCGCATCTACGCCCGGAGATCGCCGCCGCGGTGGCGCACGTCGCCGCGCAGCCGACCGGGGAGCGCCGCGTCGCACTGGCCGACTCCGGGCTGCTGGCACCGCACTGGCCCAAGCCGTACGGGCGGGAGGCCTCCCCGGCCGAGCAGTTGCTGATCGATCAGGAACTGAGCGAGGCCGGGGTGCAGCGGCCGGATCTCGTCATCGGCTGGTGGGCGATCCCGACGATCCTCGAGGGCGGCACCGCCGAGCAGGTCGCGCAGTTCGTGCCGCCCACCCTGCGCGGCGATCTGGTCTGGTGCCAGCTGTTCAGCGAGCCGGAGGCCGGCTCGGATCTGGCGGCGCTGCGGACCAAAGCCGAACGCGGCGAAGGGGGTTGGAAACTCACCGGGCAGAAGGTGTGGACCTCGGCGGCACACAAGGCCGACTGGGGCGTCTGCCTCGCGCGAACGGACCCGAACGCTCCGAAACATAAGGGCATCACCTACTTCCTCGTCGACATGCGTTCGCCCGGAATCGACATCCGGCCGCTGCGCGAGATCACCGGCGACGAACTGTTCAACGAGGTCTTCTTCGACGAGGTCTTCGTCCCCGACGAGATGGTGGTCGGTGACGTCAATGACGGCTGGCGGCTGGCCCGCACCACGCTGGCCAGTGAGCGGGTCGCGATGGCGCACGGCACCTCGCTGGGCAACCCGATGGAGGAGATGCTGCGTGCGCTGCGGTCCGAGGGCATCGACCCCGCGCTGGCCGTCCGGCTCGGGGAGCTACTGCTCGCCGCTCAGGTCGGCTCGCTGTTGGACCACCGGATCGCGCAACTCGCGGTCGGTGGCCGGGACACCAGCGCCGAGGCCAGCGTTCGCAAGCTCATCGGGGTGCGCTACCGGCAGGCGCTCGAGGAGTTCCGGATGGAGCAGTCCCCCGGGGGCGGGCTGATCGACAACGGCGCGGTGCAGAGCTTCCTGAACACCCGGTGCCTGTCGATCGCGGGCGGCACCGAACAGATCCTGCTGACGATGGCCGGCGAGCGACTGCTCGGCCTGCCGCGCTGACCGCCCGCCCCGCGAGCGTGAAGCCATCTTCACACTAGGCGCCGGGCGTGAAGATGGCTTCACACTGGGCGCTGGGGCCGGGCGACGGACGCTAGTCGTCGTAGGTGACTTCAACCTCGTCGGACACCGGACGTGCCTGGCACGCCAGGATCAGACCCTCGTCGAGATCCTCGGCCTCCAGGACATCGTTGATCTCCATCTCGACCTCGCCGCTGACTTTCGTCACCGCGCAGGCGCCGCAGTGGCCTTCCCGACACGAGAACGGCGCCTCGATCCCTTTGGCCACGAGGACGTCGAGGAGTTTCTCGCCGCGCGGCCACGCCACCGTGTGGGTCTGGCCGTCGAGGTGGACGACCACGGTGGCGGGGGAGACGGTCGCCGGGGGATCAGTCGGGGCCACGAGGCGATCATTCCTTCCTGGAACTAGAACACGTTATAGAAATGACAATACGGTGAACTACCTGCTACGCAATCGCAGTTCTGGACGCAAATCGTAACGTGTTCTAGTCTTGGCTTGGAGTACCGCTCTTCTGGGAGGCATCAGTGACGTCCATTCAACAGCGTGACGCGCATGCGGTTCTGGCCGCTATCGACGAAGTCCTTCCGCGGCTGCGCGAGCGGGCCGCCGAGGCGGAGCTGCTGCGCCGGCTGCCCGACGCCAACATCGCCGACCTGGATGCGGCCGGGTTCTTCAAGATGGTCCAGCCCGAGCAGTGGGGCGGCCTGCAGTGCGACCCCACCCTGTTCTTCGAGGCGGTGCGCCGGATCGCCAGCGCCTGTGGATCCACCGGTTGGGCCGGCGGCATCCTGGGTGTGCACAACTGGCACCTGGCCCAGTTCGATCAGCAGGCCCAGGAGGACGTCTGGGGATCCGATCCGTCGGTCCGGATCTCCTCGTCCTACGCGCCGATGGGCGCCGGGCAGGTGGTCGACGGCGGCTATCTGGTCAACGGCACCTGGCTGTGGTCCTCCGGTTGTGACCACGCGACGTGGACCTTCGTCGGCGGTCCGGTGATCAAGGACGGCCGTCCGGTCGACTTCGGCAGCTTCCTGATGCCGCTGGGCGACTATCAGATCCGCGACGACTGGCACGTGGTCGGCCTGAAGGCCACCGGCAGCAACACGCTGATGGTCAAGGACGTCTTCGTCCCCAAACACCGCTTCCTGTCCTACGGCGCGATGAACAACGGCACCGCGGCCGGCCAGCAGGTCAACACCGCCCCGGTGTACCGGATGCCCTGGGGCAGCATGCATCCCACCACCATCTCCACCCCGATCGTCGGCATGGCGTACGGCGCCTACG
Source organism: Mycolicibacterium sp. (assembly GCF_017853185.1). GTDB lineage: Bacteria > Actinomycetota > Actinomycetes > Mycobacteriales > Mycobacteriaceae > Mycobacterium. Next base: position 15,200 of record NZ_JAFMJZ010000061.1, read on the forward strand.
ACGCTCACCTGGAACATCAGGGCAAGCGGGTCCGGGCGGCGTTCGCCGGGGAGAAGGCCAAGGACGATCCGTTCGCCAAGATCCGCATCGCCGAGGCGGCCAGCGACATCGACGCCGCCTGGCGTCAGCTGCGCGGCAACCTCGCCGAGGAATACGAGCTGCTGTGCACGGGCAAGGAGATCCCGATGGAGCTACGGGCCCGGACCCGTCGCGATCAGGTCCGCGCCACCCAGCGTGCCATCGCCTCCATCGACCGGCTCTTCGAGGCCTCCGGCGCCACCGCGCTCAACAACGACCAGGCGCTGCAACGGTTCTGGCGCGATGCCCATGCCGGCCGGGTGCACGCCGCCAACGACGCCGAGCGCGCCTATGTGCTCTACGGCAACGAGCAGTTCGGGCTGCCACTCGGCGACACGATGGTCTAGGGGTTTGAACAACCCGATGACCGACGTGACATTCGAGTCGACCTCACGCTTCGCAGATGTCCGCGCCGGGGAGCGCGACATGCGGCTGCACTACCACGAGGCCGGCAGCGGCCCCACCGTTGTGCTGCTTCACGGCGGCGGGCCGGGAGCGTCGAGCTGGTCGAACTTCGGCCGCAACATCGCGGTGCTGGCGCAGCACTTCCACGTCATCGCAATCGACCAGCCCGGGTACGGGCACTCCGACAAGCACACCGAACACGAGCAGTACAACCGCTACAGCGCGCAAGCCGTGCTCGCACTGTTCGACCACCTCGGCATCGAACGCGCAGCGCTGGTTGGCAATTCACTCGGCGGCGGCACCGCGGTGCGCTTCGCGCTGGACCATCCCGAGCGGGCCGGCAAGCTGGTGCTGATGGGTCCGGGCGGGCTGAGCGTCAACCTGTTCGCTCCCGACCCCACCGAGGGGGTCAAGCTGCTCGCCCGGTTCAACGCCGACCCGACCCGGGAGAACATGGAGCGCTTCCTGCGGATCATGGTGTTCGACCAGAAGCTGATCACCCCGGAACTGATCGACGAGCGGTTCGCCATCGCCAGTGCGCCCGAGTCCCTGGCCGCCGCCCGCGCGATGGGCAAGTCCTTCGCCGGGCCGGACTATGAACTGGGCATGATGTGGCGCGAGGTCTACAAGCTGCGCCAGCGGGTGCTGCTGATCTGGGGCCGGGAGGACCGGGTCAACCCGCTCGACGGAGCACTGGTGGCGCTCAAGCAGATTCCCCGGGTTCAGTTGCACGTCTTCGGGCAGTGCGGTCACTGGGCACAGGTGGAGAAGTTCGACGAGTTCAACAAGCTGACCATCGACTTCCTTGGAGAGCAGTGATGGCCATCAGTTCGTTGGGATACCTGCGCATCGAGTCCACCGACGTGCCGGCCTGGCGTGAGTTCGGCCTGAAAGTCCTCGGCTTGATCGAGGGCAGCGGCTCCACCCCCGGCGCGCTCTACCTGCGGATGGACGACTTCCCGGCCCGGCTGGTCATCGTGCCCGGTGAGCACGACCGGCTGGCCGCGGCCGGCTGGGAGTGCGCCAATGCCGCTGCGCTGCAGGCGATCCGCAGCGCCCTGGACGCCGAGGGGGTGGCCTACAGCGAGGCCACCGCCGCCGAACTGGCCGACCGCCGCGTGGACGAGATGATCACCTTCGCCGACCCGTCCGGCAACCGCCTGGAGGTATTCTGCGGCACCGCCCTGGAGCACCGCCGGGTGGTCAGCCCGTACGGTCACCGGTTCGTCACCAAGGAGCAGGGTCTGGGCCACGTGGTGCTGTCCACCCGTGACGACGCCGAGGCGCTGCACTTCTACCGCGACGTGCTCGGCTTCCATCTGCGCGATTCGATGCGAATCCCGCCGCAGGTGGTCGGACGCCCGGCCGACGCCCCGCCGGCGTGGCTGCGGTTCTTCGGCTGCAACCCGCGCCACCACAGCCTGGCGTTCCTGCCGATGCCGACACCCAGCGGGATCGTGCACATCATGATGGAAGTGGAGGGCAGCGACGACGTCGGGCTCTGCCTGGACCGGGCGCTGCGCCGCAAGGTGCCGATGTCGGCGACGCTGGGCCGCCACGTCAACGACAAGATGCTGTCCTTCTACATCAAGAGCCCGGGGGGCTTCGACATCGAATTCGGTTGCGAGGGGCTCAGAGTCGAGGACGACGACTGGGTCGCGCGGGAGAGCACCGCGGTGAGCCTGTGGGGCCACGACTTCACCGTCGGCATGCGTAACGACTGACCGCCATGTCGGCTCAACCGATCGACCCCCGCGCCTTCCGCCAGGTGTTGGGCCAGTTCTGCACCGGGATCACCATCATCACGACAATGCATGACGGCGAACCGAGTGGCTTCGCCTGCCAGTCGTTCGCGGCGCTGTCGCTCGATCCGCCGCTGGTGCTGTTCTGCCCGACCAAGCTGTCGCGGTCCTGGCAGGCGATCGAGGCCAGCGGACGGTTCTGCGTGAATATCCTGACCGAGGCGCAGCGCGAGGTCTGCGCCCGGTTCGGGTCCAGGGAACCGGACAAGTTCGCCGGGGTGGACTGGCACGAAAGCCCCCTGGGCTCACCGGTACTCGACGGATCGCTGGCCCACATCGACTGCACGGTGGCCTCGGTGCACGACGGCGGCGATCACTTCGTGGTCTTCGGCGCCGTGAACTCGCTGTCGGAACTGCACAACGTCAAACCCCGCCCACTGCTGTTCTACCGCGGTGAGTACACCGGCATCGAACCGGACAAGAACACCCCGGCGCAGTGGCGTGACGACCTCGAGTCGTTCCTGACCACCAGCGGTCCGGACACCTGGCTCTAGTTCCGCGGAGCCTCAGTCCGGCGTTCCGACCAGTACGCCTTCGATCGTTCCCTCGGTCGTGACGAGCAGACCGCGGCCCGGCGGAAGCTGTGCGGCACTGGTGCGGCCGAAGACCTTCACCGTCGCAGGGTCGTTGTCCAGGAACAGTGTCGGCGTCCGGGCGCCGGTGAGCTTCTGCAGGAACGGGCTCATCGCGGAGACCCCCGCCCAGTTACCCGGCAACCGGGCCGCGATCACGTGCAGGCCGATCTCCCGCCCCCGCTCGATCAGGTTCCAGATCGGTGCGGTGGCCGCCTGCTTGCCGACCGCACCGCCCGGCCGGAGTTCCTGCTCATCGTCGATCAGCAGGAAATGCTGCGGGCCTTCCCAATTGCTCCGGCCGAGCAACTCCTCCTGAGTCAGCCCTGACGGCGGTAACCGGTCGGTCAGGATCTCGGCGAGCTCGGCCAGCGTGCGGTCGATGTCGTCAGCCGTATAGGCGTAGGCACGGACGCCGCGGCCCTGGATCCTGCCGATCAGGGTGGTCTTCGGGTCGATGATGGTGAGCTGCGCCCGATCGGGTGTCAGTCCCGCAACCACCGACTGACCGATGGCGGCCAACGCGCTGGTCTTTCCGCACCCCTGACGGCCCACGATGAGCAGGTGGGGAAGTTGGCGGGCCGGCAGGGCGATCGGCTGCAGTGCGCTCTCCCCGAGCGCGAACGGGATATCGAGCTCATCTGTGCCGCGGTAGGCGGTTCGAATGTCCCGCAGCGGGATTCGTTCCGGCAGCCTGGCAAGGGTCTCCACCTTGCCGGCCCCGGTCCGGTCGGCGATCGCGGCCCCGACCTCGCGAATCGGGATTCGTTCGCCGGAGGGCCCACGCAGCTCGGGTAACCCGATCAGCAGCTCATGCCCGGTTCTGGTCACCCCGAAGCCCGGCCGGTCGACGGTGTTTCGGGCGGCGCGCCGGTGGTCCATCCCGGTGCCCATCTGGGTTTCGTCCGGATTGCTCAACCGGAGTTGGATACGTGCGTTGGCGGCGTTGAGCAATGCCTGTTTCTGGCCGACCAGCCAACTGCTCGCGCTGGTGATGATGTGAACACCATAGGAAAGGCCCTGGCGCGCAATGGCGATCACCCGGTCTCCCGCCCCGGAGTCCTTCTCGTAGAGGTCCGCGAAGTTGTCGATGACCAGGAACACGTCGCCGAATCTGTCATCGGGATCGGTTCCGGGGTTCCCGTACGTTCCGAATCGCCGCTCCCTGAACTCGGCGATGTCGATCTGGTGGCGTTTGAACGACGCCTCCCTGGAACGGATCAAGCCTTCGACTGTAGCCAGGGTGCGCGACACCCCTTCGGCGTCGGTGAGGCCGACCACACCGGCGACATGCGGTATCCCCTCGACCGGATACAGCGCGGCACCGACGCAGAAGAACGTCAGGCGTTGCGGCCGGTACATCAGTGCGCCCGCGACGATCGTGGTCATCAGCGTGGTCGACTTTCCGCGCTGCGCGGTGGCGACCACGATTACGTTGTCCGTCTCGGCGTCGATCACGTGAACCCGTTGGGAATGCTCCTCGGGGAGGTCCTCGATGCCGACCGGGAAGACCAAGCCGGTGTTCTCGCCGTAGTCCACCCACCACGGCTTCCCGCGCAACTTCTGCACCAGCGAATCGGCGGGCTCGCTGACTTCGAGTGGCG
>NZ_JAFMJZ010000203.1 GCF_017853185.1 Mycolicibacterium sp.
CTGATCAACGGCACCTTCCCACCCCAGCGCGAGGTGGTGACCCAGGGCCACGAGGCCTCCGGCACTATCGCCGCACTGGGCGAGGGCGTCACCGGATGGTCGGTGGGTGATCGGGTGGTCGTCGCCGCCGGCCGCCCGTGCATGGCGTGCCCGAACTGCCGTCGCGGCGACATCGGCAACTGCCTGCATCTGCAACTGATGGCCTTCGCCTACGACGGCGCGTGGGCGGAATACACCGTGGCCCAGGCGATCGGGCTGACCCCGGTGCCCGACAACGTCCCCCTGGAGCAGGCCGCGATCCTGGCCGACGCGGTGTCCACCCCGTTCGGCGCGGTGGTGCACACCGGCAAGGTCGGCATCGGCGAGTCCGTCGGGGTGTGGGGTGTGGGCGGGGTCGGCAGCCACATCGTGCAACTGGCCCGCCTGGTCGGCGCCGCCCCGATCATCGCCCTCGACATCAACCCGGTGGTGCGCGACCGTGCCCTGGAACTCGGCGCCGATCACGTCTTCGACTCCCGCGACCCGGACCTCAAGTCCAAGGTCGACGACGTCACCGGCGGCCGCGGCCTCGACGTCGCCTTCGACGCGGTCGGCCGGAAGGTCACCTTCGAGCAGGCGTTGGACTGTCTGACGGTCGGCGGGCGGCTGGTCGCGGTCGGGATGAGCGACGAGTCCCCCACCGTCGGCCCGACGTCCGAGTTCGGCTTGACCCAGAAGCAGGTGCTGGGCCACCTCGGCTGCGACAACGGCGATGTCGAGATCCTGGCCAGGCTGGTGTCGCTGGGCCGGCTGGACCTGTCCCGGTCGATCAGCCGGATCGTGCCGCTTGAGGAGATCCACGCCGGCATCGAGATGCTGGAGCGCGGGGACGGCAATCCGATCCGGATTCTGGTTCAGCCCTGATTTCTGTCTGTCATACGTTCTAGAATCCGTGTATGACAATGCTGAGTTTTCGGGTCACCGACGACGACGCGGCGGCGGTTGAAGAGTGGGCGCGGCGGCTGCACATGGACCGCTCTGAGCTACTCCGCGAAGCACTGCGCCGACACCTCTCCGAGTTGGCTGCCGCCTTGGAGGTTCACGCCTATGAGATTCATCCGGTGACCGACGACGAGAAGGCACTCTCGGAAGTCGCGGACTGGGGTCCCGCCGAAGACTGGGCGGACTGGGCTGATGCAAAGGGGTGAACTGTGGTTCGCAGCGACGCCGGGCGGCGATCGACCCGTTCTCATCCTCACAAGGGATCCCGTTGCTGACCGCATCGGTGCGGTGGTCGTCGCGGCCCTCACCCGCACCCGCCGCGGTTTGGTCTCGGAACTGGAACTGACCGCCGCCGACGACCGCGTACCGACGGATTGTGTCGTCAACTTCGACAACATTCACACCCTTTCGCGAGACGCCTTTCGCCGGAAGATCGGCCAGCTTTCGCCGGCCCGACTCCATCAGGCCTGCCATACCCTGCGGGCGGCAACCGGTTGCTAGCCGCGCCGGAACGGGTGTCCGTGTGCCCGCCTTTGAGCGACACGTTGTCGCGCAGAGGCGGGCAGAGATGGTGTCGCTCGGAACGCGGGTGCGCCAACAGGCTCCGCTGAGCCCCGCTCCGCAATAGCCTCACCTCATGCGCAATCGGCACGCCGGGGAGCCGTTCACCGACTCCGACGCCGAGATCGCCGCCGCACTTGAAGACGTCTCGGTGCCGGCGCTGCTGATGTCGTGCGTGCACATGGCCAACGACGACGCCTTCCGCCGGTCGATCCTCGAAGGCACCCTGGGACCGGCCGGGGTCTTCCTCAACGAGGTGCAGGGCTGCATGTCCGATGAGGACCAGGCCGCCGCCCGCGCCTTGGCCCTCGACGTGATCCGCGACTACCGCGACCGTGGCTGCCCCGACCCTGCGCCCGTCGGCCCGGCTCTGCTCAAACGGATGATGGACTGGATCGTCGCCACCGAGGTGCCCAACGAGTACGTGCCGATGATGCTCGAGGAGATGGAACTCGACGGGCGCGACGCCCGCGAGGACACGTTGCGCTCCTCGGCCGCCGCGCGAGCGGACTTCCCGGTGCTGGTGATCGGCTGCGGCGAATCCGGACTGCTGGCCGCGATCCGGCTACAGCAGGCCGGCATCCCCTACACCGTGATCGAGAAGAACGCCGGCCCGGGTGGAACCTGGTGGGAGAACAGCTATCCCGGCGCCCGGGTGGACGTGGGCAACCACTTCTACTGCTACAGCTTCGAGCCCTCCGATCACTGGAGCGAGTACTTCGCCCGCCAACCCGAGTTGCAGGCCTACTTCGCCGATGTGATGCACCGGCACGGCGTCGAGAAGAACGTCCGGTTCAGCACCGAAGTGATCTCGGCAGCGTGGGAGGACAGCGCCTGGACTGTCACCGTGCGGGGGCCTCATGGCGTCGAAACCCTGAGGGCCCACGCGGTGATCAGCGCTGTGGGACAACTCAATTCGCCGTACATACCGGACCTCCCCGGCGCGGAGACCTTCGCAGGACCGGCCTTCCACACCGCCCGCTGGGACCACTCCGTCGACCTCACCGGACGCAATGTGGTGATGATCGGCGCAGGGGCCAGTGGCTTCCAGGTGGCGCCGGCAATCGCGGAGACGGTCGGCAGGCTCACGATCTTCCAGCGCACCGCGCAGTGGATGTTCCCCAACCCGAACTACCACGCGGCCGTCGGCCCCGGCGTGCAGTGGGCGCTCAAACACCTGCCGTTCTACGGCCGTTGGTACCGGTTCCTGATCTTCTGGCCGGGCTGCGACAGCGGATTGGCCGCCGCGAAGGTGGACCCGGACTGGCCGGATCAGCAACGCTCGGTCAGCGCCGTCAACGATATGGCGCGGATGATGTTCACCGAGTGGATCACCAGCCAGTGCGACGGCGACGAGGACCTGATCGCCAAGGTCGTCCCGGACTATCCGGCCACCGGCAAGCGCACCCTGCAGGACAACGGCAGTTGGCTGGCGACGCTGCGCCGCGACAACGTCGACCTGGTGCGCTGCGGCATCGCGCGGATCGAACCCGACGCCGTCGTCGACAACGACGGCGTCCGGCACCCGGCCGATATCCTCATATACGCCACCGGTTTTCGGGTCAACGACTTCCTGTCCTCGCTGCGCGTGAAAGGCCGGGACGGGGCCGACCTGCACGCGGCGTGGGCTAATCGTCCGGCGGCGTATCTGGGCATCACCGTGCCGGGCTTCCCGAACTTCTTCTGCATGTACGGCCCGGGCACCAACCTGGCCAGCGGCGGCAGCCTGATCTTCCACTCCGAGTGCCAGATGCGCTACATCATGAGCGCGTTGGACCTGCTGCTCTCGTCGGGGAAGACGTCGCTGGAACCGCGCCCCGAACGCTGCGACGACTGGTACGCCCGCACCCAGGCGGAGTTGAAGACCATGGTGTGGTCGCAACCGAGCATCAAGCACAGCTTTTACAAGAACGCCGACGGTGTGGTGAACTCGCTGAGCCCGTGGCGGCTGGTGGACTACTGGGCGTGGACACGGTCGGCGGACCCGGCGGACTTCGTGATCCGTTGAGGGCCAACGTCACCGGCAAGGTCAAGGACCTCACCGGCCCGGGCATCACCGACCGGTTCGGCGCCGCCTGCACCGACCTGGGCGCCTCGGTGCTCGCCCCGAACGGGAACCTGGTGTCGGTGTTCGGCGACACCTTCTCCGGCAGCCGGGTTGGCGTCGGCGACTGGCGTTCACCGGTGATCCTGATCGGCACCGGCGACGCCACCCACCCGATCACCTACACCCATGCCGGCGGGTCCGACGCCCGCTACGCCCGCCAACTCTGGCATTACAAGCACCGGCCCAACCCGGGACTGCTGCGCCGCGGCATCAGCACGGTGATCCCGTCCGACCTTCTGCGGGTGGGCGATTCGCTGTACCTGCACGCGATCGTCAACCGCGGATTCGGCAACGTGGTCTGGACCGAGATCTGGCGCTCCGACGACAACGGCGAGTCCTGGCGCAACCTCGGCGAGGCGGCGAAGTTCCCGGCCGGGACCTACGGCGGGCACGCGCAGTGCTGGACGTGGGACTACGACCCGAACGACGGCTGGGTCTACATCGTGTCGACGGGCTTCCAGCGCGACAAGGGGCTGATCCTGCGCCGGGTGCGACCCTCGGACATCGGCGACCGGTCGCGCTATCTCGGTTGGAGCAACGGCACCTGGGGTCGGCAGGCAACCGTGATCACACCCCCCGGGGAAACCTGGGGAGAGCTGTCACTGCGCCGATTGGGCAGCGGCACTTGGGTTCTCGGCGGCTTCCTGTCCTCGGAGTACTGCCTGGGCTACCGGACCTTCACCCATCCGACCGACGACCTTTCGCAGGTGCCGGTGCAGAAGCCGGTACTGGGCTGCAGCTGGGACGACGAGGACCATGACGGCTGCCAGGTCGCGCAACTCTATGGCGGGTACGTGCTGCCGGGCAGCCGGCTGGGTGTTCCCGGGGGCGTGGGACTGGTGGTCTCGCAATGGAACACCGCGCACGGCTGGCCTTACCGGGTGATGCAATTCCGGGTGACGCTCTCCCCCTCGCCAACTTCGGCGCGTTTTTCGTCGCTCAGCGACGATTAGCGCGCCGAAATCACCGGGGGAGGCGAGGTGCCCGCCACATCGGCCACAGCGACGGCCCATCCGGGATGACG
>NZ_JAFMJZ010000204.1 GCF_017853185.1 Mycolicibacterium sp.
CCGCCATCGACGACGCCTTCGCCGGGCAGGTCGGCATCGAGCGGGGACTGACCCATCTTCCGATCGTCGCCGGAGCACTGCTGGCCTTCCTGGTGTGGCGCCGGGACCGTGCGACGAGCGCCCCGGAGCCGGACCGCACCGCGCTGGCCGATCCGGACGATTTCCTGTTGCCGGACAACGCTTCTCGTCGCCGCGGCAACCTTCGGTCCACCGACGGCTCTGCCGCCTGATTGGGGCGCGCCTGATTCGGGCGCGCCTGAGCTCCGCTAGAGCATCACGGCGAACATGATCGCCATACCCGCGGCCATCGCGAGTTGGCACAGGATTCCGACGGTGTGGTCCTTGCCGTCGTTCGACAGCCGCGCGGTGATGAGCCGGTAGAACCAGAACGCCGATGCGGCGGCGAAACCGACGGCGCACACCCAGTTCAGCGTCGTGACCCAGGAGGCCGATTCGCCGCCGGAACTCATCGCGACCGCGTGCCCGCCGTGACCGGCATGACCGGCGTGACCGCCTGCGCCGTCGGCCATCGGCATCGACATCGCCTCCGACGACCGCGGCAGCGGCAGGCCGCCCATCGCCGCGTACATCCATGCCATCGCCAGCATCATCAGCGTGTGATAGACGTTGGGCACCCGGTGTCCGGCGTCGCGCAGGGTGGCGACGGCGAACCAGACCGCGGCCGCCGCGAAGAAGATCATCGGCGCCCGGGCCGGGAGTTCGGCGCCGCGCGGCCAGGCCATCACCGCCATCGCGACCGCCATGACGGCGTGCAGCGAGTGGCTGATCAGCCCTGCGACCGCGTGCCGGTGGTTGAGGATCGCCGAGACGCACACGCCGGCGCTGAACAGGAACATCAGCGTGACGACCCACCTCAGGACGAGGTCGGAGATCATCAGCGGACCAGCATGTAGTTGCCCTGTTCGGCAAGTGCGGCCTGGATCTGATCGTCGCTGAGAGGTTGGGCCGTCTCGACGCGGACCGTCGAAGTGCCCTGGGGTTCGAGGTCGACCGCGACGCTCTCGACACCGGCCAGTGCGCCGATCGCCTCGGCGACGTGCTTGACGCAACTCTGGCAGCTCAGCCCGGTCACGGAAAACGTCTGACTCGCAGACTTCTGATTCATGGGGTTCTCAACCTTTCAGCGGATGCTCGGTCAGTCAGTCGGACGGCGCCCGCGGAAAGTTCCCGCCGACCATCGGTCGGGATCGCTTAAGGTAACGACCGTGACTGACGAGGATCCGCTCACCACGCTGGCGCTGGCCGCCGGCCGTGGCGATCGCGCCGCCCTCGACCAGTTCATCCGGGCCACCGAGCGCGACGTGTGGCGCGCCGTGGCCTTCTTCGGCGATCCGGGCAACGCCGACGACCTCACCCAGGAGACCTACCTTCGGGTGATCGGCGCACTTCCGCGCTTCGCCGGGCGGTCCTCGGCACGGACCTGGCTGCTGTCGATCGCCCGCCGCGTCGTCGTCGACCAGATCCGGCGTAACCAGGCACGGCCGCGTACCACCTCGCAGGTGGACGTCGAGGGACTGCTGGGCACGACGCAGACGGCCGGCCGGTTCGAGGACATCGTCGAGATCCGGGTCCTGATCGACGGCCTTGCCCCGGAGCGGCGCGACGCCCTGGTCCTGACCCAGGTGCTGGGCCTGTCCTACGAGGAGGCCGCCGAGGTCTGCGGCTGTCCGCTGGGCACCATCCGCTCCCGGGTGGCCCGGGCGAGAGACGATCTGATCGCCGCCGCGCGACGCGACGAAGCCACCGGCTGAATTTCAGGCGGCCTGAAACTCGCGGGAACCAGCAGCCCCTCCGCCGCGACTAGTGATCCGGAGAGTCTTGGAGGGCTGCGGTGGTCACTGTTGAGCGGGAACCCGTCGATCGCGAGGAGCGGCGTGGGCGGGCGGCGATTCTGCGCCGTATCTGGCGGCTGCACTTCTGGATCGGGCTGTTCGCCGCACCCGCGCTGATCACGCTGGCCTGCACCGGTCTGATCATCCTTTACACCCAGCCGCTGGACCTGTGGCTGAACCGCGACCTCAAGGTGGTCAGCCAGACGGGTTCGCCGGTGTCGCTGGACGCCCAGGTGGCCACCGCGCGCCAGCACGTCGACGCGACGATGGCGCTCGACGCGGTCACTCCCCCGCAGTCGGCGGACCGGTCCACCCAGGTCGACTTCATGCCGGCCGAGGAATCCGAGGCCGGCGAGCACAACGTCACCCAGGTCTTCGTCGACCCCTACACCGGCTCGTACCTGGGGCAGCGCCGTGAACTCGACGGCCTGGTCGGTTGGGCCAACCAGTTGCACCGCCTGTTCGGCAACGACGGACCCACTCTGTCGTTGCCATCGCTGGGACATCTGATCGCACCGGCCTCTCACCCCGAGGGGTCGATCAAGGTCGGCATCGGAAACCTCCTCATCGAGATGACCGCGGTGTGGGTGCTGGTGCTGGCCGCCACCGGTGTCTACCTGTGGTGGCCGCGGGCCACGGAGCGGGGCAAGCCGCGGCTGGCCATCCGATGGAAGAAGGGCGGCCGGATCCGCTGGCGCGATCTGCACGCGACCACCGGAATCCTGCTGTCGGTGGTGCTCATCTGCTACATCGTCTCGGGGTTGACCTGGTCGCGGTACTGGGGCGAGAACTGGCGCGCGGTGGCCTCCACCGTCACCCCGTCCACCGACGTCGAGGCGCCGTCCACTCCGGCCAAGGTCGGCGATTTCGACCGGCTGGGCCGGCGCATCGCCTGGGCCGACGTCCAAGATCCGGTGTACGCGTCGGCAGCTTCGGGTGCGGCGTCAAAACCGTTGGGCTTCAACGACATCGACCAGATCGCCAAGTCAGAGAAGATGGTTCCGGGCTATTCGATCGTGCCGCCATCGGACTCCACCGAGGACGGCCGGACCAGCTACGGCAGCTACACCGTGGTCAACCACTGGCCGCAGAAACTCTCCGAACAGCGCACGCTGTACCTGGATCAGTTCAGCGGGAAGACCATCGCCAATGCCACCGCGGACCAGGACGGCGCACTGTCGCGGATCACCAGTTGGGGCGTCGACATGCACATGGGCACCCAGTACGGACTGCTGACCCGCATCCTGGCCACCGCAGCCTGCCTGGGTCTGCTGACGAGCATCCTGACCGCGACCCTGATGTGGTGGAAGCGCCGGCCCACCGGGACGGCCGGCCTGCCCGGGCGGAGTAGCGAGGGCAGCCGGGCGGCCACCCCGCGCGGGGCCGTCGTCGCCATCGGGGTGATCGCCACCGCATTGGCGGTGCTGTACCCGTCCTTCGGCGTGAGCCTGCTCGTCGTGCTGATCGCCGAGTCGATCATCGAATCCCGTCGCGGGAGCGCGTCATGACCGCCCCGGCATCGGGGCGCCTCGGGTCCCTGGAGCGCGCGATCATGGACCAGTTGTGGGACAACAGCGGACCGCAGACGGTCCGTCAGGTTCACCGGGCCCTGTCTAAGCGGCGAAAGCTGGCCTACAGCACCGTGATGACCGTGTTGCAGCGACTGGCAGGCAAGAGTCTGGTGACCCAGATCCGCGATGACCGCGCATATCAGTACTCCGCCAATCACGGTCGCGACGAACTCGTCGCCGACCTCATGGTCGACGCTCTGCATCAGGTCGCCGACAACGGTGGCCGTCAGGCCGCACTGCTGCAGTTCGTCAAACGCGTCGCGGCCGAGGACGCCGAAGCGTTACGGGCGGCGCTCGCCTAGACAGGCCACCGTCCGCATTCTCGGGTCCGAAATTTGTCGGACCGCGCTGCGATGATGTGGTCATGTCCACGGTCGCTCCGCCCGTCCCGCGCCTTGAGGTGTTGTTCGGTGAGCTCTCGGAGTTGGCCGGGCAGCGCAACGCGATCGATGGACGCATCGTGGAGATCGTCGCCGAGATCGAGCGTGACGGGATCTGGGGGGCCACCGGTGCACGCTCGGTGGCGGCGTTGGTGGCCTGGAAGCTCGGCACCTCCTCGACCAATGCCCACGCGATCTATGCGGTCGCGCGCCGCTTCGACGAATTCCCCCGCTGCGTAGGGGCGCTCCGAGAGGGGCGACTGTCACTGGATCAGGTCGGGGTCATCGCCGAGCGCGCCGGCGAGGGCTCCGATGCCCATTACGCCCAGCTGGCCGCGGTGGCCACGGTCAACCAGTTGCGTACCGCGATCCGGCTGGAGCCGCGCCCTGATCCTGATCCGCGCCCGCCGCTAGCGCGCTCAGTCATCAAGACCGGCGGGGAACACGGCACCAGTTGGCGGATCACCCTGCCCCATGATGAGGCGGCGATCTTCGATGCGGCCCTGCGCTCGCATCTCGACGCGTTGATCACCGACTGGAAAACCGATCACGGTGGTGGGGAGCGGGAATCGGAGATGCGTCCGCCGATGCCTGACACCGCTGATGCGTTCCTGCGTCTGGTGCAGGCCGGCTGGGATGCCGAGGCCACCGCCCGCCCGCACGGCCAGCACACCACGGTGGTGGTCCATGTTGATCTGGCCCAGCGGATGGGGGCCTTGCATCTCGGTCCGTTGCTCAGCGACGCCGACCGCCAGTACCTGACCTGCGATGCCACCTGTGAGGTCTGGTTCGAACGCGACGGCCGGGTCATCGGCGCCGGCCGAACCACCCGGACCGTCAACCGCCG
>NZ_JAFMJZ010000205.1 GCF_017853185.1 Mycolicibacterium sp.
GCGCGCGGGCAGCCCCTGCGGTGCGCGCAGGAACGTCAGGGTGACGTCCAGTGCGATGCCGATCAGCAACACGTTGAGGACGGTCCCCAGCCCGGGGCGCTGGCGCAGCGGGATCCAGCCGAGCAGGACCACCGCGCCGATCAGATTGGTCATCACCCCGATCGACAGATGGGCGTGGGTGGCCAGGCCCTGGGCGAAGACGATCCATGGCGAGTTCCCGAGCGCGGCAACGACGATCATCGCCTCGCCGACGCCGAACAGCCACAGGCCGGCAACCAGCGAGACCGCCTGCAGCGGGCTCGGCACCCATCGGTTCATCGCATCGTCAGCAGCGGACCCGGGTCAGCCCTTGACCTTGCCGGCCACGAACGCCGCGGCCTGATCAACCATCCCGGACTGGATGTAGGAGACGTGGGCGAACATGTCCGCGCCCGGGGAGCAGATCGGATCGCCGAGGGTGCACAGGTCGATCGCCTTGGCCGCGTAGGCCGGATTGAGCTCAGGCAGCGGGGCGCCGCCGTTGAGCATGGTCGAGAAGCCACTCGACGGGCTGCCGAACAGGGCGACCCCGGCGACGCGGGCGGCGGCGGCGGGCGGCATCGCCGAGGTCGCCAACTCGGTGACGGCCGCGCCCTGCGAGTACCCGCCCATCACGACTTTGGTGGCCGGGCACGCCGCGACGATCCCCTCGATGTGGGACTGCGCGTCGGCCGATCCGGCCGCTGAACTGTTGCCGTAGTCGTCGCTGGCCGGATAGTCGACCGCGTAGACCCCGAGGGTGCGGCCCGGGAGTTGGGCGCCGAGCGCATCGGCGAAGGCCCGCCCGACATCGCCGAGGCCGACCGGCTCATGGGTGCCGCGGGCGAACACCACCTCGACGTCCGGGCACGACGGCGCCGCGGTCGCCGGCGCGGCCGGCGACGGGCTCAGCAGCATGGCGGACGACGCGAGAACAGCGGTCAACATTCGCACGGAATTCACCGCTGAATGCTGACACACCTGCCCACCCGGACCGCACCGCGGTTGCCGCGTCTAAAGGCGCTCTGGCAAGACTTCTTAGGGACGCGTTAGCTCTAAAGGCGTTTCGCCTTATTTTCCGTCCATACCTTGGAGTCATGTTGCTCGACATCCGCTGGCTGGGCTACCTGCTCAAGCGCTCCGGCCGCAAGTAGGTCAATCGCTACCGTCGGCCGATACCAACCGGTCCGACCGGTCCCGCGACGGGACCGAGACCGCCGACGCCCACAGGCCCGACCGGTCCCGCCACGGGACCGAGACCGCCGACCCCGACCGGTCCGACGGGCCCCAGCACGGGATCCGGGCCAACCCCCACCGGGCCGACCGGGCCAAGGATCGGGTCGACATACGGGGTCTCATCAATCGGCACGCAGACGTTCGCGTCGTAGTTCCAGTACATGATCGCGGTGTCGCAGAACTGGCACTGGTTGGTGATGGTGTTCAGGAAGTAGTTGAAATCGCAGTTGTCCTCAGCGTGGCTCACTGCCGGGGATGCGATCGAGGTCAGCGGAATGGCGGCGACAGCGAGCGCGAGCGCCCCCAATGCGCTGTTGAACTTCGACCGGGCGTTCATGGGGATCTCGTCTCTGTAGAGGGAATTAGGTCACCCTACGGGCCGGACTCCGCCGTTATCCATGAAGTCACCGGATAGGCTGCCGGTGTGAACCTAGAGAAGGTGATTTTCGGTTTCTTCGTGCTGCTGGCGGCGACGCTGAACTTCGGCTTCTTCGTGGGCCCGATCGACGATCCCTCGGCCCACAACTCGTGGGAACTGTTCCTGGCGCTGGTCGTCGCCCTGATCGCCACGATCCTGAAGTTCGGTGACAGCACCCAACTCGGTGCGGTGCACCTGTCCACCAGCCTGGTCGCCTTGCTGCAACTCCTCGCGGCGGCCGGGATGTGGGTCTGGGCCACCCAGGTGTCCCCGGCTGGACTCGACGGACACGCCACCGCCAGCGTGGTGTCGCTGTCGGGCGGAGCACTGCTGGCCAATCTCGTGTCGGTGACGCTCCTGGTCGTCGAGACGGCGACGTTCCGCCGCCGCTAGGTGTTACACCTCTGGGCCCGGCGGCGGGCAGCACAGCGCACGCCGATCGACATTCCCTCCACGGTGCCGACCACCGAGGTGATCTTCCTGATCATGCGGCGGATGCGGGCGCCGCTGATCTTCGTCATCGTCACCTTCAGCTTCTGCACCGCCGGGATGATGTTCATCCCGGGGGTCGACTCGCAGGGAAACCCGCACCGGCTCAGCATCTTCGACGCCTTCTATCAGATGACCATCACGCTGACGACGGTCGGTTTCACCGAGGCGCCCTACCCGTTCAGCATTCCGCAGCGGATGTGGATGTCGCTGTCGATTTTCCTGCTCGTCATCAGCTGGGCCTACGCCATCGGCGTATTCCTCTCACTGGTCCAGAGTTCGGCCTTCCAGTCTGCCGTTGCCGCACAACAGTTCCGGCGTCAGGTCCGCCGGCTGGTCGAGCCGTTCGTCATCGTCGGCGGCTACGGCAATGCCGGCAAGCTCGTCGGCGTCGATCTCGACGAGCACTACCGCCGTTTCGTCGTGATCGACCACCGGCAGGAAAGCGTCCAGTCGGTGGTGTCCGAGGAGCTGAGCTTCGACGTGCCCGCGGTGCAGGGCGACTGCGCCGAACCGGCGGTGCTCGGCATGGCCGGCCTGGGCAGTCCGCACTGTGAAGGCGTACTCGCGTTGACCAGTGACGACGACACCAACCTTGCGGTGGTGATGGCCGCGTCGCTGCTGCGGCCCGATCTGCCGGTACTGGGCCGTTGTGCTCACCGGCGCACCCGAAATCGTATGGAGCACTTCGCACCCGGGTCGGCGATCAATGCCGACGACCGGTTCGGCGATTACCTGGCCCAGTCGATCCACCAGCCGGTCAGCTACCAACTGCTGCGGTGGCTGATGGACAACGATCAGGAACGCCTGCTGCCCGCGCGCCGCGACCTCGCGGACCGCCGGTGGATGGTGTGCGCCGAGGGCGAGTTCGGCGAAACCATTGTCAGCGACCTCGCGGCGATCGGCCTCAACGTCGAACTCGTCGACCCCGCCGGCGACGAGCCCGACGTCTCCGGATCGGTGGCGTTCGTGGCCGGCACCGACAACGACACCGTCAACATCGCCATGGCCGAGCACACCCGGCACATCAACCCCGATGCCTATCTGGTGGTCCGCCAGCAGACGAACGCCAAGAAGATCCTGCTGGAAACGCTGCAGATCGAGTCGGTGTACATCGCCACCGAGGTGATCGCCCGGGAGGTGCTCGCCCGGATCCTGACCCCGGAGTTCTGGAGTTTCGTCGAGTACGTGCTCACCCGAGATGACCAGTGGGCCACAGAGGTTCGCGATCACCTCGAGCAGCGGTGCGGCCAGCGCACCCCGGAGCGCGACATCCTCACCCTCTCCGAAGAACGCGCGCCGGCCATCGCCGACTGGCTGCGACGCGGCAACACCCTGACCCTCGGGACGCTGATGCTCCAACCCGACGACCGGGACACCACGCTGCCACTGGCCGCCCTGGTGCTCTTCCGCGATGGCGAGCCGCAGTTCATGCCACCCGAGGACACCCCGCTGGCGCTGGACGATCAGGTGCTGATCGTCGGCAAGCCGGCCGGGCTGTCCGAGGTCCGCGAGGTCTGCTTCTACCCGTCCACCGTCGAGTACCTCGCCACCGGCCACGAGGTCCCGCTGACCTGGGCGTGGTCCAAACTCACCACGCGGCGCCGGTCGCGGACGAAGTAGTTCCCTACTTCGGAGGCATCCGGATTCCGCCGTCGACCCGGACCACCTCGGCGTTCATGTACGAGTTGGTGATCAGTTCGATGACCATCGAGGCCAGTTCCTCCGGCTTGCCGAGGCGGTGCGGGAACAGCA
Organism: Mycolicibacterium sp.; assembly: GCF_017853185.1. Classification (GTDB taxonomy): domain Bacteria; phylum Actinomycetota; class Actinomycetes; order Mycobacteriales; family Mycobacteriaceae; genus Mycobacterium. The sequence goes on from NZ_JAFMJZ010000205.1 coordinate 3,917, forward strand.
CCGACTGGCCGAGCTTGGCCTTGAACGCCTCGGAGGCCTCGCCTTCGCCGTAGATGGGGGTGTCGATCAGGCCCGGGGCGACGGTGTTGACCCGGATCCCGACGGCCGCGAGGTCACGGGCCACCGGCAGCGTGAGTCCGACGACGCCGCCCTTGGACGACGAGTACGCCGCCTGGCCGATCTGGCCGTCGAAGGCCGCGACGCTGGTCATGTTGACGATCGCGCCGCGCTCGCCGGTGCCGGTGGGCTCCAGGCGGCTCATCGCGGTGGCGGCCAGGCGGATGCAGTCGAAGGTGCCGACCAGGTTGATGGCGATGACCTTCTGGTAGGCCTCGAGGCTGTGCGCGGAGGCGAACTCGCCGTCCTTGCCGATGGTGCGTTGTGCCCAGCCGACGCCGGCCGAATTGACCAGTGCGCGAAGCGGACCGAGATCCATCGCGGTGTTGACCGCGTCCTCGATCTGCTCGGTCTTGGTGACGTCGACGGTCACGAACACGCCGCCGATCTCCTTGGCGAGGGCCTGTCCGCGCTCGGCCTGCATGTCGGCGATGACGACGTGGGCGCCGAGGTCGGCGAGTTGACGCGCGGTGGCGGCGCCGATACCCGAGGCCCCACCGGTGACGATTGCACTAGCTCCTTTGAGTTCCATGTGGCTGAGCTTACAAATTCCGCTGCAGCAGGACATCCCCGGTGCCCGAAGAGACCACCTGCACCGCGGCGATC
>NZ_JAFMJZ010000206.1 GCF_017853185.1 Mycolicibacterium sp.
AGGGTCCAGCAGGCCCACCAGATCGCCAGCCGGGACTGCTGCAGGGCGATCTCGTTGTCCGCCAGCATGAAACCCACGCCCTGATGCTCGCCGAGGGTCTTGCCGAAGGCGGTACGGGTTCGGGCGTGCTCGACGGCGATGGACTGTGCCCGCACCGCCGCGCCGAGCCAGCGCATGGCGTGGGTGAGCCGGGCCGGGGTCAGCCGCAACTGCGCGTAGCGCAGCGCTTCGCCCACCTCGCCGAGCACCGCCGAGGCCGGCAGCCGGAGGTTGTTGAAACGCACCACGCCGTGACCCTCGACGTAGTTGCGGTCCATGGTGTTCATCACCCGTTCGAGTTCGATTCCCGGGGTGTCGCCCTCGCACAGGAACAACGTCGGGCCGTCGCCGCCGTGCGGGTTGGGCGCGACGCGAGCCATGATGATCCATGTCTTGGCGCCGTTGGCGCCGGTGATCAGCCACTTGTGCCCGTTGATGACGTACTCGCTGCCGTCGAAGACCGCCTCGGTCTGCAACTGGCCGGGATCGGAACCCGCGCCGCCGGGTTCGGTCATCGCGAACACCGAACGCTGCCGGCCCTCGATCACGGGAATCAGGAACTTCTCCACCTGCTCGGCGTTGGCGATCTTGCCGAGCACGTACATGTTGGCCTCGTCGGGGGCGGCGCAGTTCAGTGCGACGGGCCCCAGCGTGGACCAGCCGGCCGCCTCGAAGAGCACCGCCTGCTCGCGATGCGAGGGCTCCCATCCGCCGAAGCGGCTCGGGACCTGGAAGCTCAGCAGGCCGGCCTCGCGGGCCAGTCCGACCAGTTCGGTGCGCAGTTCCTCGTTGGGGCCGTGCCGGGTCAGCCGCGGGTCCTTCTCGTACGGCACGATCCGCTCTTCGACGAAGCTGCGGATCCTGTCGCGCCGTTCGGCCCACTGCGCCGGGATCTCGAAGTCGATCATCGTTCTCCGTCCATGATCTGCTGGGCCCGCTGGAACAGCCGGACCGTCGCGGTGTGTAGAAGATCGCCGATCTCCCTGGGCGCCTTGCCCGCTGCGGCGCGGGCATGGGATCCCTCGAGGATGATGCCGAGCTTGAAGCAGGCCATCACCGCGTACCAGTCGATGGCAGAGAGGTCCCGGGTGCTGTTGCGGGCGTACTGCTCCACCAATTCGTCCGGCGTGGCCAGGCCACCGACGGTCATCAACTGATTGGGCAGCACTGCTTCGGTGCCGGGCCGGTACCAGGTGGCCAGCATCCAGCCGAGGTCCAGCAGTGGATCGCCGATGGTGCACATCTCCCAGTCCACGATCGCCACCAGTTCCGGACCGGTGAGGGAGAACATCACGTTGGCCGCGTGGTAGTCGCCGTGCATGATCCCGGGCTTGAAGGTCTTCGGCTGCTTCTCCTGCAGCCAGGCCGCCACCGCATCGACGTCACCGATGTCGGGTCCCGGGTAGTTGTCGAACTTGGCGTAGGACTCCAGTTCCGAAAGCCACCGCGGCACTTGGCGTTCCAGGAATCCGTCCGGCTTGCCGAAGTCGGCGAGCCCGACGGCGACGTGGTCGACCGCGCCGAGTCGCGCCGCGGCATCGGCCATCGACAGGCCCATCTCGTGCCGAATCGCGGCATCACCGGCGTGCAGTGCCGGCAGCCCGGCACCGGCGTTGAACCCGTGCACCGGTTCCATCAGATAGAAGACCGCCCCGTCCGTCGACGACGGGCCGAGGACCGAGGCGTCCTCGCACACCGCGATCAGTCCGGCGTGCGGGACGTCGGTGCCCGCCAGTGCGTGCAACACCCGGGTCTCCCGGAGGATCACTGAGTTGCTCACCGGGCGCAGATGACGCGGACCACGGCGGAAGACGTACTCACGGCCGTCCCTGGTGAACCGCACCATGATGTTCTGGGTGCCGCCGGCGATCGCGGACACGTTCTCGACAGGGCCTTCTCCGAGGCCTTGTCCGGACATCCAATCGGCTACCGGCGCGAGTTCGCGGCGCAAGTCGTCCTTATCGGGGTCGGCCACGAAGGCGAAGCTACCTCACGACGAAGCGGCCAGATCTTTCGACCACGGCAACCGGCTGTCGATGGTGTGGAAGATGCTCCAGCCGACCAGGGTGCCGAGGGCGATCGACAGGATGGCCGCTCCCGTCGAACCGAGGCTGGTGGCACCGGGACCGCCACCGGCGGCCGCCTCGCCGACCGCCTCGAAGCTCAACGCGCCGGGGACCAGCGACCAGAACGCGGCCAGCATCATCACGATGGCCGGCGGCGCGGTCTTGATCCTGGCCGCCAGCATCGAGAACGGGACGGCCACGATGGCGCCCACGAACCCGGAGTAGCTGGCGGCCATGAAGGTTCCGGCCCAGGACTGGGCCAGCAGCACCACGCCGATCGCGGCCATCAGCCACAGCATCGACCCGCGCGGCGCCGACAGGTAGATGTAGAGCCCGATGGAGACCACCACGATCGCCAGGTACAGCGACCACGGGCCCATCAGTGTCGACGGTGTCTGCGGCGCGACATCACCGGCGATGTGCACACCGATGGCCACCCCGAAGATCAGCAGAGCCAGTTGGGATATCCCGTAGACCAGGCGGCTGGATCCGGCGACGATCTGGGAGTCGGCCAATTCCATCGCGCCGATCGTCAGCGACATTCCCGGCAGGGTGGCCACCAGAGCCGGCGCGATCACTCGAAGCAGCCCGTCATTGGCGGTGGCGTCGACGAACCAGATGGCCAAGACGGTGACCACCAACGCGGACAGCGTCGGCAGGATCGGGGTCAGCGATGGCAGCCGCGATGTCAGCGCGACGATGCCGCCGACCACCAGACCCAGGAACAGATAACCGGGCAGTGCGGCCCAGGTCGGATTGATGACCATGCCGAAACCGACTGTGGTGACGGCATATCCGACGATCGTCGCGAGATTGCCGAACCGGGGCCGGAGGTGGCGCGCCGCGCTGATCGCCTCAATCGCATCGGCTGGGCTGATCGCCCCGGCCGCCGCGAGGCTGGCGATGTCGTCGATCCGACCGGCCATGTCGAGCTGTAGTGACGAATGTGTGGATCCCTCGATCTGATAGCCGTCGTCGCCGATCTGGATCATCAGCACCGTCGGCAGCGCCACCACCCGAACCGGCTCGGTGGTGTAGCGCGCGGCGATCTGCAACAGTCGCGCCTCGACGATCGGTGTCGGCTGAGCGACCTCGACCAGCGCGATGCCGATCTCGCGCAGCATCGCCGCGACTTCCGTCGGCGGGTGGGTGTCCGGTACGCCCACCGGCGCAGGCGGCGTCTTGCGAAGCGCTTTGACCATCCGCCGGCGGAGCTCATGGTGGTTCACTGCTGAGTCGCCGCCTGCTTGGCTTGCGCCGCCTTGTCCTGGGCCTGCTTCGCGTTCTGCCACGGCCAGTAGCCGGTGACCTCCAACTGCAACGAATAGCTCAGGAACGTCCGGATCAGGACGATGCCGCCGAGCACCCCCACAGTGCGGAAGTCGGGTTTGACCGCCACCGTGCGGATGATGTCGGCGGCGACCAGGAACTCGAGACCCAGCAGGATCGCGGCGCCGAGCTGGCGGCGGAAGGGTTTGTAGATCTCGACGTTCTTCCCGAGCCGGGTCGCCGCCCACACGGTGGAGTACAGCGCGCCGATGGCGATGACGGCGACGCCGACGGCGTCGATGGCCAGGCCCACGGTCTCGATGACTTCGAAGATCCCCATCGGGCGATCTTAGGAGCCGGGTGGACGTTTGCTTTCAAAGCCGACACATAGGGATGACACAGGATCGGCCCATGGCACTTCTCATACTGGAACCATGAACGCATCGGCCGGGTCACCCGGCCAGGACCGCGTCGCCATGCGTCGTGCCGACGGAAGTCCGATCAGCATCCTGGTCGTCGATGACGAGTCGGTGCTGGCCGAGATGGTGTCGATGGCACTGCGGTACGAGGGCTGGGAGACCACCACCGCCCTTGACGGCGCCTCCGCGGTGACCGCGGCCCGGGACAACCGGCCGGATGCGGTGGTGCTCGATGTGATGCTGCCGGATATGAGCGGTCTTGACGTGCTGCGCAAGATCCGGGAGAACAATCCGAACCTTCCGGTCCTGCTGCTGACCGCCAAGGACGCCGTCGAGGACCGTATCGCCGGATTGAGTGCCGGCGGCGACGACTACGTCACCAAGCCGTTCTCGCTGGAGGAGGTGGTGCTGCGGCTGCGCGGCCTGCTGCGCCGCACCGGGGTCAGCGTCGAGAGCGGCAACGCCAAGATCGTTGTCGGCGACCTCGTGCTCGACGAGGACAGCCACGAGGTCACCCGGGCCGGTGAGCCGATTGTGTTGACCTCCACCGAGTTCGAGTTGCTGCGCTTCCTGATGCACAACCCCAAACGGGTGCTCTCGAAGTCCCAGATCCTCGACCGGGTCTGGAGCTACGACTTCGGCGGCCGGTCCAACATCGTCGAGTTGTACATCTCCTATCTGCGCAAGAAGATCGACAGCGGCCGGGACCCGATGATCCACACACTGCGCGGCGCCGGATATGTCCTCAAACCCGCGGTGTAGCCGATGAGCCGGTGGTCACTGAGTCGATGGTCGCTGAGTCGATGGTCGCTGAGTCGATGGTCGCTGAGTCGATGGTCGCTG
>NZ_JAFMJZ010000207.1 GCF_017853185.1 Mycolicibacterium sp.
TGATGCAGGACGTCGCCCACCGCGAGCACTTCACCCTGCCCGCACTGCGGGACTGGCTGCGCAACCGCCGCGAGGAACGCGGCAGCGTCGAGCGTTACCGCCGCCTCGACAGTGATGCCGAGGCCGTGCAGATCATGACGGTGTGGGGCAGCAAGGGCCTGCAGTACCCGATCGTCTACCTGCCGTTCGCCTTCAACCGCAATGTGCAGGACCGCGATCTGATCCTGTTCCACGACAACGGAGTTCGCTGCCTCTACGTCGGCGGCAAGGACACCCCGGACTACGACCGGGTCGAGGTGCTCGGCCGTACCGAATCCGCCAGCGACGACAGCCGGCTGATGTACGTGGCGCTGACCCGTGCGCAGGCACAGGTGGTCACCTGGTGGGCGCCGTCGCGCGACGAGTACAACGGCGGACTGTCCCGTCTGCTGCGCGATCGCCGCCCGGGGGAGACCACGGTGCGGGAACGCTGCGATCCCAAGGCGATCACCGACGACGACGCCCTGGCGCGTTTCCGCGAGTGGGAGGCCGCCGGCGGTCCGGTGATCGAGGAGTCGCGGATCGCGATGGTGCCGGAACTGCCCGTGCCACCGCCGCCGAAAGATCTGTCCGCCAGGCATTTCCACCGTTCCATCGACACCACCTGGCGGCGCACCTCCTACTCGGGCCTGGTGCGCGCGGCTCAGGAGAAGGCCGGCGTGAGCAGCGAACCGGAGGTCATCGAACTCGACGACGAGGTCGGCGACATCCCACTGCTGACACCTGCCGGCCCGAGTGAATCAGCAGAGCCCGACGTCCCGTCCCCGATGGCCGAGCTCCCGACCGGGGCCAAGTTCGGCAGCCTGGTGCACGCCGTGCTGGAGAACGCCGACCCGTTGGCCGCCGACCTGACCCGCGAACTCCGTGACCGGGTCACCGAGCATTCGGTGTGGTGGCCGGTGAACGTTCCGGCCGGTGTGCTGGCCGAGGCCCTGGTCCCGATGCACGACACCCCGCTGGGTCCGCTGGCCGGCAATCTGACCCTGCGTCAGATCGGGATGCGGGATCGGTTGTGCGAGATGGACTTCGAGTTCCCGCTGGCCGGGGGTGACCTGCGTTCGGCGGCAGGGGATGTCCGGTTGCGCGATCTCGGCCGGTTGCTCGGTGAGCACCTGCCCGCCGGCGATCTGTTGATCGACTACGTCGGCCGGCTCACCGACGATGCGCTGGGACGGCAGTCGTTGCGCGGGTATCTCAGCGGCTCCATCGACGTGGTGCTGCGGATCCCCGATCAGGACGGCCACCGTTATATCGTCGTCGACTACAAGACCAACTGGCTGGGGGAGTCCGACCGCCCGTTGACCGCCGGTGACTACACCCCGGCGCGGATGGCCGAGGCGATGCTGCACTCCGACTATCCCTTGCAGGCGCTGCTGTACAGCGTTGTGCTGCATCGGTTCCTGCGCTGGCGTCAGCCCGGCTACGACCCGGAGCGTCATCTCGGCGGTGTGCTGTACCTGTTCGTGCGCGGCATGTGCGGCCCCGACACCCCGGTGACCGACGGCACCCCCGCCGGGGTGTTCAGCTGGCGCCCGCCGGCCGCACTGGTGGTCGCGCTGTCGGATCTGATCGATGGTCGGGAGGCGGCGGCATGACCGTCCCAGCCGGTGGCGCCACGGCGACCACCGATCCCGCGGACTGGCGGCGCAGCGTCGGCGCCGAAGGACTGCTGCGCGAGTTCAACGAGGCCGGCGTCATCGAGGCCGCCGATGTGCTGGTGGCCCAACGGCTGACCGGCCTGGCGAAGGAGACCGACGAGAGCGTCGCCCTGGCGGTGGCCCTGGTGGTCCGCGCGGTGCGCGGCGGTTCGGTGTGCGTGGACCTCACCGCATTGCCCGGGCAGATCGGCAATCCGGCGCTGCCCTGGCCGGAGGCCGCGGCCTGGACGGCGGCGGTGTCGGCGAGCCCGCTGACCGGCGACCCGCCGGTGCTGCACCTCGAGGACGGCCTGCTCTATCTCGACCGCTATTGGATCGAGGAATGCCGGGTCGCCGATGACGTCCTCGCACTGGCCGCGGCGCGGCGGGCCGGGCCGATGCCGGATGTCGAACGGCTCTTCCCGGACAGCTACGCCGAGCAGCGCGCGGCCGCCCGGGTGGCGCTGTCCCGGGCGCTGACCGTGCTGACCGGCGGCCCGGGAACCGGCAAGACCACCACCGTCGCCAGGCTGCTGGCGCTGCTGGCCGAGCAGGCCGAGATGGCCGGCAAGACCAGGCTGCGGATCGCGCTGGCCGCCCCGACCGGCAAGGCCGCCGCCCGCCTGCTCGAGGCGGTGCAGATCGAGGTCGACAAACTCGAGCAGGCCGACAGGGACCGGTTGCCGGAGTTGACCGCGACCACCATGCACCGGCTGCTGGGCAGCCGGCCGGACACCTCGTCGCGGTTCCGGCACAACCGGGACAACCGGCTTCCGCACGACGTGATCGTCGTCGACGAGACCTCGATGGTGTCGCTGACCATGATGGCCAGGCTGCTGGAGGCGGTGCGCCCGGACTCCCGTCTGGTCCTGGTGGGCGATCCCGACCAGTTGGCCTCGGTGGAGGCCGGCGCGGTGCTGGCCGATCTGGTCGACGGCCTGGCCGCCGCGCCGGACAGCCCGATCGCCAGCCTGGTCACCTCGCACCGCTTCGGCGCGTCCATCGGTGCGCTGGCCAGTGCCATCCGGGACGGCGACACCGACGCCGCGATCGAGGTGCTGCGCCTCGGCGGCGACCACATCGAATGGGTCGACACCCAACAACCGGGCGACACACTGCGCAAAGTCCTTGTCCCGCATGCCCTGCGGCTGCGGGAGGCAGCGGTCCTCGGCGACGCCGGTGCGGCGCTGGAGATCCTCGAGCAGCACCGGATGCTGTGCGCGCATCGCAACGGGCTGTACGGCGTGACCTACTGGAACCGGCAGATCGAACGGTGGCTGTCCGAACAGACCGATATGCCGCTGTGGTCCCAGTGGTACGTCGGGCGGCCGGTGCTGGTGACCGCCAACGACTACGGGTTGGGCCTCTACAACGGCGACACCGGGGTGGCGGTGTTGCGCGACGGCGCACTGCGCGCCGCGATGGCCGGTTCGGGTGGCGCGACGGAGATCGCCCCCGGGCGGCTCTCCGACATCGAGACCATGCACGCCATGACGATCCACAAGAGCCAGGGCAGCCAGGCCGCCGAGGTGACCGTGCTGCTGCCGCCGGTGGACTCCCGGCTGCTGACCCGCGAACTGCTCTATACCGCGGTCACCCGGGCGCGCTCCAAGGTGCGCCTCATCGGCTCCCCGGATCAGTTGCGGGCTGCGGTGGAACGCCGCGCCGTGCGCGCGACCGGTCTCAGCCGGCGGTTGGGCTCACCACCACGCTGACGGTGGTGGCGCCGTCTCCGGAGGCGATCACCAGCCGCGGCGCGTTCGGCGCCGAGACCACCTGTCCGCCGGTGACGCTGACCTGGTAGCCGTTGGGGAATTCGATGGCCGGCGTCGAGATCGTCGTCAGTGACCCGGGCGCGAAAGTGCCTGTCGAATAACTGAACCGAAACGTGCCGGCGCTGAACGACCACGCGCCCGGGGTGCCCGAGATCACCTGGGGATACGGCGATGCCAGCACGGCGAGGTTGCCGGTGTTGACGTTGTCGCCGACCGGCGGCAGCGCCGGGTCGTACACCAGCGCCTCCCAGTTGGGGTTCACGTGCGTGGTGACATCGCCGACGCCGCTGTAGGCCCACTCCGACCAACTGAGCAGCCGGGTGTCGGCGGCGGCCATCTGGTCGGCCAGTCGGGCGAGGTCACTGGTCGCGCCGAACTCACTGATCGCCGCCGGGATGCCGTGCTCGGTGGCGAAGCGCTGACCGTTGGCCGCCAGCGTGCCGGCGATCTGCGAACAGCTGATGCCGAAGTTGGCATCCGAGCAGTAGTCGTGGAAGGCGAACACGGTGATCGGATCGTCGATCATGCCCATCGGGTCGGGCAGGCCGAGCAGTTGGGAGATCTCCGCCACCGCGGGGGATGTCGGCTCGAAGTAGATCGGGGTGGCGGGGTCGACCGCGCGGATCGCGGCCGCCATCTGGTTGTACATCGGAATCAGCATCTGGTAGGCGAAGAACGGACTGCCGAGAAGCGTTGCGCCCCAGCTTGATCCGGGCCACGGCTCGTTCATCAGTTCGTAGCCGATCACCGCGGGATTGCCGGCGAAGTAGGAGGCGACGTTCTCCCAGGTCTGCGCGTAGTGGTCCTCGAGTCCGACCGCGTCGGCGGCATTGCTGTTGGCCCAGAACGCATCCCAGGCGTGGTTCTCCGCCGGGTTGAAGCGGTGGCCGACCTGGTCGGCCGGGCCGGGCTCGTGTCGGTGTCGGCCTGGGCCGTCGCCGCCGAGGCGATCGCCGCTCCGATGCCCAGCGCAAGCAGGGGTGGACTCAGCGCAAGCAGAAGTGCTGCCCTCATGTGTCTTCTATACGCCGTGAAGGTGCACCTCGGTGAGCGAACCGCCCATCAACGTCGCCGTCATATACGTGCACTTCGGCTGACGGCGGCGGTCGGTCGGCGATCCCGGATTCAGCAGTCGCAGGCCCGTCTC
>NZ_JAFMJZ010000208.1 GCF_017853185.1 Mycolicibacterium sp.
GGACTACGCGCAGCGACTGGCCACCAAACACCTTCTGGCGCATCAAGGTCTGCAACGGGCCGCGGCGCGTGGCGCCCCGGTGCTGGCCATCTGTGCGGCCATCCAGGTGCTGGGCCACTGGTACGAGACGGCGGCCGGCGAGCGGGTCGAGGGCGTGAGCCTGCTCGACGTCACCACCTCGCCGCAACCCGAGCGGACGATCGGTGAGGTTGCCTCCACCCCGCTCATCGAAGGTCTGACCGAATCGCTGACCGGCTTCGAGAACCACCGCGGCGGAACCGTTCTGGGTCCCGACGCCCGGCCGCTGGCCGCGGTGGTCAAGGGGGCGGGCAACCGGTTGGGCGACGGCGTCGACGGCGCGGTGCAGGGCAGTGTGATCGCGACCTACCTGCACGGCCCCTGCCTGGCCCGCAACCCGGAGCTGGCCGACCTGCTGCTGTCGCAGGTGGTGGGCCAACTGGCGCCACTGGCCCTTCCCGAAGTCGATCAACTTCGCCGCGAGCGGCTGGCGGCACCGCGCCGGGTTTGATCTCCCGGCGCAGTCACAGCAATTTCCGACGGATCGCATTTTTGCTGATTACCTGTATCTTGTTTCTAACCCAGCAATGAGAATGAGGTACACCATGATCGCCGTCCAGCGTCCCTTCGCCGCCGCCGGAATCGCCCTGCTCGGAGCCGGCGTGATCGCCGCCACCCCAGTTCTGCCCCGGATCGACGTCGCGATGCCGCACCTGCAGGCACCCGCGATCGCCCTGCAGTCGTCGATCTTCGACATCCTGCAGTTCCCCGCGTTCCAGCAGGCGGTCGCCAACGAAATCGAGTTCGTGGCCATCCAGGCCTCCGGACTCGCACAGAGCGGCACCGGGCTCGTGCAGTCGGTCGTGAGCCTGCCCCCCACGTTGATCACCGCGACCCAGCAGTTGTTCTCGAACAACCCACTGGACGCCCTGGACACCGTCGAGACGTGGGCGATCGACTCGGCGACAGCCATCGTCGAGCCGTGGCTGGTGGCGAACATCAACGTCGGCCAGATTCAGCTGGCCATCCAATCCGCTCTGCTGCCGGCGGAACCCCTGGCGCTGGTCAGCGTCGGCAACGGCTTTCTCAACGCCTTCGACGCGGTGAGCCGCGCGTCGATCATCGCGGTCCAGAACGTGGTCGCGGCCCTGGGCACCCTGAACATCGGCAACATCGTGACCGCAGTGGTCAGCGGGATCAGCGGGGTGGCCCAATCCTTCGTCACCGGCGGCCAGGCCCTGGTGGACGGCATCGTCGGCGCCCAGACCCTGATTGCCGATGCGCTGAAGGCTCGGCCGGTGGCGGCGCTGTCGGCATCCGCCGCCACCGTTGGGGCTGCGTCCGCCAAGCAGGCCGCTCCCAGGGCGGCCGCGGTCAAGCGGAAGGCTGCACCTGCTGCCGCGGCGAAATCCGTTGCGCACCAGGCCAAGTCGGCGTCGGCCAGCCGACGGTCAGCCGCAGCGAACTAGACCATCGCTCGCCGGCCGGACAGCGCCCGGCCGAGTGTGAGTTCGTCGGCGAACTCCAAGTCGCCGCCCATCGGAAGGCCTGACGCGATCCGGCTGACGGTCAGACCGGGAATGTCACGCAGGATGCGCACCAGATAGGTGGCGGTGGCTTCACCCTCGGTGTTGGGGTCGGTCGCGATGATGACCTCGGCGACGTCGACACCGTCGACCCGCTCGCCGATCCTGTTGAGCAACTGGCGGATTCGCAACTGGTCGGGCCCGATCCCGGACAACGGGTCCAGCGCGCCGCCGAGCACGTGATAGCGCCCACGGAACTCCCGGGTGCGCTCGACGGCCTGGACGTCCTTGGGTTCCTCGACCACGCACACCAGGGACGCGTCGCGACGGGAGTCGCTGCAGATCCGGCACCGTTCGGATTCGGAGACGTTGCCGCACACCTCACAGAACTGCACGCCGTCACGCACCCGGCCCAGCGCCGCGGTCAGCCGGTCGATATCCGGCGGTTCCACCGAGAGCAGGTGGAAGGCGATCCGCTGCGCGCTCTTGGGCCCGATGCCCGGCAGCTTGCCGAGTTCGTCGATCAGATCCTGGACGGGCCCTTCGAACATGCGGTCAGGCGCCCGGGGGCGGCGGAGCCGCGGCGGCCAGCGGACCCAGGATGGTCTTGACGTGCTCGCGCATGGTCTCCGCGGCATCGGCGAGTGCGCCGACGATCAGATCCTGCAGCGTCTCCACGTCGGACGGATCGACCACCTTGGGATCGATCTGCACCTGGCTGACCTGACCTTGCCCGTTGAGCGTGACCGTCACCAGCCCACCGCCGGCCTGACCCTGCACCGTGGTGTTGGCGATCTCGTGCTGGGCCTCCTGCAGCTTCTGCTGCATCTGCTGGGCCTGGGCCAGCGCTGCCTGCAGGTTGGGCACCACCTGCTGACGCATCTCCTCGGCCTGCTTGAGGAAGTTCTCCATGTCATTGGGATTGCCCGGCAGGTTGCCGGGCCCCATGCTCGGTGGGATACCGGGTTGCATGACGGTCTCCTTGCGTATTGGTCTCGACTTCGTTGCGGCCTGGCAATTAGGCCGCCGCTGACTTTCAAGCCTAGACGAGGCGCGTTAGCGTGACGCCCGTGCTGAAGTTCGCTCCCATGCGTGTCGTGGCAGTCGCGTCGGCCGGCGTGCTGCTGGCGGCATCCTCGCTGACCTCGGCCGTCGCCCACTCCGCGCCGGGCAGCGTCGCCGGGATGATCGTCTTCCTCGATCCGGGCCACAACGGCGCCAACGACGCCAACATGACCCGCCAGGTGCCGACCGGCCGCGGCGGCACCAAGGACTGCCAGGCCAGTGGCACCGCCACCGAGGCCGGCTTCCCCGAGCACACCTTCAACTGGGACACCACCCTGCTGGTCCGGCAGGCATTGAACAACCTGGGCGTGCGAACCGCGATGTCGCGCGGCAACGACGACCAGGTCGGCCCCTGCGTGGACGAGCGCGCCGCGATGGCCAACGCACTGACGCCCAACGCGGTGGTCTCGATTCACGGCGACGGCGGCCCGGCGACCGGCCGTGGGTTCCACATCCTGTACTCCAGCCCGCCGCTCAACGCCGCGCAGGCCGGCCCGTCGGTCCAGTTCGCCCGGATGATGCGCGACCAGATGGCCGCATCGGGCATCCCGCCGGCGACCTACATCGGCACCGACGGCCTCAACGCGCGCTCAGACATCGCCGGGCTGAACCTGGCGCAGTACCCGTCGATCCTCGTCGAGTGCGGGAACATGAAGAACCCGGTGGACTCGAGCCTGATGTCGAGCCAGGAGGGCCGGCAGAAGTACGCCGACGCGGTGGTCCGGGGAATCGTCGCGTTCCTGCAGACCCAGCCGGCCCGAACCAGCTAACCCGGACGGTCAGCCCGCCTCAACCTCTTTCTTGAGGTTGGACAGCACCTCGTCCTGAATCTTGCGCAACCCCAAAGGTGCGAAGGTCTTCTCGAAGAAGCCCTTGACGCCGCCGGCGCCGTTCCAGGTGGTCTTCACCGTGACACTCGATCCCGGTCCTGCCGGGGCGACGGTCCAGTTGGTCACCAGCGAGGAATTGGCGTCCTTCTCGATGACGGTGTGTCCGGCGACGTCGACCTCGGCCTGAATCTGACGGGAGCGGGACTCGGTGGCCTGCAGTTTCCACGCGGCCACGGTGCCGCGGCCCTGGCCGCCCTGGAGAACCTCGTACCCGCTGTAGTGCGCCGAGAGGATCTTCGGACGCACGCCCCGGTAGTCGGCGACGGCGTCGAGAACCTTCGCCGGCTCGACGTCGATAAGGATCGTGCTGGATGCGCTGACCTGTCCCATCAGTTCTCCTGTGTTCGGTACTGCAACTAGCCGTCGATCTTCTTGGCGCCGAGTTCACTCTGCAGGAGTTCCAGCGCGACTTCTTCGGGGTCGCGGCGCGGGGCGGGATCCGCGTCGTCGCGGACCGCCTCGGCGATCAACTCCTCCTCTTCGGCACGCTGCACCTCGACGGGATCCGGTTCGGATTCGGCGATCGGCGTGGGGGTCGACTCCACCGCCGAAGGAGACGCTTCACCCGTGCCGACTTCGCAACGCACCCGCCAGTTCACGCCGAGTGCGTCTTTGAGGGCGTCGCGGATGATCTCGGCGTTGTGCTGCTCGCTGAGCCGCTTCGCCAAGGGCGGCGCCTGATGAGCGAGGACGAGCGTGTCATCTTCCACTGCTCGCACGATCGCAGCTTCAAGCAGCGCATAGGTGCTGCGGCTGCGCTCCCGCACCTTGTCCCGCACCGTCGACCAGAGCTGGCGGACGGCGGCGGCATCGGGCGCGCCCACCACCGGGCCCGGTGCGGGGACACTCGGCGGTGCGGGGGGTGCGGGCTCCGAGACGACGGGCTCCAGCTCGGGCTCGGGTGCGGGTGCGGGCTCGGGTTCGGGAACGGGCCGCTCAACCGGCTTGGCTTGTGGCGGTTCGGGTTTCACCGCGACGGGCTCGGGGGCAGCCGGCCGGGCAGGTTCGGGCACGAGCGGTGCGGGCTCAGGTGCAGCGGGCTCCGACGGGGCCTGGGTCTTGCGGACGTACTGCCTGGCGGGCGCC
>NZ_JAFMJZ010000209.1 GCF_017853185.1 Mycolicibacterium sp.
GCACCGAGCCGGGTGTGGTGCCGTGGCACCGAGCCGGGTGTGGTGCCGTGGCACCGAGCCGGGTGTGGTGCCGTGGCACCATGCAGGAATGCGCACCGTCTTCGATCGTGATGTCGACCCCCGCCTGATCGAACGTTCGCTGGCGGCGGCGGTGTTCGGGTCGATGTGGCTCGACCCGGCCAGCCTCGGGCCGCGCCCCGAATACCCTCGACTGCCTGGGGCGACGGACTGCGACCTGCTCGTCGTCGGCGGCGGCTACACCGGGCTGTGGACAGCACTGCACGCCGCACAGCGCTACCCCGGATCGAAGATCGTGCTGATCGAAGCCGAACAGCTCGGCTGGGCGGCATCCGGACGCAACGGAGGGTTTGTCGACGCCAGCCTCACCCACGGTGCGGAGAACGGGAAGTCCCGCTGGCCGGACGAATTCGACGAACTGGAGCGCCTCGGCGCGATCAACCTGGCCGGCATGGAGTCCGACATCGCGACCTGCGGCATGAAGGTGGACTGGGAACGCACCGGCATGCTGACCGTCGCCGTCGAACCCCATCAGGTGCCGTGGCTGCGGGATGCGGCGCAGGCCGGCGAGGGCCGGTTCCTGGATCAGACCGCCGTGCGCGCAGAGGTGGACTCACCGACCTATCTGGCGGGACTGTTCTCGTCGGAGAGTTGCGCGATCGTCGACCCGGCCCGACTGGTGGTCGAACTGGGGCGGGCATGCGCCGAGAACGGTGTGCAGATCTATGAGCACACCGCCGCCACGGCGATCGACTGGGACTCGCACGGGGTGACCGTCACCACCGCGTCCGGGACCATCGCCGCGAAGCGGGCCGTGTTGGCCACCAACGTCTTTCCGAGCCTGTTGCGGCGCAACCGGCTGCACACCATTCCGGTCTACGACCACGTGCTGGCCACCGAACCGCTGACCGCGGAACAACTGGCCCGGGTGGGCTGGCGGGATCGGCAGGGGATGACCGATCCGGGAAACCAGTTCCACTACTACCGGCTGTCCAAGGACAACCGGATCCTGTGGGGCGGCTACGACGCGATGTACCACTACGGACGACGCGTTGATGCGCGCTACGAGGACCGGCCGGATTCGTTCCGGAAGCTGGCCGCGCACTTCTTCATCACCTTCCCTCAACTCGAGGACGTCCGGTTCGGCCATCGCTGGGCCGGGCCGATCGACACCAACACCCGGTTCTGCGCGCACTGGGGCCGAGCCGCCCGCGGCCGGATCGCCTACGTCAACGGATTCACCGGGTTGGGCGTCGGAGCCACCCGGTTCGCCGCCGACGTCTGCCTGGACCTGCTGGACGGGCGGCCGACCGAACGCACCGAACTGGAGATGGTTCGCTCGAAGCCCCTGCCGTTCCCGCCCGAACCGATCGCCAGCGCCGGCATCCAGGCCACCCGGTGGTCATTGGATCGCGCTGATCACAACGCCGGAAAGCGCAACATCCTGCTGCGCACCCTGGACCGGCTGGGACTGGGCTTCGATTCCTGAGGAAGTGTTTGCCCCCGCACAGCTTCGGTGCAGATTTTTCCAGTAGGCTCGCGGTCGTCCGCCGAGTAGACGGCGGCCCTACAGGAGGTAACACAAGTCGTGGGAGACACACTCACCGCAGGACAGAAGCTGGGGAAGGGCGATTCGCTCACCTCGAACAACGGGGCGTACACCCTGACCCTGCAGGAGGACGGCAATCTGGTCCTGGCCGCGCGCGGCGAGTCCGTATGGGCGACCGGCACCAACGGGCAGGGCGGCGATCGCGCCGAGGTCCAGGGGGACGGCAACTTCGTGCTGTACGCCGGTGACAAGCCGATCTGGCACACCGACACCAAGGGCAAGAAGGACGTCAAGCTGGTCGTGCAGGACGACCGCAATGTCGTGCTCTACGCCGCCGACGGCGCCGCGTGGAACTCGCGTACCGAGACCGACGCTCCGCCGCCGGCCGAGAAGGTCGAGGTCATCGAGGTGGCTCCGGTCGCCGTCGAGGTCCGGACGCACACCGTGGTCGCCGGTGACACGCTGTTCAACATCGCCAAGGAGTACCTGGGCGACGGCAACCGCTACACCGAGCTGGCCCAGCACAACGGCATCGCCAACCCCGATCACATCGAGGTCGGTCAGGTCATCAATATCCCCTGATCAGGGATAGCCCCCTGATCGCGGATAACTCCTGATCGGGGACAAAGCACCGACGGCGCGGCCGCAATAACGGGTGTGTAACGCTTCAGCAGCGACACCGATACACACCTCGACACGTTATTGCGGCCGCGTCGTTATCGGGCCGCCGACCGATCGAGGTGTATGGTGGCTCGTTTTCTGCGAAACGTCGTTCTCGCCGCAGCGGCCGGAGCCGGCCTGATCCCCGCCGCCCTCGTTATCTCTGCCGCGGTCGTTTCCGCTGCGCTGGCACCGATCGCTTCCGCCGACGCGGGACCGGTCGTCTCGCCCGGCATGGAGATCCGCCAGAGCGGCGTCATGTGCACCCTCGGCTTCGTCGATCCGGTTGCCCGGATCGCCTTCTCGGCCGGTCACTGCAACGCCAGCGGCCCGGTCACCGACCGCAACGGCCGGTTCATCGGCGTCGTGACCGCGGCCAAGGACAACACCCCGGACGGTACCGTCGTCCGCACCGACCAGGTCATCTCCGATTACGAGACCATCAGCCTGGCCTCCGACGTCACGATCAACAGCATCCTTCCCGGCGGCCGGACGCTACTGGCCGACGGTATCGCGCCGCTGGCCGTCGGCCAGCAGGTCTGCCACTTCGGCGTCGTCACCGGCGAGAGCTGCGGCACCATCGAGCGGGTCAACAACGGCTGGTTCACCATGGAGAACGGCGTGGTCAGCCAGAAGGGTGACTCCGGCGGGCCGGTCTACACCCCGACCGCCAACGGCAAGGCCGTCATGGTCGGCCTGTTCAACAGCACCTGGGGCGCACTGCCCGCGGCCGTCTCCTGGCAGGCCACCGGTCAGCAGCTGTTGGCCGACACCGGCATGGCGATCGTCAACGTCGCCGCCAAGAACTAGAACACGTTCTAGGAATTCGACGGTCCCGGCGATAGTCTCGGGCCATGAGTGGGCTGGACATTCCCGACACCGTTGACGCATCCACCGTGACCGACTGGTCCGATGAGGTCGACGTGGTGGTCGTCGGTTTCGGTATCGCCGGCGGTTGTGCGGCGGTGAGCGCGGCGGCCGCCGGTGCCCGGGTGCTGGTCCTCGAACGCGCGGCCGCGGCCGGCGGCACCACCGCGATGGCCGGCGGCCATTTCTACCTCGGCGGCGGGACCGCCGTGCAGCAGGCGACCGGGCATCCGGACAGTGCCGAGGAGATGTACAAGTACCTGGTCGCGATGTCCCGGGAGCCCGAGCACGACAAGATTCGCGCCTATTGCGAGGGCAGCGTCGAGCATTTCAACTGGCTTGAGGACCTGGGCATCGGATTCGAGCGCAGCTACTACCCGGAGAAGGCGGTGATCCAGCCCAACACCGAGGGGCTGATGTACACCGGGAACGAGAAGGTGTGGCCCTTCAAAGACATGGCCACCCCGGCTCCGCGCGGACACAAGGTTCCGGTGCCCGGTGACACCCAGGGCGCGAAGATGGTGATCGACCTGCTGCTCAAGCGGGCCGCCGAACTCGGCGTGCAGATCCGCTACGAGACCGGTGCGACCAACCTCGTGCTCGATGACGGGGCAGTGGTCGGGGTGGCCTGGCGGCGCTTCGCTGAGACCGGCACCATCCGGGCCGGCGCGGTGGTGCTCGCCGCCGGCGGGTTCGTGATGAACAAGGACATGGTCGCCCGCTACACCCCCAAGCTCGCCGAGAAGCCGTTCGTGCTGGGCAACAGTTACGACGACGGTCTGGGCATCCGGATGGGAGTCTCGGCCGGCGCGGCCACCAAGCACATGGACCAGGCCTTCATCACCGCGCCGGTCTACCCGCCGTCGATTCTGTTGACCGGCATCATCGTCAACAAGCTCGGTCAGCGGTTCGTCACCGAGGATTCATACCATTCCCGCACAGCGGGTTTCGTGATGGATCAACCGGACAGCGCCGCCTTCCTGATCGTCGACGAGGACCATCTGCAACGCCCGGCCTTCCCGCTGATCACCTTCATCGACGGGTGGGAGACGGTCGAGGAGATGGAGGCGTCGCTGGGCATTCCGCAGGGCAATCTGGTCGCCACGCTGAACCGCTACAACGAGTTCGCCGCCAAGTGCGAGGACCCCGACTTTCACAAGCAGCCGGAATTCCTCGCCCCCCAGGACAAAGGCCCATGGGCGGCGTTCGACCTGTCGCTCGGTAAGGCGATGTACTCCGGCTTCACCGTTGGTGGTCTGGCCACCGACGTCGACGGCCGGGTGCTGCGCAGCGACGGCGCAGCCATTCCCGGGCTGTACGCGGCCGGTGCGACGGCCTCAAACATCGCCCAGGACGGCAAGGGCTATTCCAGTGGGACGCAACTGGGTTCGGGATCCTTCTTCGGCCGGCGTGCGGGCCGGCACGCCGCAG
>NZ_JAFMJZ010000210.1 GCF_017853185.1 Mycolicibacterium sp.
GGCGCAGGGCTGAATCCCGGCTGGCGCAGGGCTGAATCCCGGCTGGCGCAGGGCTGAATCCCGACTGGCGCAGGGCTGAATCCCGACTGGCGCAGGGCTAAATCCCGGCTAGTTCGACGGCGCGGTGGGCGCCTTGGTGCGGCTGCCGCTGTGATTGCCCGGCTTGAGCGCGTCATTGACCACGCCGCCGATCGCGTTGACAACCGAGTTGACCGCGTCCTTGACGACGTCGACCGGATTGGTGGTGTTCGTCGGAAGCTGGAGGGGATTGCCGAACACCGTGCCGGTCTTGCCGGGGGTGTAATCCGAGGGCGGGCTGCTGACGGTCACTCGCGGCCGGACGGTGGCCGCGCTGATATCGGGCAGCGGGGCAGCGGAGGGATCAGCGTTCACCGCAGCGGGGGCCGGAGCCTCGGCCGCCGGAGCGGCCGCGTTGGTGGGTGCCGCGGCGGCAGCGGCCAGCGGCGCGGTTGCCGGGGCCGGGGGGAAGAGGTTCTGCAGCTGGGCCGGCAGGGCGCTGGTCACCGTCTTGTAGGCGACCACCGTGGTGTCGTTGATCTTCTGCACCAGCGCGACGATGCCGTCGGGATAGGTCACGGTGGTGATGTTGGTGACCGGGTCGGTCAGGCAGCTGAGCGCGCCAGTGCAGTCGATGCGACCCTGGGCGTCCACCACCGGCTTGTTCGGCAGCGCCAGCGACTGGTCGGAGATCTGGGCGGCCGCCGGGCCGGTGGTCGGGAAGACCTTGAGTTCGGAGGCGTTCGGACCCTCGCCGGTCTCGAAAGCCACCCGCAGCGGGCCGGGCTTGGCGGTGGTCGTGCCGGGCACACTGAGCAGGGTGGCCAGTTCGGTGGCATCGGAGGAACCGTCGCCGATCGCCATCACGCCGGTCTGGCTGTCGCCCGGTACGGCGCCGAAGAGACCCAGTGGGCTGCCGAAGTTGGCGTGCACGAACCCGTCGGTCGTCTGCCCGGTGGCGGCCAGCAGCATGAGTCCCCCAGCAACGCCCAGAGCGGTCACGCCAGCGCGTGCCGCCTGCTTCGTCCGCCAGTTCACTGCCTGCTGCCTTTCCCCTGAAATACCCAGGGCGTCCCTAAGATTCTCTTAGTTTAAGCCTACCCGAAGATATTTCCAGTCACCGGGGTATGTGCGTGGCGTTCGGTAGGTTGTGGGGATGGTGCGGACGGTTATCAGCGGTGCCGTAGTTACTGCAGTGGCTGGTGTGGCGATGATTCTCGCTGGTCCGGGGCTCGCCGGGGCTGATCCCGACCCGGCTCCCGCGCCGCCGCCGCTGCCCAACGTCAACGCCTACGCTCCGATCAGCCCGGTGGGTTACACCGTCAACAACGGCCAGTGGTATGCCTTCGCCGGCCCGGCCGGGGTCACCTGCATTCTCAATCGAGCAAACGGCGACTACGGCTGCAGTGGCCCGCTGCCGGGGGCCCCGGAGGGGGCGAATCTGGTCAGCGCGGGCGCAGTCGGAGCCCCGACGTTCTCCAGCACGCCGACTCCGCTGTTCGCCGGTGTCAGTCCGGCCAAGGCGCTGCCGCCCAACACCCGGCTGAGCTTCCGGGAGGTCAGTTGCGGGGTCGACGGTGCCGGGGTGGTGGCGTGTGTGAACAGCCGCGATCAGGTGGGCTTCGTCGTCGGCCCGGCGGGCAGCTTCGTCAACGGGGACATGCCACTGCTCGACCGGCCCGAGGGGGCCAATCCGTACGGCATCGGCTTCCCGCGCTGACCTTCCGGCGCCTGGGTCAAAACCGGGTGCCGTCGACCTCGTGGCCCGGCTTCTCCGCCATCAGACCCTTGTAGGCGTCCTCGACGGTCGCACCGTGATTGATCACCGCGTCGACCTCCCGGGCGATCGGCATGTTGATGCCGTACTTCTCGGCGAACTCCATGATCACGCTGGCGGCCTTGACGCCCTCGGCCACCTGATTCATCCCGGCGATGATCTCGGCGATCGGCTTGCCTGAACCCAGTTCCTCGCCGACGTGACGGTTGCGGGAGCGTTGCGAGGTGCAGGTGACGATGAGGTCACCCATGCCGGCCAGGCCGGCGAAGGTGTCGCGCTGGCCGCCGATCGCCTCGCCCAGCTTGGACATCTCGCGCACCGCGCGGGTCATCACCATGGCGCGGGTGTTCTCGCCGATGCCCATCGCGTAACCCATCCCGGTTGCGATGGCGTAGACGTTCTTCAGCGCCCCGGCGATCTCGACGCCGGCGACGTCGTCGGTGGTGTACGTGCGGAATCGCTTGGTGCGGAACATCCCGGCCAGGTTGGCCGCCAGATTGCGGTCCGGCATGGCCAGGACGGCGGCCGCGGCGTACCCCTCGGCGACCTCCTTGGCGATGTTCGGCCCGGCCAGAATGCCGGCCGGGTGGCCCGGCAGCACCTCCTCGACGATCTGGCTCATCCGCATGTTGGTGCCCTGCTCGAGGCCCTTGACCAGGCTGACCACCGGCACCCACGGCCGCAGTTCCTTGGCCAGTTCGCCCAATACGCCGCGGAATCCGTGCGAGGGCACCCCCATGACGATCACGTCGGCGGCGTGCGCGGCCTCGTTGAAATCGCTGGTGGCGCGCAGGGTTTCGGGCAGCGCGACGTCGTCACCGAGGTACTTCGAGTTCCGATGGTTCTTGTTGATGTCGTCGACGGTCTCCGCCGAGCGCACCCACTGCAATGTCGGCCCACGGCGGGCGCAGATGGACGCGACGGTGGTCCCCCAGGAGCCACCACCGAGAACGACGACTTGCGGTTCGCGGTGATCAGATGTCATGGCGACAAACGTAGTGCGATGACGCCCTGAGCACGGCCGGTTTCCGAAACGGCCTACCCGACGAGTTGGGCCTGGGTCTTCACCCGGCCGAACACCATGTCCTCTTCGATCTTGTCGCGGAACCGGAAGTCGATGGCGTCGGCGAGGAAGTCCTGACGCACCACCCAGGGCCGCTTGGTGCTCGACTTGGGCAGTGCGTGCGGACTGCGCTTGACGTAGCCGGCCTGCAGATCCCAGGTGGGCTTCTCTTCGACGGTTGCGCCACTCAGGTGCGGATAGGCGTGGGTGTAGCCGTGGTCGTTCATGTACTCGATCAGGTTGGCCGACGCACGCGCGGTCATATCGGCGCGCAGTGTCCAGGAGGCGTTGGTGTAGCCGATGCACCAGAACAGGTTCGGCACGTCGTCGAGCATGTGCGCCTTGTAGGAGAACCGGTCGGCCGGCTTGACCTCGGCGCCGTCCACGCTCACCTTCACCCCGCCGAGGGCCTGCAACTGCAGACCGGTGGCCTTGACGATGACGTCGGCGTCGAGGTGCCTGCCGGAGGTGAGTACGACGCCGGACTCATCGAAATGGTCGATGTGGTCGGTGACCACCTCGAGGGTGCCCTTGCTGATCTCCTCGAACACGTCGCCGTCGGCGACCAGGCACATGCGTTCGTCCCACGG
This sequence comes from Mycolicibacterium sp., assembly GCF_017853185.1. Taxonomy (GTDB): domain Bacteria; phylum Actinomycetota; class Actinomycetes; order Mycobacteriales; family Mycobacteriaceae; genus Mycobacterium. Next base: position 3,449 of record NZ_JAFMJZ010000210.1, read on the forward strand.
GTTGTAGCGCGGCTTGAAATCGACGTCCACCGGATAGCCCTGGGGCAGCTTGCTCACGTTCTGCTTGCGGACGAATTTGCGGACCCCGTTCGGGAAGCTGCGGGCGATCACCCAGAGCACCTTCTCGAAGGTCAGCGCAATTCCGCGAATGATGTTGTAGGAGGCCTTGTTCGGCATCACCGTACGCATTGCGGCGTACACCGGGTTGACCCGCGGCATGGAGAACAGGTAGCCGGGGGAGCGCTGCAACATCGTGACGTGGGCCGCTTTGCGGGCCAGCGCGGGCACCAGCGACACCGCGGTGGCGCCGGAGCCGATCACCACGAACTTCTTGCCGGTGCAGTCGAGGTCTTCGGGCCAGTGCTGGGCGTGGATGACGGTGCCCTTGAAGTCGTCGATACCGGCGAAGTCCGGGCTGTAGGGCTGGTCGTAGTTGTAGTAGCCGGAGCCGAAGAACACGAAGCGGCTGCGGTAGACCTTCGTCGCACCGTCCTCGGTGACGCGGATCGTCCAGGTGTCGGTGGCCGAATCCCAGTCTGCGGACTCCACCATGGTCCGGAACCGGATGTGCGGGAAGATGCCGTGCTTGCGCGCGGTGTCTTCCATGTAGTCACGGATCTGGTCGCCGTCGGCGACGTACTCCTTGCCGCGCCACGGCTCCCACGGCCAGCTCAGGGTGAAAATCGAAGAGTCCGAGCGCACGCCGGGGTAGCGGAACAGGTCCCAGGTGCCGCCGATGCGCTCGCGGCGCTCGAGGATGACGTAACGGGTGGCCGCGTTGCTCTGGCCAAGGTGGTAGGCCGCGCCGATCCCGGAGATCCCGGCGCCGATGATGACGACGTCATAGCTGCCGCCGTCCTGGTCGGCGGGACGGGTGGCTTGGTCCGCACTGGCGGTCATCGCGGTCCTCCGAGATGGTGGGCTTATGTGACGTAACCCACCTTATGACCAGAGCAGACCAGTGTCAGCGGTAGTTGACGAACTGCAGCGCGACCTCGAGGTCGGCACCATTGAGGAGCGCGATGACCGCCTGCAGGTCGTCGCGGTTCTTGGACGTCACGCGGACC
>NZ_JAFMJZ010000004.1 GCF_017853185.1 Mycolicibacterium sp.
TGCAGGCCGAGGTGGCAGAGCGACTGGCCGCCGAACCCGGCGGCAAGGAATACGGGATCCCCAGCGTGAAGGCCCGATTCTTCGGCAACGTCCGGCGCTACGGCTCGGTCTCGCCGACGGTGTTCTGGCCGATTCCGCGGGTGTACTCCGGCCTGGTCCGCATCGACCGGCATGAGGCCGCTCCGTGGCCGACCGACGACGCATTCCGCGAGCAGGTCTTCGAGCTGATCGACACCGGCTTCGCCCAGCGTCGCAAGACCGTGCGCAACGCCTTCCTGGAATGGGCGGGATCCGGCAACGCGTCGGCCGAACTGCTGCTGGCGGCGAGCATCGACCCGGCCCGCCGGGGCGAGACGCTGACCGTCGCCGATTTCGTCCGGCTGCTGCAGCGCTCGGGGAAGACCGCGCCGGCTGTTGAGGCCGACCAATCCCAGTCGGCTCAGCTGAGCTGATCTTTTCGCTACCCTTCTGCGGTGGCCAGCTTCGACGGCAATACCGCGACCGAATGGGTCCCGACCGGTTCGGTGACGGTGCGGGTGCCCGGCAAGGTCAACCTCTACCTCGGTGTCGGTGACCTCCGCGAGGACGGATACCACGAACTCACCACGGTCTTCCATGCCGTCTCGTTGACCGACGAGGTGACGGTGCGCGAGGCCGACGTGCTCTCGCTGCAGACGTTCGGCGAGGGCGCCGAGGACCTGCCCGCCGATGAGCGCAACCTTGCCTGGCAGGCCGCGTGTGTGATGGCCGACCACGTCGGACGAGCCCCCGACGTCGAGATCACCATCGCCAAGTCGATCCCGGTGGCCGGCGGGATGGCCGGTGGCAGCGCCGACGCGGCGGCCGTGCTGGTCGCGATGAACGAGTTGTGGGAACTCGGTGTTCCGCGCCGCGACCTGCACGCGATGGCCGCCAAGCTGGGCAGCGACGTCCCCTTCGCCCTGCACGGCGGTACCGCCCTGGGGACCGGCCGCGGCGAGGAACTGGCCACCGTGCTGTCCCGCAACACCTTCCACTGGGTGCTGGCGTTCAGCTCCGCCGGGTTGTCGACGCCGGTGGTGTTCGGCGAGATCGACCGGTTGCGCGCGGTGGGCAGTCCGGCACGGCTTTCGGATCCCGAACCGCTGCTGGCCGCGCTGTCCGGGGGCGATCCGCACGAGTTGGCCCCGCTGCTGGGCAACGACCTGCAACCGGCCGCACTGAGCCTGGAACCGAACCTGCGCCGGACGCTGCGGGCGGGCACCGAAGCCGGGGCGCTGGCCGGAATCGTCTCCGGGTCCGGACCGACCTGCGCCTTCCTGTGCGCCTCGGCCGAGAACGCGGTGGCGGTCGGCAGTGAGCTGGCCGGGGCCGGGGTGTGCCGGACGGTACGGGTGGCCAGCGGACCGGTGCACGGCGCGCGCGTGGTGCCGACCAGCGACTGAGCGCAAAATTTCCGTCGCCGACTCCGCGCGGATGGTTTGCAGCTACTTAAGAGTAGTTTAAGATCGTCGGAGGCCTGAAAGCCTCGCCCAGCCGTGGGCGCGTCGCCGGGATGACGCGCCACCGACGGCGGAGCATGACAGGGCAGTACATTGCGCCGGACGCCGAGGAGGTCGTCGTGAGCCGATTCACCGACAAGATGTTCCACAACGCCATGACCAGCTCCAAGGGCATGGTCACCGGTGAGCCGCATGAGCCGGTCCGGCATACCTGGCGCGAGGTCCACGAACGGGCCGCCCGGATCGCCGGCGGACTCGCCGCTGCCGGCGTCGGCCACGGCGACGCGGTCGGCGTCCTGGCCGGGGCGCCGGTGGAGATCGCGCCGACCGCCCAGGCACTGTGGATGCGCGGCGCCAGCATCACCATGCTGCACCAGCCGACCCCGCGCACCGATCTGGTGCACTGGGCGCAGGACACCACCAATGTGATCGAGATGATCGACGCCAAGGCGGTGGTGATCTCGGATCCGTTCCTGGCCGCCGCGCCGGTGCTCGCCGAGCGCGGTATCACCGTGCTCACGGTGGAGGACCTGCTCGCCGCCGATCCGATCGAACCGGTGGAGACCGCCGAGGACGACGTCGCTCTGATGCAGTTGACGTCCGGATCGACCGGGTCGCCCAAGGCGGTGGTGATCACCCACCGCAACATCTACTCCAACGCCGAGGCGATGTTCATCGGCGCCGAGTACGACGTCGATCGCGACGTCATGGTGAGCTGGCTGCCCTGCTTCCACGACATGGGCATGGTCGGCTTCCTGACCATCCCGATGTACTTCGGCGCCGAGTTGGTCAAGGTCACGCCGATGGACTTCCTGCGTGACACCCTGCTGTGGGCCAAGCTCATCGACAAGTACAAGGGCACCATGACCGCGGCGCCCAACTTCGCCTACGCGCTGTTCGGCAAGCGGCTGCGCCGGCAGGCCAAGCCGGGCGAATTCGACTTGTCCACACTGCGTTTCGCGCTTTCCGGCGCCGAGCCGGTCGACCCGTCCGACGTCGAGGACCTGATCGACGCCGGCAAGCCGTTCGGGATGCGTGCCGACGCGATCCTGCCCGCCTACGGCATGGCCGAGACGACGCTTGCGGTCTCGTTCTCCAAGTGCGGGGCCGGACTGGTGGTCGACGAGGTGGATGCCGACCTGCTGGCCGCACTGCGCCGTGCCATCCCGGCGACCAAGGGCAACACCCGACGGCTGGCCACCCTGGGCCCGTTGCTGACGGATCTGGAGGCCCGCATCGTCGATGAGGACGGCAACGTGCTGCCGGCCCGCGGCGTCGGGATCATCGAGTTGCGCGGCGAGTCGCTGACGCCGGGCTACATCACCATGGGCGGCTTCGTCGCGGCCCAGGATGAGAACGGCTGGTACGACACCGGCGACTTGGGCTACCTCACCGAGGAGGGCCACGTGGTGGTCTGCGGCCGGGTCAAGGACGTGATCATCATGGCCGGGCGCAATGTGTACCCGACCGACATCGAGCGTGCCGCCGGCCGGGTCGAAGGTGTCCGCCCGGGCTGCGCGGTGGCGGTCCGCCTTGACGCCGGGCACTCCCGGGAGACCTTCGCGGTGGCGGTGGAGTCCAACGACTGGGAGGACCCGGCCGAGGTGCGCCGCATCGAGCAGCAGGTCGCCCACGAAGTGGTGCGCGAGGTCGACGTGCGGCCGCGCAACGTGGTGGTGCTCGGTCCGGGCACCATCCCGAAGACGCCGTCGGGCAAGCTGCGGCGGGCGAATTCGGTCGCGCTGGTCAGCTGATCCGGCCCGCGAGCGTCACGCTGGTGGCGTTTTCGGCGTCGGGTGTCACGCTGGTGTGACGCTCGGCGAAGGGGTGCCGAAGGGGTGCAGCGCCTACCAGGCGTGCACCCGGTTCTGCGCCGGTTCCACGCCCAACTCGATCAGCGCCTCAGCGGCGTCGGCCGCCAGTTCGCACATGGTCGGCACCTCGTTGCGCTCGGCCGCGTTGAACGGTTCCAGCACGAAAGCCGCTGGATCCTTGCGGCCCGGCGGGCGGCCGATGCCGATACGGACACGCTGAAAGTCCTTGGTGCCCAACGCATTCGCCACCGAACGCAAGCCGTTGTGGCCGCCCTCGCCGCCGCCCAGCTTGAGCCGGATCTTGCCGAAGTCGATGTCGAGTTCGTCGTGAATGACGATGACATCGCCGGCGGCCACCGAATAGAACTTCGCCAACGGGCCGACCTGGCGGCCGGACTCGTTCATGAAGCACCGCGGCTTGGCCAGCACCACCGGACGTCCGGCCAGCCGACCGGTCACGACATCGGCGCCGGACTTCTTGTGCAGCTTGAACTGCCCGCCGATCCGGGCGGCCAGCAGATCGGCCACCATGAAGCCGACGTTGTGCCGCGTCTTGGCGTACTGCGGTCCGGGGTTGCCCAAGCCGACGACCAGCAGGGGTTCCGCCATCGGTGTGGGTGGGGCCGGTCGGACCGCGGTGAGTCGGCTCGGGGCCTACTCGGCCGCGGCCTCGCCCTCGGATGCCGCGGCGGCGTCGGCAGCCTGGTCCTGCAGCGACTCGCCGCCGCCCTCGGACTCGAGGTCCTCGGCGGTCGGGGCCGCCACGACGTTGACCACCAGCATCTCCGGGTCGCTGACCAGGGTGACGCCGGCGGGCAGCTTGACGTCGGCAGCCAGGATCTGGGTGCCCTCCTCGACGGCCTCGACCGACACCGACAGGCTCTCCGGGATCGACATCGCGTCGGCCTCGATCTCGATGTGGGTGGCGTCCTGGGTCACCAGGGTGCCGGAGGCGGCCTCGCCCTCGACGTGGACCTGGACCTCGACGGTCACCTTCTCGCCGCGGCGGATCACGATCAGGTCGAGGTGGGTCAGGGTGCGCTTGACCGGGTGGACGGTGATGGCCTTGGTCAGCGCCAGCTGCTCGGTGCCGTTGATGTCCAGGCTCAGCACGGCGTTGGCGCCGGAGTTGCGCATGACGGCGGCGAAGTCGTGAGCATTGAGCTGGAGGTGCTGCGGGGCCTCGCCGTGGCCGTAGAGCACGGCCGGGACCTTGCCGTCGCGGCGGGCCGCCCGTGAGGCGCCCTTGCCGGTCCGGGTGCGGACTTCCACGCTCAGCTTGTTGGTAGCGGCGCCTTTGGCCATCGGAATGCTCCTGCCTTCGTTTGTGGATCGAATCAACACGGCGAAGGCGGGCTTGGAGCCGATGCCTCGTCGATAACGGTGGTCGGAAACCACCCTCGCCGTGACGCGGTGCCAAGGGTATCCGAAGGACGTCCTGGAGCGGAAATCCGAGCCGGTGAGCTGCTCGGAAAGCTCCCACAGCGCTCTGGCGGTGCGGTCGTCCCGGGCCGGCGGGCTCAGATACGGGAAGTGGGACCCAACCACCTCACCCGATCACTTAACTGAGACCGTGAACCCGTCGATGATCTGCTGGACGTCGCCGGCCTGCGCGGCGGCCTGGTCGGCCAGCGAGGTCACGGTGAACTGAACCAGGTAACGCTGGAACGCCGGCGCCGGCGTCACCGGAATGACGATCCGGTTGTAGGTGTGCACCCGGATGTCGTTGAGTTCGTAGCTGCCCTCGATCATCGAGGACGGGAACCCGTCGAAGTCGTCGGACGAGGAGTTCAGCTTGATGAACTTCTTGGACAGCAGGGCGTCTGCGTCGGCGTGCTCGAGTGCCTTCGGCACGTCGAAGGCCCCGTCGAGTTTGAACACCATGACCATCGCGGTCGGATAGCTGTTGTTCTTCGCGATCGCCTCGGTGCCGGGGGAGAAGTTCGGGTTGGCGTAGGTGGTCCAGCCGGCCGGGCGGGGCAGGGTGACCTTCAGGTCGGTCAGCTTGTCCAGCGCGATCTGCTGACCGGTGACACCCTGGCTGGACAGGTACTGCGCGATCGGCACCGGCCGCGTCGGTGCGGCTTCCTCAGTGCTGGTCGGGGTGCTGGCGCCCGGGGTGGTCCAGATCGACGAGTAGTCGGCGGTCTTGGCGCCACAACCGGCGGTCGCGAGAGCGACGGCCAGCAGGGCGGCGGTGGCGATCTTGGGCTTAGGCATCCCCGTCGAAAAGTCCTGTCACCGAACCGTTTTCGAACACCGCCCGGATTGTGCTGGCCAGCAGCGGGGCAATCGACAGCACGGTCAGCTGGTCGAAGCGCTTGGCCTCGTCGATCGGCAGCGTGTTGGTGACGATCACTTCCCGCGCGCCGCACTCCGCCAGTCTTTCGGCGGCCGGATCCGACAGCACGCCGTGGGTGGCCGCGATGATGACGTCCTTGGCCCCGTCGCTGCGCAGCAGTTTCACCGCGCCGGCGATGGTGCCGCCGGTGTCGATCATGTCGTCGGTCAGCACGCAGGTCTTGCCCTCGACCTCGCCCACCACCCGGTTGGACACCACCTGGTTGGGCACCCTCGGGTCGCGGGTCTTGTGGATGAATGCCAGTGGGGTGCCGCCCAGGGCGTCGGCCCACTTCTCGGCCACCCGCACGCGGCCGGAGTCCGGCGAGACGACCACGACGTCCTCGGTGCCGTAGTTGTCCTTGATGTAGCCGGTCAACAGGTTCTGGGCCCGCATGTGATCGACCGGGCCGTCGAAGAAGCCCTGGATCTGATCGGTGTGCAGGTCGACCGACACGATGCGGTCGGCGCCGGCGGTCTTGAGCAGGTCGGCCACCAGGCGGGCCGAGATCGGCTCGCGGCCGCGGTGCTTCTTGTCCTGGCGCGCATAGGGATAGAACGGCAGGATCGCGGTGATCCGCTTGGCACTGCCGCGCTTGAGGGCGTCGATCATCAGCAGTTGTTCCATCAGCCACTTGTTCAGCGGCGCCGGATGGGACTGCAGTACGAACGCATCACAGCCTCGCACCGACTCGTCGAACCGAACGAAGATCTCGCCGTTGGCGAAGTCGCGCGCGGTCGTGGCGGTGACGTGGACGTCGAGTTCCTTGGCGACCTGTTCGGCCAGTTCGGGGTGCGCCCGGCCGGAGAACAGCATCAGGTTCTTACGGTTGTCCATCCAGTCCGCCACTGTGTGCCCTCACGTCGTGATCGAATACGCGCCCATCGTACGTATCTAGCTCTGCTGGGCCCCGCCGGACTGTCCTTTGGCTCGCGCCTGGGCCGCTTCGGCGGCCCGGGCCGAGTCGCTGTCCGGACGATTCCGCAGCACCCAGTCCTCGATGATGCGCTGCTGGCCTGCCGAGATCGCCAGCGCGCCGGGCGGCACGTCGTCGCGCAGCACCGTCCCTGCGCCGGTGTAGGCGCCGTCGCCGACGGTGACCGGTGCGACGAACATGGTGTCGCTGCCGGTGCGGACGTGCGAGCCGATCGTGGTGCGGCTCTTGTTCTCACCGTCGTAGTTGACGAACACACTCGATGCGCCGATGTTGCTGTGGTCGCCGATGTCGGCGTCGCCGACGTAGGTCAGATGCGGCACCTTGGTGCCGGTGCCGATCACCGCGTTCTTGGTCTCGACGAATGCGCCGAGCTTGCCGTCTGCGCCGAGCCGGCTGCCCGGACGCAGGTAGGTGAACGGGCCGACGTCGGCACCGGAGCCGATCACCGACTGGCTGCCGTGGGTGCGCACCACCGAGGCGCGGTCGCCCACCTGTACATCGTCGAGCGTGGTCGCCGGGCCGACCTGGCAGTGGCTGCCGACCCGGGTCGCGCCGAGCAGTTGCGTGCCGGGATGCACGACGGTGTCGCGGCCGATCGTCACGTCGACGTCGATCCAGGTGCTGGCCGGGTCGATCACCGTCACCCCGGCGCGCTGGTGGGCGCAGATCACCCGGCGGTTGAGTTCGCCGGCGAGGTCGGACAGTTGCACCCGGTCGTTGACCCCGGCGACGAGGGCCGAATCGTCGACATGCTTGGCATGCACGATCTGTCCGTCGGCGCGCACGATCGCGATGACGTCGGTCAGATACAACTCGTGCTGGGCGTTGTCGGCCGACAGCCGGCTCAGCGCCGAACGCAGCGCGGCGATGTCGAAGGCGTAGATGCCGGTGTTGATCTCCCGGATCGCGCGCTGCTGCGGGGTGGCGTCGGTCTCCTCGACGATGGCGATGACCTCGCCGTCCTGGGTGCGCAGGATCCGGCCGTAGCCGGTCGAGTTCGGCACCGTCGTGGTCAGCACGGTCACCGCCGCCGGCTCGCCGCGGTGGCTGGCGATCAGGTCGGCGAGGGTGTCGGCGTCGAGCAGCGGGACATCCCCGGCGGTGATGACCACCACGCCGTCGAAATCCTCCGGCAGCGCCGACAGACCGCACAGCGCGGCGTGCCCGGTGCCCAGTTGCTGTTCCTGGACGGCCACCTCGATGCGGCGACCGAGGGTGGCGGCCAGATCGGCGACCACCGGGGCGATCCGCTCGCGGTCCTTGCCGAGCAGGACGACGAGGTGTTGCGGTGCGACCTTGGCGACGGCGTGCAGGGCGTGCGAGAGCATGCTGCGGCCGCCGAGGGTGTGCAGAACCTTGGGTGTGTCCGAGCGCATCCGGGTGCCGGCCCCGGCGGCGAGCACCAGGACGGCCGAATCAGTGGTGGTCATGCCGGCCTCTCAATCTGCGAACCGCGTGAAAGTCTATGGGGGCGGCGCCCGCCAGAGCTACGCGCGCGGAATCAGTCCCAGGATGCCGCCGCCCGCAGAGTCGCCGAGCGAGTAGACGACGTCGTTCCTGAAGAAGAGCGAGATGCCCGTGTTCAGGTAGTACGTGGGCCTGGTCGGCCGGTTGTTCTGCACGTCGACCTGGCCGTAGTCCACCTCGTTGGTGACCGGGAATTGGAAGTACTCAACCGGGGTCCCTGACGTCATGGTCGACAGGAAGAAGGTGAGGTCCTTGTCCTTGTCGAGCTGTCCGACGGTCTGGTCGGCGTTGGTCCAGGTGATGATGCCGGTGTAGTCCTCGGGGGTGGGGCTCTTGTCGGTGTTGTGCAGGGTGGTGCTGGCGCCGGTGTCCGGGGTGATCCCCACCCCGACGTCGGTCACCACCGGCGTCGTTCCGCGCCAGATGTTGATCGTCGAGGTGAACAGTTGTTCACCGGCCGGGCTGCCGTAGTAGAGGGCACCGCTGTTGGCGAACGTCGCGCCGGACGGGGCGGCGGTATCCGGGAGCATCGGGAAATACAGTGCCGTCGGATCCTGGACGTCGGCGGATGTGAGGCCGACTCGCATCCACGCGGTCTGCGTTTCGGGGTCGACGTGGATGCGGTATCCGGGCAGCACGCCGCACCCGTAGGTCAGCTGGGCGATGAGGTCCTCGATCCCGGCGGTGGAGTAGCTCGGCGCCACGCCGAAATCACCCCAGAACGCGCCGTCGACCGGCGGCGTGGTGGCGCCGTCGGGGCCCCAGTAGGTCTGCTCCACTTCGCCGCTCTGGTTGAGCTTCTGGATCGTGTCGATCTGACCGACTCCGAGCCGGCCGGTGGTGAGCAGCGGCGTCGAGCTTCCCGGTGCGGCGAACAGCGAGACGGTGGTGGTGGCGGCGTAGCCGCTGTAGGTCAACCCGCTGTCGTATTCGTTGTGCACCACAGTGCTCGACGTCTGAACGGCTGAGCCCCACCACGGGGAGAAGGCCGGGTCGGCCGAGGCGTAGGGCGCGAAGAAGCCGCCGCCACCGGTGTCGAACTCGAAGAACTGGGGCGTCGCGTTACCGCCCAACGAGGCGTAGATCCCGATCTTCTGCACGCCGTCGCTGCTGATGTCGGCGAAGTACAGCGGGACTTCGACCGGTTGGGTGATCACGCCGACGCTGGTGGGGAACAGGGCCCGGCGAACCAGATACAGCGCACCCTGCAGCAAGTCGGTGACGGGATTGGCGGGGAACCCGGCGAGCCAATTGGCCGTCCCCGTCAGGAACCGGTCGACCGCCACGGAGATGGTCTGCAGGGGGGCGAACGCCGGGGCCACGCTCCTGGCCACCGGTGGGGCCATCGATCGGGTGACCGTCAGGGCCGGTGCTGCGGGCGTGGCACTGCGCTCCCTGGCGGCTTTCCGCGTCGGCGGAGTCGACGGCCGGAGTTGCCGGCGGTCAGCCGAGGCGGGCGCCACGGTGAGTCGTGCGGACCGGGTCGTGGTGGCTCGCGCCGTCCGGTTCGTCCTGCTCGGCTTCGGGGCCGACGACGCCGTAGTCGCGGAGGCGGTTTCGCCGACGTCGGCGGTGGCCACCGCGACAGGCCCCACCATCATGAAGGACCCGAAGAGCATTGCGGCCCCGGCACATGCGCAACGTTGCAGCATCGCCCTCCCCACCTAGTGGTCGATGGCCTCGTTCCCGAGCTGATGGCCGCTCGGCACGCCTCGTTCCGCCGCCAGGACTCGAACCTGAACTATCTGAACCAAAATCAGAGGTGCTGCCAATTACACCACGGCGGATGGTCCGCCCCCAGACTCTAATGCAGGGGCTTTAGGCTGGTCCCATGGCTGTACCGGACCCCGTGCCGCGCCCGCCGCGGACCCGGATGACCGGCAGCGAGCGTCGTCACCAACTCATCGACGTCGCCCGTTCGCTGTTCGCCGAACGGGGTTACGAGGGCGCCTCCATCGAGGAGATCGCGCAGCGGGCCAATGTCTCCAAGCCGGTGGTTTACGAACACTTCGGCGGCAAGGAGGGCCTCTACGCCGTGGTGGTCGACCGCGAGATGTCGGCCCTGCTGGATCGCATCACCTCCTCGCTGACCAACAACCGCTTCCGGCCACGGCTGGAGCAGGTGACGCTGGCGTTGCTCACCTACGTCGAGGAGCGCACCGACGGCTTCCGGCTGTTGATCCGGGACTCGCCCTCCTCGATCACCTCGGGCACCTACGCCACTCTGCTCAACGATGCGGTCAGTCAGGTCGCCTCGATCCTCGCCGGCGACTTCTCCCGGCGCGGTCTGGATCCGGAGTTGGCTCCGCTCTACGCCCAGGCACTCGTCGGCTCGGTGACGATGACCGCGCAGTGGTGGCTCGACGCCCGCGAACCCAAGAAGGAGGTCGTGGCGGCCAACCTGGTGAACCTGATGTGGAACGGGCTCAACCGCCTCGAACCGGACCCCGGGTTGGGCAACCATTAGTCGCGGCCCATCAGTGGCGGCCCATTAGTGGAGACAGGGCCTTTCGCCGACCCGCTTAGGATGGGCACATCATGACCGCACCGGGGCCGCACCATGTCCAGACCCCGCTGGCGGGGTTGGTCGACGCGGTGCTGGCGGCCCCGGAATTGCGCGAGCTGGCCCACCGCGCCGGCGATCAACCCGAACACCTGGCGGTCGTGGGTCCGGCCAGTGCCCAGTTGTTCGTCGCCTGCGCCCTATCCCATTCCCGGCCGCTGTTGGTCGTCACAGCCACCGGTCGGCACGCCGACGATCTCGTCGCGGAGTTGCGCGGCGTGTACGGCGACGCGGCCGCGCTGTTCCCGTCCTGGGAGACCCTCCCGCACGAGCGGCTCTCGCCCGGGGTCGACACCGTCGGCGCCCGGCTCATGCTGTTGCGTCGGCTGGCCCATCCGCAGGACGCCCGGCTTGGGCCGCCGCTGCGGGTGGTCGTCACCACGGTGCGCTCCCTGCTGCAACCGGTGGCCGCCGACCTCGCCGAGATCGAGCCCGTCACGCTGGCGGTGGGCGCCGAACTGGACTTCGACGCCCTGGCTGCCCGGCTGGTCGAGCTGGCCTACACCCGGGTCGACATGGTCGGCCGGCGTGGGGAGTTCGCGGTCCGCGGCGGGATCCTCGACCTCTTCCCGCCCACCGCCGAGCACCCGGTCCGGGTCGAGTTCTGGGGCGACGAGATCACCGAGATGCGGATGTTCTCGGTCGCCGATCAGCGCTCGATCCCGGAACTGGACGCCGGAACCGTCATCGCCGTGCCCTGCCGTGAACTCCTGCTGACCGACGAAGTCCGTTCTCGTGCAGCGCAATTGGCCGCTCGGACCCACCCCGAGGAGAACGCCGTCACCGGTGGACTGGCCGACATGCTGGCCAAGCTCTCCGAAGGCATCCCGGTCGACGGGATGGAGGCGCTCACGCCGGTGCTGCGCCCGGAGCGCCTGGGCCTGCTCACCGATCAGTTGCCGCAGGGGACGCCGGTGCTGCTGTGCGACCCGGAGAAGGTCCGCACCCGGGGGGCCGACCTGATCAAGACCGGGCAGGAATTCCTGGAGGCGTCCTGGTCGACAGCGGCGATCGGCGGCGATGCGCCGATCGACATCGAAGCACTCGGCGGTTCCGGTTTCCGTGAGCTCGACGAGGTGCGGGACGGCGCCCGGGCCGGCGGCCACCCGTGGTGGACGGTCAGCCAACTCGGCAGTGATGACTCGATCACGCTCGACCTGCGCGCCGCCCCGTCGGCGCGCGGGCAGCAGAGCAACGCCGAGGAGATCTTCGGCATGCTGCGGGCGCACGTGCTGACCGGGGGACTGGCCGCCGTCGTCGCTCCGGGAGTGGGCATCGCCCACCGCGTCGTCGAGCAACTCGCCGAAAGGGACACCCCGGCGGTCATGCTCGAAGCCGGAGAAGGGCCGAAGCCCGGCGTGGTCGGCGTCCTCAAGGGGCCGCTGCACAACGGCGTGATCGTGCCCGGCGCACAGCTGGTGATCATCACCGAGACCGACCTCACCGGAAACCGGGTCACCGGTCCGGAGGGCAAGCGGCTGGCCGCCAAGCGGCGCAACACCGTCGACCCGCTGGCGCTGACCGCCGGTGATCTGGTGGTGCACGATCAGCACGGCATCGGCCGCTTCGTCGAAATGGTCGAGCGCACCATCGCCGGGGCGCGTCGGGAATATCTGGTGCTCGAGTACGCCGGCAAGCGCGGTCAGGCGGCCGACAAGCTGTTCGTACCGATGGACTCCCTCGATCAGTTGTCCCGCTACGTCGGCGGCGAGCAGCCCGCACTGAGCAAGCTCGGCGGCAGCGACTGGGCCAACACGAAAACCAAGGCGCGCAAGGCGGTTCGGGAGATCGCCGGCGAACTGGTCGCGCTGTACGCCAAGCGGCAGGCCGCCCCCGGGCACGCCTTCGCTCCGGACACCCCGTGGCAGAACGAGATGGAGGACGCCTTCGGGTTCACCGAGACCGTCGACCAGTTGACCGCCATCGCCGAAGTCAAGGGCGATATGGAGAAGGCGGTCCCGATGGACCGGGTGATCTGCGGTGACGTCGGCTACGGCAAGACCGAGATCGCGGTGCGGGCGGCGTTCAAAGCGGTGCAGGACGGCAAGCAGGTGGCGGTGCTGGTGCCCACCACCCTGCTCGCCGATCAGCATCTGCAGACCTTCACCGCGCGGATGGCCGGCTTCCCGGTCACCGTCAAGGGGCTGTCGCGATTCACCGATCCGGCCGAGTCCCGGGCCGTCATCGACGGGATGGCCGACGGCAGCGTCGACATCGTCATCGGCACCCACCGGTTGCTGCAGACCGGCGTGCGGTGGAAGGACCTCGGACTGGTGGTGGTCGACGAGGAGCAGCGCTTCGGGGTCGAGCACAAGGAACACATCAAGAGCCTGCGCACCCACGTCGACGTGCTGACGATGAGCGCCACCCCGATCCCGCGCACCCTGGAGATGAGTCTGGCCGGCATCCGCGAGATGTCGACCATCCTCACCCCGCCGGAGGAGCGCCATCCGGTGCTCACCTACGTCGGCTCCCAGGACGAGAAGCAGATCGCCGCCGCACTGCGCCGCGAACTGCTCCGTGAGGGTCAGGTGTTCTACGTGCACAACCGGGTCAGCAGCATCGACGCCGCCGCAGCCAGGATCGCCGACCTGGTGCCGGAGGCCAGAGTCGTTGTGGCCCATGGTCAGATGCCGGAGGAACAGCTCGAACGCACGGTGCAGGGGTTCTGGAACCGCGACTTCGACATCCTGGTCTGCACCACCATCATCGAGACCGGGCTGGACATCTCCAATGCCAACACCCTCATCGTCGAGCGCGCCGACACATTCGGTCTGTCCCAGTTGCATCAGTTGCGCGGACGGGTGGGCCGTAGCCGCGAGCGCGGCTACGCGTACTTCCTCTATCCCAAGGACACCACCCTCACCGAAACCGCTCACGACCGGCTGGCCACCATCGCGCAGAACAACGAACTCGGCGCGGGCATGGCGGTGGCGATGAAGGACCTGGAGATTCGCGGCGCGGGCAACGTGCTGGGCGCCGAACAGTCCGGCCACGTGGCCGGCGTCGGCTTCGACCTCTACGTGCGATTGGTGGGCGAGGCCGTCGAGGCGTACCGCGCCGCGGCCGACGGCAAGACCGTGACGACCGCGGAGGAACCGAAGGACGTCCGCATCGACCTGCCGGTCGACGCCCACCTGCCGCCGGACTACATCGACAGTGACCGGCTGCGCCTGGAGGCCTACCGGCGACTGGCGGCAGCGGCCGACGAGGCGGGCGTGGCCGCGGTGATCGACGAACTCGTCGACCGGTACGGGCCGTTGCCGGAACCGGCGCAGTGGCTGGTGGCGGTGGCCCGACTGCGGCTGTTGTGCCGGCATTACGGCGTCACCGAGGTGGCGGTCACCGGAACCACGCTGCGGGTGGCGCCGCTGACGCTGCCGGATTCCGCACAGGTGCGGCTCAAGCGGATCTATCCGGCGGCCAACTACCGGGCCACCACCTCGACCATCCAGGTGCCGATTCCACGCGCGGGCGCGGGCGTCGGCGCGCCGCGGATCCGGGATCTGGACCTGGTGCAGATGGTCGTCGACCTGCTTCTCGCACTTGACGGTCGGCCGGCCGGGGAAATTGATATAACGACGTTCGAACCCGCGAAACCCGAGGGGTAGCGACGATGACTGTCATCCTGGTCGACCCGCGGCGTCCCGCGCTGGTCCCTGTCGATGCGGTCGAACTGCTCCACGGCGATGTCCAGTACACCGAAGAGATGCCGATCAGGGTGCCCTGGTCGCTGCCCTCGGCCCGCTCGGTGCTGCTCGGTGAGCCGTCCGATCCGGCCCCGGTGCTGCTGTCGTCGGACCCGGACCATCCCGCGGTCCGGGAGCGGCTTGCCGCCGGTGAGCGGCTGATCGCCGTGGCGGCGGGACGGCCCGGTGAGCGGCTGCTGGATGCCGTCGAGATCATGGACAAGCTACGCACCTCCGGGCCGTGGGAGAGCGAGCAGACCCACGACTCGCTGCGGCGTTACCTGCTCGAGGAAACCTACGAATTGTTCGACGCGGTGCATGGCGGCGATCTCAACGAGTTGCGTGACGAACTCGGAGATGTGTTGCTGCAGGTGCTCTTTCACGCCCGCATCGCCGAGGAGGCCACCCGGCACGCGTTCGGCATCGACGATGTCGCCGACGCCCTGGTGCGCAAACTGGGCAACCGGGTGCCCGCCGTGCTGGCGGGCGAGGACATCTCGCTGGAGGATCAGCTGGCCCAGTGGGAGCAGCGCAAGGCGCTGGAAGGCTCCAGCCGGGAATCGTGTGTCGACGGAGTGCCGACCGGTCAGCCGGCACTGGCCCTGGCGCAGAAGGTGATCAACCGGGTGACCGCCGCGGGCTTACCGGCCGATCTGATTCCGCAATCTGTCACGACGATCTCACTCAGTGCCGACGGCGACGCGGAGAACGATCTCCGCACCGCGGTGCTGGAGTTCATGGAGGCGGTGCGTTCGGCGGAACGGGCCATCAAGGCGGCCCGCCCGGCCGGCCCGCAATCGGCGATCAGCCCGCAGGAGTGGCGCCGGAACTGGGATCAGTCGAGCAGCGTCGAGCCCCAGTAGTCGCCGTCCCGCAGACCTGGCGGGCAGGCGAAGACCGCCGAGCCGGTGTGGGTGATGTACTCGTTGAGCAGATCGTTGCGGGCCAGTTGGGTCTGCATCGGGATGAACTGGGCCACTGGGTTCCGCATGTATCCGATGAAGAACAAACCGGCATCGAGGTGACCGAAACCGTCTGTGCCGTCGGTGAAGTTGTACCCGCGACGCAGGATCTGGATGCCGCCGAGGTTCTCCTTGGACGCCAATCGAACGTGGGAGTCGGGGTCGATCAGCGGCGTGCCGTTCTTCCCTGTGGTGTCGAAGTCCAGTGCGGCGAATTCGTCCTGGTGTCCGTTGGGGGCGCCGGTGCCCTTGTGCCGGCCGATCACGCGCTCCTGCTCGAGCAATGTGGTGCGGTCCCAGGACTCGATGCGCATGCGGATCCGCCGCGAGACCAGATAGGTGCCGCCGGTCAGCCAGTCCGGTCCGTCGCCGTCGGCCACCCACAGGTGCTGGTCGAGCGCCCCGGAGTCCTCAGCCTTGAGGTTGTTGGTGCCGTCCTTGAACCCGAACAAGTTTCGTGGGGTGGACTGTTCGCGGGTGGTCGAGGAGGTTCGCCCGAATCCCAACTGGGAGTAGCGCACCGCGACGGTGCCGAAGCCCACCCGGGCCAGATTGCGGATCGCGTGGACGGCCACCTGCGGATCGTTGGCGCAGGCCTGCACGACGATGTCGCCGCCGCAACTGGCCGGGTCGAGCGTCTCGTTCGGGAACTTCGGCAGATCGGCCAGTGGCCCGGGCCGCCGATCGGCGATGCCGAACCGGTCGCGGCCGTTCTTGACGAAGAAACCAGGGCCGAACCCGATGGTCAGCGTCAGTTGCGAGGCCGGCAGGCCGAGCGCCTCGCCGGTATCGGCCGGCGGCGCATAGGGATTGAGTCCGACCGCGCCGTCGGCGACGGCATCCTCGCCGGCCGTCATGCGCTCTGCCATTGCGGTCCATTCCCGCAGCATCGTCACGACGTCGGACTTGGAGTCGGTGGTCACATCGAAGGCGCAGAAGTGCATGCGGTCCTGAGCCGGGGTGATGATGCCGGCCTGCCGCACACCGCGGAACGCGACCGGCCGGTCCAGGCCCGCCGGAGTGGCGGCGGCGGAGGCCCTACCTGCCAGCGCTCCGGCGCCGGCCGCCGCAGCGCCCACACCGGCCGCTCCGAGCAGTGTGCGGCGGGAGAACCGGGGACTATTGCGCAGCGATGACACCCTGCACCTGGCTCACTTCCTTGCCCAGCGCGTCGATCGCTCGGGAGAGTTCCTGGCGCTGCGACTCGGTGACGGTGGTGTAGAGCACGAACCCGTCGCCTGCGCGGAGCTTGTTCAGTAGGGCCTCGACGGCGTCGAAGCGTTCGTCGACCCGTTCACCCAACTCGTGGTCGCGCTCCTCGAGGATCGGGCGCACCGCCGCCACAGCGGCACGGGATCCCTCGAGGTTGGCGTTGAAGTCCCACAGGTCGGTGTGGCTGAAGATGTCCTCCTCCCCGGTGATCTTGCTCGTCGCCACCTCGTCGAGGAGCGCCTGGGCGCCGCCGGCGATCTGGAGGGGTTCGATGGTGTAACCCGGCGTGCTGATTCCGTCCTTGAGTTCCTTGACGTCGGCGAGCAACTGGTCGGCGACGGCATTGGTGTCGGGCTGCAGACCGCTCACCCACAGGTCCTTCTCGAGCCGGTGGAATCCGGTCCAGCGCTGACCCGGCTCGAGATCGGCCTCGCGCAGATCGATGCGGGGGTCGAGGTTGTCGGGGAACGATTCGGCGACCGGTTCAATGCGCTCGTATGGGACCCGCGAAGTCGGGTACTGCGCCTTGGCCGACTCGATGTCGCCGGCTTTGATCGCGGCGACGAAGGACTCGACGGCCGGCACCAGGGCGTCGGCCTGGCTGTCGACGTAGCGCTGGTACTCCTCGGCGGCGTCCTTGAGCTTGCCGCCGGTGTTTGTGGCGAGGGCGTCGCCGCTCACCGTGAAATCGGCCCGGATGCCGTCGCCGACCATGCCGGGCTTACAGGCCGTCTGGTAGGTACCGGGCCGGCTGAACTGGACGACCAGTTTGCGTTCCAGGCCGGGGGAGACGTTCTCCACTTCGGCCAGCACGCGCCCGCCCTCGCCGTAGACGTAGAACTCGGTGGCCTTGGTGCCGTTGTTGGTGATGACGAAGGTGCTCGCTCCGGTGGCCGCTGTGGTGGCCGACAGTGCGCACTCGGTGTCGGTGGCGTCGACGGTGATCACCACCGAGGCGGCCGTGCCGGCATCGGCGGGCTTGGTCTCCTTGGCGGTGCAGCCGGCCGTGCCGAGACCGACCAGGACCGCGGCCAGCGCTGCGCTGCCGGTCTGGATGCCGCGGATCGTGCGGGTTTTCACGTGGTGGGCCTTCCGGTCGTGACGTCTGTCGGGGACTGAGACTGCAGTGGTGTTGGTGCTGGACGCGTCGGGGCGACCGTGGGACGCAGGAAGAGCGCCAGGACGATGGCTAGGTAGGCCAGCCAGCACAGCAGTTGAAGGACGGTCGGCGTCGGCGTGATGTTGAACACGCCTTGGAAGATCTCGCCGTACCAGGACGACCAGTTGAACCAGGAACTGATGTCGAAGGCCTGGACGCTCAGTCCCGGCAGCCAGCCGACGGTCTGCAGGGCCCCGATGCCGTAGGACAGGATGCCGGCGGCGACGACGATCAGGAACGTGCCGGTGTACGAGAAGAATTTCGACAGGTTGATGCGGACCGCGCCGCGGTACATCGCCCAGGCGATGCCCACCGCGACCAGGACGCCGATCAGTAATCCCGCCAGCGGCCACGCCGTCTCGGCCTCGGCGTAGCCGACCATGAACAGTGCGGTCTCCACTCCCTCCCGGCCAACCGCCAGGAAGGACAGCATCAGCACCGCCGGGGCGCCGGTCTCCAAGGCGCGCGACATCCCGGCCCGCAGCTCCCCGGAGATGCTGGCCGCCGCGCGGCGCATCCACAGCACCATGGAGGTGACGATGGCCACGGCGACCAACGAGGCGACGCCGGCGATGGCTTCGGCCCCGAGGCCGCTGACGGTGTAGGCGCCGTACTGGATGACCAGGAAAACCCCGACTGTCAACGCCACCGCGGCCGCCACTCCGAGCCAGACCCATTTCAGCGCATCCCGACGTTGGGACTTGACCAGGAAGGCGACCAGGACCATCACCACGATCCCGGCCTCCAGGCCTTCGCGCAGGCCGATCAGCCCGCTGCCGAGCAACTGGGCGGAGACGGTGGGTGTACCGGTCATACCTCTCCTTCCAGTTATCAGCTTAGGCTATCCAAAGTAAGGCTCGCCTACCATAAGTTCTCTTTGAGCTCCTGTGCAACCCGGGGCCGCTTCGTGCCGCCTGAGGCGGCCGTGACCGTGGGACGATTGACCCGACAAATCGGGTAGAGAGGGTGTCGTGTCGTCCTCGCGCTGGCTTTGGACTGCCGTCGTCATTGCCGCGACGGCGATGGTGCTTGCGTCGAGTTGTTCCTGGAATTCCGGCTCCCCGATCCCGGACGGTGTGCCGCCCCCACCCGGGGACCCGGTCCCCGCGATCAGCACCAACGCCGCCGGCCGGGGCGCTGACCAGCTCAAGGACTGGGCTGCGCAGCGCGCGCCGGCGCTGGGCATCCCGATCGAGGCCCTGGAGGCCTACGCCTACGCGGCCCGGGTGGCCGAGGTGGAGAACCCCGACTGCCACCTGGCCTGGACGACGCTGGCCGGGATCGGCATGGTGGAGAGCCACCACGGCACCTACCGCGGCGCCGAGATCGGCCACAACGGTGACGTCAGCCCGCCGATCCGCGGTGTCCGCCTGGACGGCACCGACGGGAATCTCGAGATCCTCGACCCCGCCGCGGTCTCCGGTGACGGAAACCCGGTGTATGCCCGCGCGATGGGGCCGATGCAGTTCATCCCGGAGACCTGGCGGCTCTACGGAGTGGACGCCAACAACGACGGGAAGACCGATCCGGACAACTTCGATGACGCCGCCCTGTCCGCGGCCGGTTACCTGTGCTTCCGCGGCAAGGATCTCGACACCCCGCAAGGCTGGATGAGCGCGTTGCGGGCCTACAACCACTCCGACCGCTACGCGCGGGCGGTCCGCGACTGGGCCACGGCCTATGCGGCGGGTCATTCCCTTTAAGGGCGGCTGATCGGCCCGCGCCGGCGACCGGCCATCTACGCTTAGTCGATCAGTGCCCCGGATTAAGGAGAAGCCCGTGCCCATCATCGAGCAGGTCGCCGCCCGCGAGATCCTCGATTCCCGCGGCAACCCGACCGTCGAGGTCGAGGTCGCACTGATCGACGGCACGATCGCCCGTGCCGCCGTCCCGTCGGGGGCCTCCACCGGTGAGCATGAAGCGGTCGAACTGCGTGACGGCGGTTCCCGCTACGGCGGCAAGGGTGTGCAGAAGGCGGTCGAGGCCGTTCTCGACGAGATCGCCCCCGCCGTGATCGGTCTGGCGGCCGACGATCAGCGACTGGTCGATCAGGCCCTGCTCGATCTGGACGGCACCCCGGACAAGTCCAGGCTCGGCGCCAACGCCATCCTGGGCCTGTCACTCGCGGTGGCCAAGGCCGCCGCCGACAGCGCCGGTCTGCCGCTGTTCCGCTACGTCGGCGGACCGAACGCGCACATCCTGCCCGTCCCGATGATGAACATCCTCAACGGCGGTGCGCACGCCGACACCGGCGTCGACGTCCAGGAGTTCATGGTCGCCCCGATCGGCGCGCCGAACTTCAAGGAGGCGCTGCGCTGGGGCGCCGAGGTCTACCACGCGTTGAAGGCGGTGCTCAAGAAGCAGGGCCTCAACACCGGTCTCGGTGACGAGGGAGGTTTCGCCCCGGATGTCGCCGGCACCAAGGCTGCACTGGACCTGATCTGCTCGGCCATCGAGTCGGCCGGCTTCAAGCCGGGCACCGACGTGGCGCTGGCCCTCGATGTCGCCGCCACCGAATTCTTCACCGCCGGTAAGGGTTACAACTTCGAGAAGCAGACCCGCAGCTCGGCCGAGATGGGGGCGTTCTACACCGAACTGCTCGGCGCCTACCCGCTGGTGTCCATCGAGGATCCGCTGTCGGAGGATGACTGGGACGGCTGGGTCGACCTGACCACCGCGATCGGCGACCGGGTTCAGATCGTCGGCGACGACCTGTTCGTCACCAACCCGGAGCGTCTCGAGGAGGGCATCGAGCGCGGTGCCGCCAACGCTCTGTTGGTGAAGGTCAACCAGATCGGCACCCTGACCGAGACTCTCGACGCCGTCGCACTGGCGCACAACGCCGGCTACCGCACCATGATGAGCCACCGCAGCGGCGAGACCGAGGACACCATGATCGCCGATCTGGCCGTCGCAGTCGGCAGCGGTCAGATCAAGACCGGCGCGCCCGCCCGCAGCGAGCGTGTCGCCAAGTACAACCAGTTGCTCCGCATCGAGGAGACCCTCGGCGATGCCGCCCGCTACGCCGGCGATCTGGCTTTCCCCCGTTTCGTCGGGCCCGAGTAGACGACCAGACCCGAGTAAACGAATAAGCCAGTGGCAGAACGGAAGCGGTCCGATCCGAAACGGCGTGGCCCGGCCTCCCGGCCGGGTGCGTCGGGTCGTGGCCGTTCCCGTCCGGCGCAGACCGGAGCGCGCGAGTCGCGTGGTGGAGGACTGCGCGCACAGGCGGAGTCGGTCAAGCAGAGCATCGCCGAACCGTTCCGCCGGGTGATCGCGGCCACCGCCGCGCAGCAGAGCGAGCAGCGACTGGGCTTCACCGCCCGGCGGGCCGCGATTCTGGCGGCGGTGGTGTGTGTTCTCACCCTGACCATCGCCGGTCCGGTGCGCACCTACTTCGCGCAGCGGACCGAGATGAAGCAACTGGCCGCCACCGAGGCTGCGCTGCGGGACCAGATCGCCGAATTGGAAAGCCAGAAGGCCAAACTCGCCGATCCGGTCTACATCGCGGCCCAGGCCCGCGAACGGCTCGGCTTCGTCAAGCCCGGCGACATTCCCTATCAGGTTCAGCTGCCTCCGGGCGCCGTTGTGCCGTCGGCGGCCAACCCGCAGCAGCAGTCGGTGCGCAGCAACGACCCCTGGTACACCGCGCTGTGGCACACGATCGCCGACACCCCGCACGGCCCGCCCGCTGCCGCGCCGGACCCGGCATCCGAGCCCGGTGCGCCGGTACCCCCGCCGGCTGCCCCCGACGCGCCGGCCCCACCGGCACCTGCGCCCGGTGGTTGACCAATCGGATCTCGACGCAGTGGCCCGCCAACTCGGCCGTGAGCCGCGCGGTGTGCTCGAGATCGCCTACCGCTGCCCCAACGGGGAACCTGCCGTGGTGAAGACCGCTCCCCGGCTGCCCGACGGCACGCCGTTCCCGACGCTGTACTACCTCACCCATCCGGCACTGACGGCCGCGGCGAGCCGGCTGGAGTCCGACGGCGTGATGCGGGCGATGACCGAGCGGCTGCAGTCGGATCCGGAGGTGGCGGAGATCTACCGCCGGGCTCACGAGTCCTATCTCGCCGAGCGCGACGCCGTCGAATCGCTGGGCACGACCTTTTCCGGCGGGGGAATGCCCGACCGGGTCAAGTGTCTGCACGTGCTGATGGCCCACGCGCTGGCCAAGGGGCGCGGCGTCAACCCGTTCGGCGACGAGGCGCTCGCGATGATCGCCGCTGAACCGGGAATGGCCGGGATCCTGCTGCCCCAGGAATGGACATGAGCATGGACATGAGCGCGCACGTGGACCGGGTCGCGGCGATCGACTGCGGCACCAACTCGATCCGGCTGCTGATCGCCGACCGGGAGGGCGGCCGGCTGCGCGACCTGCACCGCGAGATGCGGATCGTCCGGCTCGGCCAGGGCGTCGATGCCACGGGGGAGTTCGCACCGGATGCCCTGGCACGCACCAGGGCGGCGCTGGTCGACTATGCCGAACTGCTGCGCCGGTATCAGGTGCGCAAGGTCCGGATGGTGGCGACGTCGGCGACCCGCGACGCCGCCAACCGGGACGACTTCTTCGCCATGACCGCCACGGTCCTCGGTTCGGCGGTGCCCGGAGCGGTCGCGGAGGTGATCACCGGATCGGAGGAGGCCGCGCTGTCCTTCGCGGGCGCGGTCGGTGAATTGGATTCTGCCGCAGGACCGTTCGTCGTTGTCGATCTCGGTGGCGGATCCACCGAGGTGGTTCTCGGTGACTCCGCCGGCGTGCAGGCCTCCTACTCGGCTGACATCGGATGCGTCCGGATGACAGAACGCTGCCTGCACTCCGATCCGCCGACGGAGGCGGAGGTGGCGGAGGCTCGCGAGGTGGTCCGTGCGCGACTCGGTGAGGCGCTGCGGGTGGTCCCGGTCGAGCGCGCCCGCACCTGGGTCGGCCTGGCCGGGACGTTCACCACCATCGCCGCTCTGGCGCACCGGCTTCCGGCTTACGACTCCGAGGTGATCCACCTGTCCCGGGTCTCGTTCGCCGACCTCCTGGCGGTCTGCGAACAACTGATCACGATGACCCGCGAACAGCGGGCGGCGCTGGGGCCGATGCACGAGGGCCGGGTGGACGTCATCGGCGGCGGGGCGATCGTCGTCCAGGAACTGGCGGACCAACTCGGCGAGCGAGCCGGGATCGACGAGCTGGTGGTCAGCGAGCACGACATCCTGGACGGCATCGCGCTGTCGGTCTAGCTCATTGCTGGCAAAAAAACTGAGGGCGCCGGGTATACCCGACGCCCTCAGTACTTCTGAACTTGGTTCAGAGCTTGATCTTGCAGCCGCTGCCGATGTTCTTGCAGTGCGCCTGGCTCTTGCAGGCGTTGCAACGACAAGTGCAGCCACCGGTGCGCTTGGTCTCGGGAATACGCATGTCACATCTCCTTCAGGCGGCCCACCGCGCGCGGGCTCAGCAACCAACGATACTCAGTAACGGAGCAAACCGCGGCTGTTCACGACCGAGCGCATGTCGGCGTAGCCCTGGGTGGCCTCATGGCGTGTGCGTGGTGAGTCCGCGGGCGATCACCAATCGTTGGATCTGGTTGGTGCCTTCGAAGATCTGGGTGATTTTGGCTTCGCGCATGTAGCGCTCGGCGCGATAGTCACGGGTGTAGCCCACTCCGCCGAGAACCTGGACCGCGTCGGTGGTGACTTTCATCGCTGCGTCAGTGGCGACGAGTTTGGCGATGCTGGCTTGCTGGGAGTACGGCAGGCCGGCATCTCGTCGCCGGGCGGCGTCGAGGTAGGTCGCCCGCGCGCTGGCGACCGCGGCCGCCATGTCGGCCAGCAAGAAGCCCAACCCCTGATGGTCGATGATCTTGCGGCCGAAGGTGGTGCGATCGTTGGCATAGGCGCAGGCGTCGTCAAGCGCTGCCTGCGCGATCCCGACGGCGACCGCGGCGATGCCCAGCCGTCCCGAATCCAGTGCGCTGAAGGCGATCTGGAGGCCCTGTCCTTCTGCTCCGATGCGGCGGTCGGCACCGATTTCGGCCTTGTCGTAAAACGCCGTGGTCGTCGGGACCGCGCACAGACCCATCTTCTCTTCGGGCTTGCCGAAACTCAGGCCCTCGATACCGGCCGGGATGAGGAAACACGAGATGCCCCGGGAGCCCTCGCCGGTGCGGGCGAACAGCGTGTAGAAATCGGCGCGCCCGCCGTGGGTGATCCAGGACTTCGAGCCGTTGATGACGTAACCGTCCGCCGTGGGTGTGGCGGCGCACCGCAGTGCCGCGGCATCCGAACCTGCCTGCGGCTCGGACAGGCTGTAGGCGCCGATCTGGGTGCCCGACAGCATGCCGGGCAGCCAGTTGCTTTTCTGCTCGTCATCACCGAAGGCCAGAAGCGCGTGGCAGGACAGCACGTGGACGCTGGTGGCAACGGCGACAGCGGCCCAACGCGCCGCGAGTTCCTCGAGCGCTTGGAGGTACACCTCGTATGACTGGCCGCCGCCGCCCCATTCCTCCGGATACGGCAGGCTCAGCAGTCCGGCCTGACCCAGTTGGGCGAAGACGCCCTCAGGGTAGGTCTCGGTGCGTTCGTGCTCGTCGACGATGGGGGTGAGCAATTTGTCGGAGATGTCGCGGACCAACGCGATCAGATCCCCGGCATCGCCGTCCGGTAGGAGGCGATCAACGGCCATGACGAATCCCCCGTCGTGTCAGTGCAGCCAGTCCGTCGCCGAGAGTCTCTGCGGCGACGTGTTTCTCAGTAACGGATCAAACCGCGGATGTTCACGCCCGAGTGCATGTCGGCGTACCCCTGATTGACATCGTCGAGCGTGTACTCCCGGGTGATCAGTTCGTCGAGTTTGAGTTGGCCAGACTTGTGCAGATCCAGTAACCGGGGGATGTCGCGTCGCGGGTTCGACGATCCGAACAGCGATCCGCGCACCTGCTTCTCGTACAACGTCAGGTCGAACAGCGACATGTCGACCGTCATATCGGTCGGATGCGGGATGGCCGTCATGACGACCCGGCCCCGCTTGCCGACCAGGCTCAGCCCCTGCGCGACGTAGGCGCCCTCGGCGGAGTCGGTGGTCACCACGCAGACGTCGGCCATCGCCCCGCGGGTCAGGTCGGCGACCAGCGCCTGGGCCTCCTCAAGAGTCGCCGCGGTGTGGGTCGCGCCGAACTCCAGTGACTTGGTTCGCTTGAACTCGACCGGGTCCAGGGCGACGATCACCCGGGCACCGGCGATGCGCGCGCCCTGGATGGCGTTCATGCCGATGCCGCCGACACCCATCACGACCACGGCGTCGCCGTCGTGCACCTCGCCGGTGCGCACCACGCTGCCGTAGCCGGTGGTGACGCCGCAGCCGACGAGGGCCGCGGTGTCGAGCGGAATGTCGTTGTCGATCTTGACGATCGAGGCCTCGGGCACCACGGTGTACTCGGAAAACGTTCCCAGCACACACATCTGACCCAACCCCTGCCCGCGGGCGTGGAACCGGAACGTTCCGTCGAGCTGAGGTCCGGCGATGATCGCCGCGCCCAGCACGCACAGATTGCTCATGCCGCGGGTGCACGGCTCGCACCGGCCGCAGGCCGGGATGAAGCTGAGCACCACATGGTCGCCCTCGGCGACCTCGGTCACCCCGGGGCCGACCTCCACCACCACGCCGGCGCCCTCGTGGCCGCCGACCACGGGCAACTGCATCGGCATGTCACCGGTGATCAGATGGTCATCGGAGTGGCACAACCCGCTCGCGGTCAGCTTGACCATGACCTCGTGGGCCTTGGGCCCGTCGAGCTCGACCTCCTCGACCTCCCACTTCTCGCCCAGGCCCCACAGCACGCCGGCTTTCGTCTTCACGCGTTCAGCCCTTCTTCTCGGGGGTCCAGGTGGCCGGCAGCCGGTTGATGCCGTTGATGAAGTTGGCGATCTGGAACTCCGGTTCCGGTGCGGAGATGTCCGGGATCCGGGTGTAGACCTCGGTCAGCAGCGAGCGCAGCATGGTCCGGGCCAGTGCCCCGCCGAGGCAGAAGTGCGGTCCGCCGCCGCCGAAGGCGATGTGCGGGTTGGGGTTCCGCATGATGTCGAACTTGAACGGATTCTCGAAGACGGCCTCGTCGCGGTTTCCGGAGATGTACCAGAGCACGACCTTGTCGCCGGCCTTGATCTCCGAACCGTTGACCGTGACGTCCTGGGTGGCGGTGCGCCGCATGTGCAGCAACGGGGACGCCCAACGCAGCACCTCCTCGACGGCTGTGTCGATCCGGCCTTCGACGTCCTCGACGAGGAGAGCCTTCTGGTCCGGGAACCGCGAGAAGGCGTAGATGGCCTGCGCCGAGGCATGCCGGGTGGTGTCGTTGGAGGCCACCGCGAGCAGCACGAAGAACGCCTTGAGTTCGTCGTCGGTCATCTTCTTGCCGTCGAACTCCGCCTGCACCATCCAGGTCAGCAGATCCTCGCCCGGGTTGGCGCGACGCTCGGGGATCAGTTCGGCGGCCACCGCGTGCAGGTCCATCACCGCGCCCATGAACAGTTCCAGCTCGCTCTGATCGCCGCGGACCCGCGGGTCGGTCCAGCCCAGCAGCCGCTGGGCCGCGTTGGTGGCCTTGTCCCGGATCTCGCCCTCGGGCAGGCCGAAGAAGCTGCCGAAGATACGGGCGGGGAGCTTCACCGACACCAGTTCGACGAAGTCGCCCTCACCCAGATGGGCCATCTCGCTGACCAGGTCGCGGGCGTGTTCGCGGATCCAGCCCTCAAGCCGGCGCATGTTCTTGGGCTTGAACGCGTCCATGGTGATACCGCGCAGCTGGGCGTGCCGGGGGGCGTCCATCGCGATGAACGACTGCGCCACCTCCCTGGCTTCGGGGGCGAAATCCTCCATGGTGATGCCCTCGGCCGAGGAGAAGATCTCCGGATGGCGGCTCGCGTAGCGGATGTCCTCCTGGGTGGTCAGCGACCAGAAGCCCTTGACGTTCAGTTCCGGCGGCAGCAGGTCGGACTCGGCTGGCCGGCTCCACGGCACCGGGTTCTCCTTGCGGAGCACCGCGAAGGCCTTGTCACGCTCGTCGGGATGCTGCGCCCAGAACGCGCGGGCGCTCAGGTCGATGTCGCCGTGGGTGGTCTCAGGCAAAGCGGTGGTCATGGCGGTCCTGTCCTCGTGTGGTGCGCGTCACCCCATGCTCACCGGGACGGCGCCGGCGGTGGGGTGTCATAGGTGCCAATTACTGGCCTGCACGGGCCAGTCTGATGTCAGCCGAGCGGGGTCCGGAAGGTGGCGACCAGGCCGCCGCCATCGCGGGCCGCGAAATCGACCCGGCCCTCCATCGCCTCGGCGATCTGCTGGATGATCCACAGCCCGAGACCGGCGGTGCCGCGTTTGTCGCCGGCGCTGACGTACTTCGCCGTCAGCCGGCCCAGGCTCTCGGCCGGGATGCCCGGTCCGCGGTCGGCGATCGCCACCACCAGGTCGCCGCCCTCGCGCCGGCAGGTCACCTCCACCGCATCGCCGTGGCCGTGGCGGGCCGCGTTCTCCAGCAGGTTGGTCAGCACCCGGCGCAGGCCCTGGGCGTTGACGGCCACATCCTCGATGCCGGCTCCGGCCTGAAGTCGCAGCCGTGCCGGGGAGAGGCCGACCGCGTCGGCCGCCCCGACCACCACCTCGGCGACGTCGACGTGCTGGATGCGGCCGGTCGAGAAGGTGGGGCGCCGGCTGAGCGCAACGTCGGACAGCGCGTCGATCATGTCGGCGAGGTGATCGACATGCCTGGCGGCCAGTTGCAGGCTGGCGTCGCGGTCGGCGGCAGGCAGTTGGCCTGCGGTCACCGCACCCATGAGTGCCTCCAATGAGGCGATGGGAGTGCGGAATTCGTGCACCAGCACCTGTAGGCCGTCCTGCTGGGATTGATATGACTGCAGCAGCCGGGTCCGGAGGTCACGTTCCTCCTCGGCGGCGGCGTGTTCGGCCTCCGCCTCCACCAGGGCGCGGACCCGGGACCGTTGTTCGCGTTCGGCCAGTGCGGAAAGGCCGGCGCTCATGATGGCCACGAACACCAGGTACAGCGCCGACCACCCGGCCTGCAGCCAAGGTGATAGCGCCTGGGGGGCCGTTGTCGAAGTGGTGATCGCGACGACGACGTAAGCGGCGCTCAACAGCGCGGCCAGAACCAGCGTTTCGGTGAAGGACAGCCGCGCGGCCGAGGCGATCACCGCGAGCACCAGCACGACACTCACCGGGCTGTGTACTCCGCCGGTGAGCGCGATCAGCGTCAGCGTGAAGACGCTGTCGACGGCGCTGACCGCCCAGGCGAACCGGGTGCGACGGACTTCCGCGCCCGGATTGATCAGCAGCACAAGGGAATACGCCATCGCCGCCGCCAGCACCACGGCGGAGACGACGAGGTGGTGGCGCAGCCAATCCGGCCCGATCGCGAGCAGGAGTCCGATCGAGGCCACCACCGCGGTCCGCACCGCGACCACGGTGCGCGCCAGACCGTAGTCGTCGGCGTCGATAGCGCCGGCGCCGACATCAGGGGAGAGCCGTCTCACCGCTGCGACCCTAGGGGCCGGGATAGCATCGCGGCAATGAATGCCATCCCCGGCGGTAAGCAGATCGTGGTCGTCATCGTCGACGACCACGAACTCTTCGCGCAGGGACTGGCGCTGCTGCTCGGCCGGGAGTGGGGCGGATTGTTCACCGTCGGCGGGCAGACCACCCGGGTCGAGGAGGCCGCCGATCTGGTCGCCCGGTGCGACGCCGACGTGGCGATCGTCGATCTGTCCATGCCCCCGCTGGGTGGGGTGGCGGCCATCCGGCACATCAAGGCTCGCCATCCGCGGACCCGGATCCTGGCGCTGTCCGGCACTGACGACGTGGGTCTGGCCGAGGAGGCGCTGCGGGCCGGGGCGGACGGCTTTCTGCCTAAAACGGCTCGGCCGGAGGCGCTCGCCGGGCCGCTGTGGACGATCGCCGAGGGAGTGCGGGTGGTGGACGGCGCCGTGCTCGACGCGCTGCTGAGCACCACCCGCCGACGCCCCGAACTGTTGGACCGGCTTTCCGCCCAGGACCTCAAACTGTGGGGCCTGCTGGCCACCGGGATGGAGACGGCCGACCTGGCCGACCGGATGCTGGTGTCCGAACGCACCGCCAAACGGATGGTCGCGGCGCTGCTGAACAAACTGGGCGTGACCAACCGGGTCGCCGCCGCGGCCATGGCCGGCCGGTACGGGCTGCTCGACGCGCCCGAACGGCTCAGCTGACGGTGATCGCCAGGGCGGGGCACATCGCCGCCGCCCGCACCGCGCGGTCGCGTGCGGACTCCGGTGGTTCGGCGTCGAGGACCACCACCTGATCGGCGCCATCCGGCAGGTCGAACAATTCCGGTGCCGCCATCAGGCACTGTCCGTGCCCCTCACACAAGCTGTAGTCGACACTGATGTGCATGCGCCCAGTATCTTCCCCGGTGTGCGGTTCGGCAGTGGACCGCCCGCGCCAGATGTGGCCTTTCCGGGCCAGCGGTACGGTTCTCCTGCCGAACTGCGGCGCGCCCCTATAGCCCAATTGGCAGAGGCAGCGGACTTAAAATCCGCACAGTGTGGGTTCGAGTCCCACTGGGGGCACAACGCAGGTTGCGCGGGACATCGAGCGATTGCTTCCGTTGTAGGTGCGGCCAGGCGGTCGATACCGTATAGCCCGTGCGACACACCTTCCTCCAGCGGAGCTTCCTTGCCTTGGCCGTCGTCGGGTTGTGCGCCGGTTGCACGAAGACACCCGCTCCGGCCACGTTCCAGGCAGACGTCAAGTACGCCCAGGTCGGCGACGTCAAACTGGCCTACTACGTCCGCGGCGAGGGCAAGCCGCTGCTGATGATCAACGGCTACATCTCGACCATGAGCTTGTGGGATCCCCTGCTGATCGAGGAACTGGCCAAGAACCACCAGTTGATCGTCTTCGACAACCGGGGCGTCGGACTCTCCAGCGACACAAGCGCGAACAACACGACGATTCCCCAGATGGCCGATGACGCGGCGGGGCTGATCAAGGCCCTGGGGCTGACCAAACCCGACATCCTCGGCTGGTCGATGGGCGCGCGGATCGGCCAGCAATTGCTGATCCGCCACCCCGAGTCGGTGGACAAGGGGGTACTGGCCGCCGCCAATCCCGGTGGCAGCCAAGGCGTTCCCGCGGACAAGGCGGTCGAGGACAAGCTCAACGATCCGAACATCTCCGACGATCAGAAGCTCGCCCTGTTGTTCCCGCCGGGGGACGGCGAAGAGGCTCTCGCGGAGGAGATCTACGCCCGGATCCTGGCGGCGGGGAAACAGGGATCGGCACCCGAGGACTTCACCGTCTCGAAAGAGACCGCCCTGCGCCAAAACCGGGCCCGGACCACGCTGTGGAATGCCGATGAATCCAACTTCGCCAATCTGAAGAACATCAAGAACCCGGTGCTGCTGACCGACGGGCGCGACGACGTCGTCGACAAGCCGGTCAACTCGGTGAACATGGCCCGCCAGATTCCGTTCTCCTGGTTGGCCTTCTTCGACGGGGGCCACGCCTTCCTGTTCCAGCAGCATGAGAAGTTCGCCGCGACGGTCGACGCCTTTCTTAAGTAGCCGGCCTGGCCGAGCAGCCGCATGGATGTATCCGCGCCGGACGCAACCGAACAAGGTCGGTCGCGGGAGGGCTATAGACACAGATCGGCGGCTGTTTTCGCAACCGGATACCGATCGTGCGCGGACAGGCGCGAATGCGTGTAGCGGGACTTAGAATCCGCACAGTGTGGGTTCGAGTCCCACTGGGGGCACCAGGAAGGAAGGGGGTCACGTGAAGCGAGAAGAACGCGGTCTTTCCCGCAACACCAAGGCGCTCTGGACCCTGATCGCCATGGCGGCGGCGGCCCTGGTGGTTTCGGCTGCCATCCTGATGATGCTCAAAGATTCCGGTGACTTCTCGACTAAGCCACGGATCACCAAGGTCACCTCGGCGTCGGAGTCGGCTGCTCGGCCCTCCGGGCCGAACACCGCCGCTGAGACGGGCGCAACGTCTGCGCAGTCGTCGGAGAGTTCGACCCCCGAGAGTTCGACCCCGGAGACGTCGGAAAGCTCCGGGTCCGAATCGCCGGCGCCGTCGTCGGCCGAGCGCATCCCGCAAGCGCCGCAACCGTCACGCAGTCCGAGCTTTCACCCGACGCCGGGCGTCGGTTAGCAGTGACACCGCAGAGCCTGCACCGCCGCGCTGAGACCTACAACTGGGACGACGGCATCGGCGGGGCCCGCAGGATTGCTCTGCATCCCGATTGCGATCGGGCAACCGCCCTGCTGTTGTACTGGCGACTCTCGCCCCACCATTACCGCCGCTTCGCCAGCGTTGCCGAGGTGCCCGCCAGAGAGCAGTCCGCGGCCGAACTGGTCTGGGAACTCGAGGCTGGTCTGGTCGCCGGGCGGTTCGCAACGAGCCTTTTCTCCTACGACCCCGCCGACGACGGCGGAGTGGACAGGACGAAGCCGTCGGATGAGGAGGAGCGGTCGGCCGTTCGCTCGATACCTGCCGAACTCTTTGACAAGTGTGGATCGGCGTCTGACGCCGATCGGCTGGATCGGGCCTGCCGAACCGGTGACATCGGCGCGGTCGACGCGGCGGTGGCGGCTGGGGAATGGGAGCGGTTGAGCCTTTCCGGTAAAAGGACATTGATCGGCATGGCGGTGGAACGGGATCATCGTGCGGTTGCCGAGAGGCTCCTTGCCGCCGATGCCCCGGTCCGGTTCAGTCGCGGACATCGGACGCTGCTGGACGACGCCCCCGGCGTGGCCATGATCGATCTCCTGGCCCGACACGGAGCGGACCCGGTGAAGGCGAGTCTCGCCTTGGCGGTGTCGAAGGGGCCGGAGGTGATCCGACGCCTGGTGGAACTCGGTGTGCCACTTGACGGGTTGTCGAGGTGGGGGGAGACCGCTGTCTACCGGGCGGCCGCCGATGGGCACGTCGAGGTGCTCTGCACGCTCATCGAACTCGGGGCGAACCGTGACATTCCGCGAACATCAGACGGTCGAACCGCGCTGCAGGCGGTCGATGAACGGCTGGAGGTACTCCGTGCACTCCTCGAGGGGCATGCGCCCTATGACTGCCCGGAGCGGACCGAGTACGGCCGACTGACGTCGGTGCGGATCGCGCTGACCGGCGACCGCCGAACCGAAGACGCCCGGTTCTGGTGAGTCCGCCCTCCGTCGGGGCGGTCTAGGTCCGGCCGTAGAGGTCCGGACGACGATCGGACAGGTACGGGTTGAGCCGCTGGGCCTCGGCCACCACGCCCGCGTCGACGTCGGCGTAGATCAATCCGTCACCGCGTTCGATCCGGTCCAGCACCGACGCGTCCGGCGCGACGATGCTGCTGCGCCCGACGTAGACGGTCTCGGCCTCGGCGCCGTCATGGTTGATGTAGGCGACGTAGACCTGGTTCTCCCAGGCGCGGGTCCGGATGACGGATTCGGCTATGAACGCGAACGGTTCCATCTGGGCGGTGGGGACCGCCACCAGATGGGCGCCGGCGAGTGCGGCACGGCGGACGTTCTCCGGGAACTCGACGTCGTAACAGATCATCATCGCCACCCGGATGCCGCGGTAGTCGACGACGCAGACGGCATCGTCACCGGCGTCGAAGTACCTGCGGTCCAACTCGGCGAACAGGTGCGTCTTGCGGTACCGGGCCAGAACCTCGCCGGTGTGGTCGATGAAGACGGCGCTGTTGTACAACCGGCCGGCCGGTGCGACCTCGGGCAGGCCGACGATCAGCGCGATGTCATGTTCCCGCGCGATCGTGCAGGCTCGTTCCAGAAGCGGTTGCGCGGCAAGGGAATACAGTGCGTCGCCCACGTCATAACCGGTGAGGAACAACTCCGGGGTGATGAGCAACCCCGCGCCTCGGCCGGCAGCCGTGGCGGCGGCCCGCTCAAGCTCGGCCAGATTGGCCTCGACGTCGCCCGGACGTCCGGCCGTCTGAAGACCGGCGATGCGCAGCGCCATCTGGTGTCAGACCGCTGATGCGGCGGCTAACACCGGGGTGGCCGCGATCGGTGCGGCGATGGTGTAGCCGATGTCCTCCATGATGGCGAGTTCAAGCTTGCTCAACTCCCTGGGCGCGTCCTTGCCCGGCGAATCCTTGGAGACCATCATCTGGATGTAGCGCGGATCCGTCGGATGGTCTCTGTCGTTGAAATAGTTGTCGTTGAGGTGGGATATCGACACGAAGGGAGATTTCGTCCACAGCGGCACGGGGGCGCCGAACACTGCCTCCGTGTTGGGTCCGGTGAAGTACAGACCGCCGTCGCCTCCGGTCAGGTTCGGGTCGAAATCGTCATCCCACTTGAAGTCCGGCTGAATCGCCGGGAGGCCCTGGTCGTCGGTGACGAATTTCGCGAATGTGACCCAGTTCGTCCCGGTGTTTCCACCCTTATCCTTGAGGCGGGCGGTGAAGCCCAGGGTGTGCAGCAGCTCGTGCATGACGACCGACACGTAGTCGTACTGGCCGGGCTGCACGCGCCCGCCGAACGCCCAATCCTCCGCGAAATTGACGTCGATATCGCCGTCGAAGACGATCTCGCCCCGGTTGATCTTCGGGAGTGCGCCGGTGAGAATCCGGGACTGCGACAGAGACGGGAAGAAACCGGGATCCGTTGAGTTGCTGGGGATGAAGTCGGCCGCGGCCAGATTGGCATCGTCTTTTGTGTCGTAGAGCGCGTTGGCGGTGAGGGTCAGCGTGACATTCTTGGCCGGGATGATCTCTTCGGCCAGGAGGTCGGCCGCCCACTCCAGATACAGCTTGGCCGTTTCGGTCCACTGCCCCTTTTCGGTGTTATTGAAGATGAACTTGAAGCTCAATTGTGCTGCGGTGCCCTGTTTGACGCCGACCACCGCCTGGGTGCCGGTCGCCGAGGCCGCCACGGTGCTGGCGGCGTCGAGCAGGGTGGGCGCCGAAGTCCGATCGGTGGCCTCGATGATGAACGCGTCGCTGCCGGTGAAGTCCGGATCCGGGGTGTAGGTGTAGGTGCCGTTGGCGTCGATGGTGACCAGGCCGTCCTGGGGTTGCTCGACGACGCGGTAAGTGATCGGGTCCCCTTCGGGGTCGATCGCTCCGATGGTGCCGGTGATGGCACCCGTCAACTGTCCGGTGCGCTGTACCGGGTTGACCGTCGGAAGCTGGTCGAAGAAGGTGCGCCGCACCATGAGTAAGGCGCCCTGCAGGAACTCGGTGACCGGGCCGGCCGGCAGCCAGGACAGGAAGTTCGAGGCGGCGTTGAGGACGCCGTAGATCGCTGCGTCGAACTGCTCGGCCAGGGTGGGGACGTCGGGAAGTGTGAAGGCCGGCGGGAACGGCGTTCCGTCGACGGTGGCACCCGGCGAGTCAGCGCCCACGGCCGCCCGGGTCGTCACTGTCGCCGCAGGTGGGTGATCGCCAACCGCCAGGCTGGTGACCACGGCCGAGGGCCGACGGGGCGCGACCCCCGCCGCACGTGACGGTCCATGGCTGTTCGATCGCGATGATGCGGCGACCGACGCCGAGCCGGCCGCGGAACGGCGACCGGCAGCACGCCCCGGGTTGCTCGCCGCGCGTCGGGCCGGCGAAGCGGTCCGCGCGGCCGAGGCGTCGGCGCTGCCCCGGCCGGCGTCGGACACCACCGACGATCCACCGTCACCGGTATCGGCCACGGCGATGCCCACCGCCTGCGGGCCGAGGACCGACAATCCCAGCACCAATGTCACTGCGCCGAATCGCGCACCACCACGAACTACCGACACGAACCCTCCCCGATCGCTATGGACGCGCTTCACCTATGCGGCAGTAATCTTCGTCACGGTGGTCAGATCGTAATTGCTGGCCTGCCAGGCCTTCATGAAGGCGCTCAGGGTGTATTCCCGTCCTCCGGATTTCAGGGCGCTGTCGTTGACGTACACCTTGCCCGCGGAGAGATCCACCTTGAGCACCTGGATCTGGTGGTTGTAGCGGATCAGGTCCGCATTGGAAGTGCCGGAGGAGTACAGCGAGTTGTTGTTGATGCCTACCGTGATCGCTTTGCCTTGTGCCAGTGCGGCGTTCAGGTCATTGAGGGCGCGCTGCCCATCGACTGCGGTCGCCGTGGCGAGGTAGCGACCGCTGAACATGTCGTAGGTGTAGCCGCCTCCATATGTGGTGTTGGTCGTCGTCACCGCCCAGTGCTTTTCCATCAGCAACGCCGCATCCCTGGGCCACGCGCCGATTTCGAGCCTGGTGCTCAGGAACATCTTGCGGCCGGGCTGAACGATGCTGTCGAGTTCCATCGCCCATCGGACCACCGTGGCCTCGTCAACGGTCTGGGTTCCGGTGGCCTGGGCCGCGGCCATCGCGGATGCCATCAGCACGCAGTTGTAGTAACTCTGTTTCACCCAGAGCTTCGAGAGTTCTGCGACGTCGCCGCCGAACTGGCCGGCCGAACCTTTGTCGCCCTGGACCGTGACGGTGATCTGTTGAGTGATGGTGTCGGGTTTTGCGGTGCCCAACGCGACCGCGAAGGAGTGCAGCACCCCCTGGACGAAACTCCCGAAATCGGAGAGCCCGGCCGTGGTGGTGGCTCCGTTGCTGACGGTGACCGTGAAGGTGTCGCTGATGCCCGTCGGCAGGAAGACCTGATTCGGGGTGTAGGTGAAGAGCCCGGTGGTCAAGTCGCGGACGACGGTGCCGTACTTGGGCAGCGTCGTCACCGAAGCCGTC
The DNA here is from genome assembly GCF_017853185.1 of Mycolicibacterium sp. Classification (GTDB taxonomy): domain Bacteria; phylum Actinomycetota; class Actinomycetes; order Mycobacteriales; family Mycobacteriaceae; genus Mycobacterium. The sequence continues at coordinate 35,355 of NZ_JAFMJZ010000004.1, forward strand.
ACTGCGAAACCGTTGTTGCTCTCGGCGTTGACATCAACAGTGATCTGTTTCGCGGGTCCGTACTGGGCGCCGGAACTCGGCGCGGCACTGGGGGCCGCATTGAAGAAGATGTAGGAGAGTTGCCGAGTCAGGTCATTCCAGGCCGCGGCAAGTGCGGCCAGCGGACCCTGTGGCGCGGAGTCGGTGGCCGCGATCAGCGCCTTACTCGCGGTAGCCGGACTCGTTCCAGCGGTCAACGCGGCTGCCGCCGGTGTGGTGGCAGGGCCGTCGGCACCCGGATCGCCCACGTCACCGGGAACACCCGGGGCTCCGGCGTAGCCGGACTTGCTGGTCCCGCCGAATCCGAAGTCGCCGCCGAGGCCGCCGCCGCCGCCTTCGCCGCCGCCGGATCCTCCGATGCCGCCGTTACCGCCGTTACCGCCGTTACCGCCGTTGCCGCCGTTGCCGTTGACGCCGGTGGCGGAACCGCCGGGACGGCCCTTGCCGCCAAAGCCGCCCATGCCGCCATCGGCACCTGCGCCGCCTGCGCCCCCGGTGCCGCCGTTGCCGCCGTTGCCGGAGTCGGCGCCGGTGCCGCCGTCGCCGCCGTAGCCGCCCCAACCTCCGATGCCGCCGTTACCGCCGTCGCCGCCGTCCCCGCCCTCGCCTCCGACGCCGCCGAGGCCGCCGTGACCACCGGCGCCACCTTTTTTGGTGAGGTCCTGAGTGTCCTGACCGTTTCCGCCGTCACCGCCGGCGCCGCCCGTTCCGCCGCCGCCGCTGGCGCCCTTGACACCGTTCGACTGCATCACGAACAGATAGGCGCCACTGCCGGGTAGCCCGCCGAGCGCTCCACCGGGGCCGCCGTCGCCGCCGTCGCCGCCGTTGCCGCCCGCGATGCCATTACCGGTGGTGGCAGCTTCGCTGGTCCGGAAGGTCAACCCCAGGCCGCCTTCTCCGCCCACGCCCCCCTGGCCGCCGATTCCGCCGTTGCCGCCGGCGCCGAACACCATGCTGCCGTTGCCGCCATTGCCGCCGCTGCCGCCTTGGGTGCCCGCGTAGCCCTTCTTGCCGGTCGGATCGGTCAGGATGCCGTACTCGCCCTGCCGCCCTTCCTGACCTATCGCTCCGTTGCCGCCGTTGCCGCCGCGGCCGAACACCGACAGCGTTCCGACGCTGCCGCCGTTGCCGCCGTCGCCGCCGCCGTAACCGCCGGCGCCGCCGTTTCCGCCACTGCCCATCCACAGCCCGCCGATGCCGCCATTGCCGCCGTTGCCACCGAGATCGAGCTCGTAGGCCAACCCCGGCGATCGGCCGCCGTCGCCGCCGTTGCCGCCGGTGGAGTACAGCGAGAGCGTGCCGCTGTTGCCGCCGTCGCCACCCTTACCGGCGAAGCCGGCTTTGCCGCCGACACCGCCGTTGCCCGCGATGCCGCCGAGCGACAGCAATCCGGTGTCGCCGCCGTTGCCACCGTCACCTGCTGTGCCGGAGAACGCCACCGCATCGCCGCCGGTGCCGCCGTTTCCGCCGTTTCCGGTGAACACGCCGCCCCGGCCGCCCGCGCCGCCGAGGGCCCCTGCCGTTCCCATCGCGACGCCGGCGCTGCCGCCGTTACCGCCGTTGCCGAACAGCCCGGCCGATCCGCCCCTGCCTCCGGTGGCGCCGGCCGCAGTCTGAACGCCGGCGCCGCCGTTGCCGCCGTTGCCGGCGATCAGGCCCGCTGCGCCACCGTTTCCGCCGGCCCCGTTGTTGAGCAGCGCGATCCCGGCACCGCCGTTGCCGCCGTTGCCGAACCAGCCTGCGGCACCGCCGTTTCCGCCGTTGAAGCCGTCGCCGCCGTTGCCGAAGAGTCCGCCGTTGCCGCCGTTGCACGCAGTGGTTCCGGTGCAGCTGTCGGCGGTGAAGGTGAAGCCGTTGCCCATGATCAGGCCGGCGTTGGGATCTGCGGCCGTGCCATTGCGGAAGAAGACGCTCAGCAGTGAGTCGAGGCCGCCACCGATCCCGACCGCAGCGGCGGTCGGCGTGCTGACCGCCGAGGCCGTCAGGCTGGCCCGCGCCACCGGAGTCGTGGCCGCAGGCGCGGTCACGGCGGCGGCATTACCGCTGCCCGGCTTCTTGACCGCCGCGCTTCGTACCGGACCACCCGCGGCCCGCAGTGTTGAGGGCCTGGCCGACGCCGCGGCGGGACCGGACTGGGTACGGGATTTCGACCGTGCCGGATTGGCCTGCTGCGGGGCGGAGGCCGCCTCCGAACCTGCCGACCGGGCGGAGTCCGCCGATGCCACGGCCGGCAGCGCGACGGCTGCCGCGCCGAGGCCCAGGGCGACCGCGGAGGCGCCCATCCAGGCCAGCATTCTGAGGTGCCCCGGGTGCCTCGGCAGTGTCAACCCGCCGAACTCGGGCGGAAGAATCCGCATGTTCGGAGCCTTGACCGCCTCGGAACGCCGGCACACCATCGACACAGATACCTCCCGAATCCGGCCCGCCCTCAACACGGGTCTTGCGGCCCTAACAGTTCTATCGGCGGAGGCGGATCCGATAGGGGCTTACGGCCCAAACCTGCGTGATCCGGACCACGTCACCGTCATTCCTACGGCAGGCGCCCCGCGACGAATCCGGCGGCCTCTTCATTGAACGGTGGGAGTTGATAACCGTCGTGGGCGAGCCGGTCGCGGCCGGTCGGGGAGCAGATCGGGTCGCCCGGATTGCACAGGTCGATGGCCCGGCCGGCGAACGAACCCGCGGTTGACAGCGGGGTGCCGAAGCGAGCCGAAGGGTTGCCGAACACCGCTGCGGCGGTGACCTTGTCCGCGAACGGCGGCGCGAGCGGCGGCGCCGAGCCGATCTCGCCGATGGTGTCGCCCAACGGGGGCACCGCCGCCAGCATGGCCATCACGGCAGCACCCTGGGAGAAGCCGCCGAGAACGATCTGGGTCGCGGGGCAACGACTGGCCACGGCCACGATCTGAGCGGCAGCGTCGTTGGCGCCCTCGGCGGTGGTGAGGAAGTTGAAGCTGGCCGGATAATTCACCGCATACGCCTCGAGGGTGCGGCCGCCGAGTTGCGGAGCGAGGGTGTCGACGAACGACTGCCCCACCCGGCCCAGGCCGGGCGGTTCGCCGGTGCCGCGCGCGAAGACGACCTCGACGTCGGGGCAGGGTTCGATCGCGGCGTGTGCCGGTGCCGGAACGACGACCGCGGTCAGCGCCACCGTCGCCGCACCCAGGCCACGCGTCATCCAGGTCATCATGCGCCGGAGATTAACAGCACCGGCGGCTAGTTCACCGGCAGGAACCTCACCGGATCGGCCAGTGTCACGCTCGCCGGCACATCGCCGGCCCGGGTGGCGGTGATGGGCGTCTTGTAGACCGTCCCCCGGCTCCCGCACTGGTCGGTCAGCACAGTCGTCGTCTCGATGCCGGTCAGCGATCCGTCCGGCTGGGGGATCAGCGAGCGACTGATGGCGCTGACATCCGCATCGGGATCGCCGGACGGGCATGGCTGGGGCGGCTGTAGATAGGCGGTGTCCTGCCAGCGGCCCTCGGTGAAGGTCAGAACTTCGGCGATTCCGTTGCCCCGACTCCTGTCCTTGTCGTCGAGGGCGACTCCGGTTGCGGCACAGCCCTTCTCCGTGCAGAACGATCGGAATGCCCACCATTGCGACTTGTCAGCGGCGGCACCCGATGAGCGTCCATCGACGATCTGTTTCGAGTAGTCGAAGTCGATCCGAAATACCCCGTCCAGTGTGGCGGTGGACTTGTCGGTGACCGGGGCGGCACCCGGCGGCGCGGCCGGCACGGCGGCCGGATCGGCCAACTCCACGCCGTCAGGGGACTCGCCGATCCGCATCGCAGTGAAGGGCACTTCGACGACCGATCCGGCCAGTCCGCACTCGTTGGTCAGGACCGTGGTTGTTTGAACGCCGCGCAGGCTGCCGTCAGGTTGCGGCACCATGCTCCAGACCGACACCTCGGTGTCCGAACCGGGCCCGGGCGGAGCTCCGTTGCGGAAGCAGAGTGGGTGGTCGACCGAGGCCGGCGTGCCGGCTTCCTCCCAGCGCCCGTCGGCGAATCGGAGTTCGGTTGTGCGGGAGGGCGTTCGGGCGGCCGTGAGGTTGCCCTTGTCCAGTGCGGTGCCGGTGGCCGCGCACCCGGACGGGCTGCACTGCGATCGGAACGCCCAGAAACTGACCTCGGCGTTGCCGGTCTGGGACGGCCAGGGGTCGGGCGCGCCGTTGTGAAGTTGTTGTGCGCCTTGATAATTCAAACGGTAGGTCCCGTCCAGGATCATCTGCTGGGCCGGCGCCCCGGCGGTGACGTTGTCGCCGGCGTGCCGGAAGTGCCTGACGACGACGAAGGTCCCCAGGCTCGCGGCCAGGATGACGGTCGCGGTCAACAGCAGCGACGCCCACTGCCGGAAGGACGTGCCCGGGGACTCGGGTGGGCCGACCAGTGCTGCAGTGGGTGCGTTCCACACCGGTGCCGGCATCGGCGTCGCCCGGGCCTGATCGGCCAGTGCAGCAGCGAAGTCGGCGCACCGCGGGTAGCGCCGGGCGGGATCCTTGGCCAGGGCTCTGGCCAGGACCGGGTCGAGTCGGGCCAGTTCCGGACGGAAGTCCGACAACCTCGGGGGCGCCGCGTTGAGATGCCTGCTGATCACCATCGCGGCATTGGGGTGCGGGAACAGTTCCGTTCCGGTCAGCAGATGGAAGGCCGTCGCCGCCAACGCGTACTGATCGGCGCGGCCGTCGAAGGAATCACCGATGAGTTGCTCCGGCGCGGCGTAGGCGGCCGTGCCCACGGTCATGTTCGCATCGGTGAGCTTCACCGTCTCGTTGATCTCGCGGGCAACCCCGAAGTCCGTCAGCGCGATCCGCTGCTCAGCGGTGCCCAGCTTCGAACACAAGATGTTGGCGGGCTTGACATCCCGATGTGCCATGCCGCGGGCGTGGATGGCGTCGAGGGCGGAGCCGACGGCCGCGATGATCGCCACCACATCGTCGATCGGCATCCCCGCCGGGTATCGGGTCCGCAGCAGTTCGGCGGCGTCGGGGCCGTCGACGTAGTCCATCGAGATCCACAGCCGGCCGTCGGCTTCGCCCCGGTCGTGCAGTGCGACAAGGTTGGGATGCCAGACTCCGGCCGCCAGTTCGGCCTCGCGCTGGAACCGCTGGCGGTATTCGTCATTGCGGGTGTAACTGGCGGGCAGGACTTTCAGCGCCTCCTGACGGGGCAGACGCGGGTGGTCGACGAGGTAGACCTCACCCATTCCGCCTACGCCGATGCGTCGCACGATCTGAAATCCTGCGAACGTCGCGCCCGGCTCCACAGCCACCACTCAACCACCCCCAAGGGGTCCTGAGCGCCGTGATCGGGCGATAACCTGCAGACATGTACGAGCCCACCTGGGATTCCGTGGCCACCCACCCGCTGCCCGGCTGGTACGACGACGCCAAACTCGGGGTGTTCCTGCACTGGGGGCTGTACTCGGTGCCGGGGTGGGCGCCGCAGGTCCCCGATATCCAGGAGCTGCTCAAGGACAAGGGGCCCGCCGAAATGCTGCGGGACAACCCGTACGCCGAGTGGTACCTCAACAGCAGCCGCATCGAGGGCAGTCCGACCTGGGAACACCAGCGCCAGACCTACGGACCGCAGGCCACCTACGACGACTTCGTCCCGGTGTTCGACGACGGCACCGCCGGGGCCGACATGGGCGCGATCGCCGCGGTCTGCCGCGATGCCGGCGCGGGCTACGTCGTGCTGACGACCAAGCACCATGAGGGTTTCTGTCTGTGGCCCACTGCGCTCGAACATCCGCGCAGGGGCCGCTATCACTCCCGCCGTGACATCGTCGGTGATCTGACCCGCGCCGTTCGCGAGGCCGGGATGCGGATGGGGCTGTACTACTCCGGCGGTTACGACTGGCCGTACAACGACGCCCTGCTGACCAATCCCGCAGACAGCTTCCTCGCCGTTCCGCACACCCCCGACTACGTCGACTACGCGACGGCGCATGTGCGTGAACTGATCGCCAATTATCAGCCGTCGGTGCTGTGGAACGACATCTGCTGGCCGGCCGGTGGCGATCTGCCCGCTCTGTTCGCCGAGTACTACAACGCCGTCCCGGACGGTGTGATCAACGACCGCTGGATCGAGCCGCCGCAGCACCGTGGTGCGGTGGCTGACGGCCTTGCCCGGGCGGGAGGCGCACTGCTGCAACGGTTCTGGTCGCTGGTGCCGGACAGCTACAAGTCGTTGACCTTCCCGGCGAACCACCACTTCGACTTCCGGACGCCGGAGTACGCGCAGTTCGACACCGTCCAGGACAAGAAGTGGGAGTCCACCCGCGGCGTCGGTCACTCGTTCGGCGCCAACCGCAACGAGCGGCCCGAGGACATCGTCACCGTGACCGAACTGGTGCGGTCCTTCGCCGACATCGTCTCCAAGAACGGCAATCTGCTCATCGGCGTGGGCCCCGATCAGTACGGCCGGTTGCCCGATGAGCAACTCGCGCCGTTGCGCGGACTGGGGTCGTGGCTGCGGGTCAACGGCGAGGCGATCTACCGCACCCGGCCCTGGCTGATCCCGCAGACCACCACGAGTGCGGGCACCGGGGTGCGGTTCACCGCAGGCGACGGCCGCGTCAATGCGATCCTGCTCGACGTGTCGGAGCCGGAGTTGACCCTGCGCGGGGTCGACGCATCCGGTGTGAGCGGGGTCCGCCTGCTCGGTCTCGACGAGGCGGTGGACTTCAGCATCGACGACGGCGCACTGACCGTCCGACTGCCTGAGCGGATGCCGGTGTCACCGGCGCACGTCCTGGCACTGCAGGGCGAACTGTGGCCGGGCTAGCCGCGTTCGAGGGTGTTGTTCATCCCGGACTTGGTGAGGTCCGGATCGCCACTGCGAAACGTCACGACGTTGTTGAAGCCGGATACGACGATCGCGTCGGACTCCTCGATGGTCACGGTGTTGCCGACGCCGGAGACGTCGACGCGGGCGCAGTGACCGGTCAGGATGACCTTGTTGTCCACGCCGCTGACGCTGACGCCGCGCGACCGGCAGTCGTACCTCTCGGCCTTGCCGACGCCGGCGACGCTGATGTCGCCACCGGTGTCCTGGGGCGGGACGTAGGTCCGGGGGACCTGCGTCTGCGTGGCTGAGGGCAACGTCACTGAGGGTGGCAGAGCTGAGGGCGGGGGAGCGGCGGTGAACGAACCGCCCCCGCCGGCGACCTCCGCGGTGGTCGCTCGGCCTGCCACCGGCTTGCCGTCGGAGGCCACCCGCTCGACGAGCATCGCGCCGCCGCCGATCACCAACCCCAGGACCAGCAGCCCCAACAGGATCCAACCGAGCCGCATACCGGCGCTCCGCCGCTGCAGAGCCGGCTCGGTTCCCGGGCCGTATTCGGTCGCGGCGGCCGCGTTCGCGAGCCCCCGCTCAAGATCCCGGACACGCTGTTCCGGATCGCCGTCGGTCATCGCCCGTCATCATTCATCGCCCGTCATCATTCATCGTGGTAACTATCCCGCACCGGTGTTACTTTTCCTACGGGTGTTCTCAGATTTGCTGGTCGCGACGAAGGGAGCGGCGGGGATGAGGGTCTTGCTGCCGCACCAGCTCCTCGAAGAGAAGGTGAAGTCCGACTTCGACCACGAGGTCCGGCGAAAGTTCTTCCGCGGCTTGGACTTTGCCGGTCCGGAGGGTGACCCGGGCTGGTTCGGTCCGAAGAGCGCGGTCTGGCATGTGCACTCCCATACCTCCGCGCTGATCTTCGGCCTGCAATGTGCTGCGTTCATGGAACGGTTGGACCCGTCGATCTATTGGATGGGCTCGGACCACTCGCGCGTCGTCGAACGCGATGCGGACGGCGTGCCGACCGGAAAGCTCGACGCGGAGGGCGCCTCCGTCCGGTTGGCGCACTCGCTGGCGTTCTTCATCGGGACGGCGTACGGGTCGACGAGGACCGCCGAGAAGGTCGCTCAGACGGTGCGGTCCATGCATCACACGGTCAAGGGTGTTCGGCCCGACGGCCTGCCCTATGACGCCGATGACCCGGAATGGCTGCGCTGGAACTACGCCACGGTGGTGTGGGGGATCGCGACCGCGCACCAGATGTATCACCCGGCCCCACTGCCTGACATCGACGACTACTACCGCGAGTTCGTCCGGGTCGGCCACGCACTGGGCGGAACCGACCTGCCCACCACCAAGGCCGAGACGTTGGAGTGCCTGAAGTCCTACCTGCCGCGACTGGCGTTGACCCACGGTGCGGCACTGGCCACCGGGCCGGCCCTGCAGAGCAACCCGGACGTCCCGGCGGCGGCCAAGTTCTTCGACTGGGCGATCCGCGACGCGATGCCGCGATGGGGCGCGGAGATGGTGATGTACCGGCCGCCGCATCCGGTCGAACGCGCCGCGCGACGGGCCGCGACATGGACCGCCATCAACGCCACCCAGATCGCTATGGGGCCACTGCACGAGTTCGTGCAGGCTCGCCGACGGGTGGCAGGAGGGACTCTGGTCGACCACACCGACCCGTCGTACGTGGTCGGGGACGACCCGGTGCGCAGTCGCGATGCCGTCGAGCAGACGTTGTAGCAGCGCCGGTCCGTAAGGAAAATTCTTAACAAATTCAGACACCCTCCAGCGGGGTGTGATTTAGAACGCATTTGCCCGTTGGCGATGAGAAATTCTCAGCGAAAAACAAATCCCGTCGCTGCGTGCATTTCCGCAGGAGCAAATCTCTGCGATCTGCGTATTCCCGGTTTGCGGCCCCAGTGAAATAGCAAACACAGAGCTGAGCGGCGGCTGAGTCTATTGGGACGCAAGTGATCTGGACTGGAATTCTTTGTCGTAACCCGCCGTTAAACTAAACGTTGTCCGACAATGAAGTTGGAACCAGAAGTTATTCCGATTCGACGTGAAGGCCGACCGCGCCATGCGGTCCGGCCACCGGAGGTGAAGAAATCATGGCGAACACGATGGGCGCTAGCGCGGTTGCCGAACGGTCTTCCGACGCACTGTGGCTGGCTGCCCTGCCTGTCCCGCGGGTCACCGCGACCAAGGGCCGGCTGCCTGCCATGCGTCACACGACCGTCCGCCCCGCCGAAGGCGTGCTCTCCGCACTGCCCGGCGCCGTCACCGACATGGCGGTCAGCCCCGACGGCGGCCATCTGGTCGCCGCCCACTACGGCGACGACGCAGTGTCGGTCATCGACATCGCTACCCTGACGGTGCGCACCGTCATCGACGACATCGCCGAGCCGTATGCGATCGCGGCCGCGGACCGGATCTACGTGACCTCCGCTGCCGACGCCGAGGACAGCGTGGTCGCCGTGGATCCGAATGCCGGCGTCGCGCTGGCCGCCAAGGACATCACCGTGACCGCCCGCGGCCTCGCCGTGAGTCCTGCCGGCGACGTCCTGTTCGTGGCGCGCTGCGGTGACGCCGGAGCCGATATCGCCGCGATCGACGTCGAGAGCGGCGTGACCCGGTCCATCGCGTTGACCGGTGCTGCCGGTGCGACCGTCGACACCATCCGGGTCAGCGCTGACGGCAACACCCTCTACGCAGCCCTCACCACCGTCGCGGACAGCGCACTGATGGTCATCGACCTGCGCTCGGGCCGCATCGCGCATCGGGTCGCGATCCGCGGTTCCATCGGCGACATCGCCGCGCACCGCGACGGCCGCCGGGTGTTCGTCACCGGCTGGGACGTCGAACAGGGCGGGACCCTGACCGTGGTCGACGCAGTCTCCGGACGGGTGACCGGCACGGTCGCCCTCGGCGGTCCGGCGACCCAGGTCGTGCTCAGCGGCACCCGCGCCTACGTCGTCTCGGGAGACGACGTCTCGGTCGTCGACATCGTCGCCGCACTCCGCGTCGTCGACACCTTCGAGATCGGCCGTCCGGTTTCCTGCGTGGCCCTGAGCCGCGACGAGTCCTGCCTCTACGTGGCCGATTACGAGGGTTCCATCACCGCGCTCTCCGCCGCCGCCGCCGCTCAGTTGCGCGCCGCGTCCTAAACCGCGGTCAGCGCTGGCTGCAGTCCAGCGACACCGTGATGCTCTGGCTGGTCACCACCGGCACGAGGAAGCTGCCGTCACGACTGCCCAGTCCCGGGCCGACCCACGGCACCCATTGGGTGACGGTGTTCGGATTCCGCACGCTGGTCACGATGCACTTGGACATCGGTCCGGTCCCGATCTTGTCGAGCGTGACCGTGTAACCCTGCTTCTGCAGTTCGCTGATGGTGTCCTGGGCGGACTGGTCGGCCCACGCGGTGGCGGTCGGAACGGTCAGGAGTCCGCAGACCGCCGCCGCGGCGGCGAGCCCAATCCGAGCGAGCATCCCGGTCTCCTCTGCCTCATCGTCCCGGTCGGGGACGGCCCTTCATGATCTCTTTCTACATCGTCAGGGCCATCCCCATCGTTGCGCGATGGTCGCGGCGTTACCATTCGCGCAGGCAGGAACACTCAAGCGAAGGCGGTTTTGATGCAGAGCACCATGCAGGACTCCCCGTTGACGATCGCCGAGATCCTGCGGTATGCCATGAACGTCCACGGCGACCGCGTGGTGACCACCGCCACCGGGACGGGGTTCCGGCACGCGACCTATCGCGAGGTGGGCCGGCAGGCCGCCCGCCTGGCCAACGCCCTGCGCAGGCTCGGCATCGACGGCGATCAGCGGGTCGCCACCTTCATGTGGAACAACCAGGAGCACCTGGAGGCCTACGTCGCGGTGCCCTCGATGGGCGCGGTGCTTCACACACTCAACATTCGGCTGTTCCCCGAGCAGATCGAGTTCGTCGCCTACGAGGCCGAGGACCAGATCGTCATCGCCGACATCTCACTGGCAGCGATCCTGGCCCCGGTTCTGCATCGGATGGAGACCGTTCACACCGTCATCGTCGTCGGCTCCGGCGACCTGACGCCGTTCGAGTCTTCCGGCAAGCGCATCCTGCGCTACCACGAGATCACCGCGGGCGAATCCGATGAGTTCGACTGGCCGACGATCGACGAGAACTCAGCCGCCGCAATGTGTTACACCAGTGGCACCACCGGCCATCCCAAAGGTGTGGTGTATTCACACCGGTCGAGTTACCTGCACTCGATGGCGGTCTGCAGCGGAAACGGTATGGGATTGAGCTTCTCGGACAAGGCTTTTCCCATCGTGCCGATGTTCCACGCCAACGCCTGGGGTCTGCCGTACGCCGCGTTGATGGCCGGCGCAGACATCGTGATGCCGGACCGCTTCATGGACGCCAAGTCGATTGTCGAACTCCTGGAGACGCAGCGGCCGACCGTTGCCGGAGCGGTGCCGACGATCTGGAACGACGTGATGAACTACCTGGATCGCGAACCCGGCCATGACATCTCGTCGCTGCGACTGGTCGCCTGCGGCGGTTCGGCAGTGCCGCTGTCGCTGATGCAGACCTTCGAGCAGCGTCACGGTGTGCAGATCCGCCAGTTGTGGGGGATGACCGAGACCTCGCCGATGGCGACGCTGGCCTGGCCCGCGCCCAACACGCCGCCGGAGAAGCTGTGGGAGATCCGCAGCACGCAGGGCCGGCCGATGTGCGGTGTCGACGCCCGCATCGTCGACGACGAGGGTGCGCCGTTGCCACACGACGGTGAGGCGGTGGGAGAACTCGAGGTCCGCGGACCGTGGATCACCGGTTCGTACTACCGCAACACCGACCCGTCGAAGTTCGAGTCCGGGTGGTTGCGCACCGGCGACGTCGGCCGCATCGACGCCCAGGGCTACATCACCCTGACCGATCGGGCAAAGGACGTCATCAAATCCGGTGGTGAATGGATCTCCTCGGTGGAGTTGGAGAATCACCTGATCGCCCATCCGTTGGTGCGGGAGGCCGCGGTCGTCGGGGTTCCCGACGACCGCTGGCAGGAGCGTCCACTGGCCGCGGTGGTGCTCCAGGAGGGTGCCGACGTGACACCGGCCGAGTTGCGGGAGTTCCTGGGCGACAAGGTGGTTCGCTGGTGGTTGCCGGAACGTTGGACCTTCATCGAGGAGATTCCGCGCACCAGCGTCGGCAAGTACGACAAGAAGACCATCCGGGCGCGGTACGCCGAGAACACCTACCAGGTGACGACGCTGAGCTGATCGGCTAGCAGGTGTGCCGCCTGTTCGCGATGCACGCCGGGCGTCGCGCGGTGACCGCGACCTTCTGGCTGCTCGACGCCCCGGACAACCTTGCCGCGCAGAGCAGGCGCAATCCGGACGGGACCGGGCTCGGTGTTTTCGACGCCCACGGCGTCCCACAGTTGCGGAAGCAGCCCATCGCGGCCTTGGATGATCGCGCCTTCCACAGCGAGGCTCACGAGATGACCGGCACCACCTTTCTGGCCCACGTCCGATACGCCACCACCGGCGCGCTGGACGTGGCCGACACCCATCCCTTCCTGCAGGACGGCAGGCTGTTCGCGCACAACGGTGTCGTGGAGGGCCTTGATCAGCTGGATGCCCGGCTGCATTCGCTTGGGGCCTCGGATCTTGTTGCCGGACAGACTGATTCGGAGCGGGTCTTCGCGTTGATCACCGCCGCGGTTCGCGAGCGCGACGGTGATGTGACGGCGGGGCTCCTCGATGCGATCGGCTGGATCGCCGAGAATCTACCGCTGTATGCGCTGAACGTTCTGTTGACCACGGCGACCGGCGTATGGGCGCTGCGCTACCCGGGAACCCATGAGCTCTATCTGCTCGACCGCCGGGCTTCGGCGGCCCGATCCCTGGACCTGCGCACCGGGCGGATCCACGCCCGGTCCGCACATCTCGAGGCGCTGCCGTCGGTGGTGTTCGCCAGCGAGCCGATGGACGACGATCCGGGCTGGCGTCTGCTGGAGTCCGGTGAACTGGTGCAGGTGGACGCCGATCTGAACATCACCCACCGGATCGAATTCCCCGATGCACCAAACCATCTGCTGAGCCGGGAGGATCTCAGCCCGGCAGCCGAGGCGGCGCAGCATCCACAACGGACGGCTTAGGCCAAGGTCCTTAGAGGCTGTCGGACCTGCGTTCCTCGAGTCCGTCCAATGCGCGGGCGGCGAGTTGGTGGCCGAGGTCGATGACCTCGGCCGCGCGGTGGAAGTCCAGACTGCGGCACGCGGTGCGCGGCACCTCGATGAGCAGATCCGGTGGGTAGGCCGCCATCTGATGACGGGCCAGGGCGGCCTGGGCGATGTCGATGCTGCGCATCATGACGGCGAAGCTCCCGAGCTTGGGGAATTGCGACTCGGCCTGCTCGGCCGCCTCGATCTCGGCGAGTTCGAACGCTTCAATCTCGGCCTCGGCTGCTCCGGGAGGGGCTTCCGGGATGGTGCTGAACTTGTCCAACAGCGCGGACGTGCTGCGCAGCAACCGATTCAGCCGTTCCCGCGTCGGCCTGACATCGCTGCCCAGTTGATCCCCGACGTCGGCCTCGGTGCCGGAGACGCTCACCGCGATGGTGATATCGGCGTTGACCGCGGCGATCGGCGCGATCGGCAGGGGGTCCAGGATTCCGCCGTCGGCCAGCATCCTGCCGTCAATGACGTGCGGTGCGATCACCCCCGGAATGGCGATCGAGGCACGGATGGCCTCGTCCAGGGGGCCCCGTTGCAGCCAGACCGACTTGCCTGCGATCAGATCGGTGGTGACTGCGGTGAACGGGATCGGAAGGCTCTCGATGGTGGCGTCGCCGACGATGTCGCGCACCGCGTCGAGGATCTTGCCGGCCCGGAAGACACCGGCCGCGCTGATGGAGGGGTCGAGCAGTCGCAGCATCGCGCGCTGGGTCAGCGTTCTGCTCCAGTGGGTGAACTCATCGAGCGATCCGGCGGCGCACAGCCCGCCGACGAGTGCGCCCATCGAGGAGCCGGCGACGCCGACGATCTCGTAGCCGCGGTTACGCAGTTCGTTGATGACGCCGATGTGGGCATAGCCGCGTGCGCCGCCGCTGCCCAGTGCGAGCGCTACCCGTCTGCCCATCGTCGGTTGCTGTCTTTCGGTCGGCGTGATTGAAAACCTGTCAGCAGCCGCCGTCGGCAGCGGCGTTGACCGCGATGATCACCGCGGCGCGGTGGGCGTCGTCGAGTTCGGCCCAGGTCTGCTTGAACGTCGCCGGCCCACTCTCCGAGGAGCCTTGGAGGTCCTTCAGATAAGGCTCGACCAGTGTGTGCGGATCGCCGCCCTTACTGCCCATCCAGTCCTTGGCAGCCAGGCAGGCCTGCGCGTATTGCTCTTCGGTGGATTGTGCGGGTACGTCGATCTTGGTGGTGACTCCACCCGGGGACACCCCGATGGCGCCGGTACCGGAATCGGCGGCAGGCTGCTCGGCGGTGGGCGCCGGCGCCACCGCAGTGGGCTTGCCGCCCCCGCCGGAGGAGCATCCGGTGAGGGTGGTGGCCGCAGCCGTGAGCAGCGCGGCGCCGGCCAGCAAGCGGCGGTCTCCCGAAATCAGCATGGGGTCAATCTATGCAACACTCGGATCCGTGAGCGCGCACCCCGGAATTCGCGAGTGTTGTCGGGCCTGATTACCGGCCCGGCCATCCTTCTCGTCTTTTCCCTTCGCGCGTTCACGGAGACCTCCGATGTCACCTTCTGTTCTGCTCACTGCACCCACCCGCCTTCGGCTGCCTGATCTGCTGCACACCACCGACCGGTTCGCTGACGAGGTGCTCTCCGGCCGATTCGACCACCTGCTGCCAGCGGGTGGTCTGCCGACCGAGGGCCGCTGGTTCACCCGCCTGCACACCGACGACGATCTCGACGTCTGGCTGATCAGTTGGGTCACCGGTCACACCACCGAACTGCACGACCACGCCGGCTCGCTCGGTGCGCTGACGGTGTTGTCGGGATCGCTGCACGAACATCGTTGGGACGGAACCCGACTGCGCCGCCGGTTGCTCGAGGCCGGCGATCAGGCGGCCTTTCCACTGGGTTGGGTGCACGATGTGTCGGCGTCCGATGAGGGGGACTGGCCGGAGACGCTCAGCGTCCATGCCTATTCGCCGCCGCTGACGGCGATGTCCTACTACGAGGTGACCGAACGGAACAGGTTGCGCCGCACCCGTACTGAACTGACCGACGAGCCCGAGAGCGCGGTGAGCGCATGACCAGCCGGATCGAGATCGCCCTCGGACGGGCCCGGTCCCGGTTGCGGCGTC
This sequence comes from Mycolicibacterium sp., assembly GCF_017853185.1. Lineage (GTDB taxonomy): Bacteria > Actinomycetota > Actinomycetes > Mycobacteriales > Mycobacteriaceae > Mycobacterium. Next base: position 50,500 of record NZ_JAFMJZ010000004.1, read on the forward strand.
TGGAACCCGGCGAGGTGCCCAGCGCCCTGGCCCGCGGTGCGGTCCTCGTCGACATCCGTCCGGCCGCGCAGCGCGCTGACGAAGGTGAACTGCCCGGTGCGCTGGTCATCGAGCGCAACGTCCTGGAGTGGCGTTGCGACCCGACCAGCGATGCGCGGCTGCCGCAGGCCACCGGCGATCACGTCGAGTGGGTGGTGGTGTGTTCGAGGGGTTACACCTCCAGCCTGGCCGCCGCGGCACTTCAGGACCTCGGGCTGTACCGGGCCACCGATGTGGTCGGTGGCTTTCAGGCGCTCACTGTGCGTAGTCCTGGGTGACCCTGCCGCGCAGCAGTTCGGTCTTCTCCGGCGTCCAGCCCGGCGGCTGCATCACCGCCGCCCAGGCATTGACCGCATCCTTGACGTAGCGGTGCCCGTGGCCGTCGGGAACGTCGACAGCCACAGCCATGTCGGCAGCGACCTGGAGGAAGGTCACCAGCGGGATCCAGTTCATGTCGGGCGACACGTCGTAGCCGCGCGGCTCGCGCAGCCAGTCCGGTTCGGAGAACGGCAGATTCGGGCTGAACCAGGCGATCGGGTCGGACGCGTGTTGCAGGTAGGCGATCCGGGGCTGCCCCCACGGCTGGTCAGGCCTCCCGAGATTCTCCGGCCGGGCGGCGAAACGGATGTTGGCGCCGTCGTCGAAGATGGGCAGCCATTCCGGCGAACCGGGCTCGCGGTTGGCGGTGACGTTGTCGCGCAGCGTGTTCTGGAACGTGGGACCGGAGAACAGCGCGCCGTCGGTGCGGGCGATGATGTTGTTCGGGCTCAGGAACGGCGCCTCGCCGCCGAAGGAACCGAGGCTCTCGCCGAACACCACGATCTTCGGCCGCTGGGCTTCGGGCAGGGCCCGCACCTTCGCGTCGACCGCCTCGAACAGCGCCTGCCCGGCTTGGCGGGCGTTCTCCTTGTCCACCAGGAAGGACAGCCAACTCGGAAGGAATGAGTACTGCATGCTCACGATGGCGGTGTCGCCGTTGTACATGTATTCCAGCGAGTCCGCTTCGGCGGCGTTGATCCACCCGGTGCCGGTGGTGGTCGCGACGGCGATCACCTTGCGCTTCAATCCGCCCTCACGGATCAGTTCAGCGGCCGCCAACTCGGCGGTGGCGCGGATTCCCTTGGCGGAGTTCAGTCCCGCGTAGGCGCGGATCGGCTCGACCGCCGGAGCCTTGTTGAATTCGGTGAGTTGCGCGACGGTGGGACCGTTGCCGACGAACAGCCGGCCCTGGTGCCCGAGCGACTCCCATGACACCAACGAACCGGCCCCGCCGGAACGCAGAGCAGACTTCGGCGCCGGCGCGTTGGGGTCGAGTTCGTCGTTGACCTTCGAGAACGTCGTGTTCAGCACCTCCATCACCCCGCGAACGACCACGCCGTTGAGGACGGCGACGTTGGCGGCGACGAACACTGCGACCACGGCGACAAACGAAACACGTGGTGGGGCAACGTGATTGAGCTTTCCGACCAGGAAACGGATCAGCTTGCCGATCAGCTGACCGACCTCGACGAGCGCGAACAGCACGACCACCCCGATGATCGCCGCTTGCGGGTAGTTGTACCAATGCAACCGCGGAACACCCATCAGGTCGCGGACCTGGTCCTGCCAGTGGTGGAAGTAGAAGACTGCGAGCACCAGACCGATGGCGCCGAGTGCGGCCAGGATCGCCCACGCCCAGCGCGGGGCCGGGGGACTGTTCGGCTTGGACTGCATGAACCGGACCAGCCACACCGCGAAGACGCCGAGTCCGTAGCCGATCGCTCCGGCCACACCGCTGACCAGGCCCTGGAACAGTGGCCCGCGCGGCAGCAGCGACGGCGTCATCGACAGCAGCAGGAACACCATGCCCAACGCGGTGCCGGTGAAGGTGTAGCGGCGCTGCCACCAATCCCGCTTGGCTTCCGGGAGCGCGATTTCGGCCTCGGTCACGGAACTTTTCATCGGTGGGTTGCCTTATCGGTGGGTGAAGTTGGGGGGGCGTTTTTCGGTGAAGGCGGCCATGCCTTCGGTTTGGTCGTCGGTGGCGAAGGCGGAGTGGAAGAGGCGGCGTTCGTAGAGCAGGCCTTCGTCCAGGGTGGTTTCGAAGGCGCGGTTGACGGCTTCTTTGGCCATTCGGGCGGCCGGGCGTGACATCTGGGAGATTTTGGTGGCGACGGCGTTGGCTTCGGTGAGCAGGTCGTCGGCTGGGACGATTCGGGAGACCAGTCCTGCTTGTTCGGCTTCGGCGGCGTCCATGTTGCGGCCGGTGAGGATCATGTCCATGGCTTTGGCTTTGCCGATGGCGCGGGTCAGGCGTTGGGAGCCGCCCATGCCGGGCAGCACGCCGAGGGTGATTTCGGGTTGGCCGAATTTGGCGGTGTCGGCGGCGATGAGGATGTCGCACATCATGGCCAGTTCGCAGCCCCCGCCCAGGGCCCAGCCGGCGACGGCGGCGATCAGCGGGGTGCGGATGGCCGCAAGCTTCCCCCAGGGGGCGAAGAAGTCGGCGTCGAAGACTTCGGAGAAGGACAGCGATGCCATCTCCTTGATGTCGGCGCCGGCGGCGAAGGCTTTGGCTGAGCCGGTGATGATGATGGCCCCGATGCCGGGATCGGTGTCGAAGTCGGCGGCGGCGGCGGTGACTTCGGCCATCACCTGGCTGTTGAGGGCGTTGAGGGCCTGCGGGCGGTTGAGCGTGATGGTGCCGACCCGCTCGTCGCGGGTGACCAGGATGGTCTCGAAACTCATGGGGTTGCTCCTAGAAGGTGAGGTCGGGGTCGGCGGGGAGGAAATAGCGGTCGATGTCGGCGTCGGTGACTGCGGCCATCGTCGCCGGGGACCAGTAGGGGGTGCGGTCCTTGTCGACGAGCAGGGCGCGGATGCCCTCGACGAAGTCATGGGAATCCAGTGAGGCGCAGGAGACCCGGTATTCCTGGATCAGGACCTCGTTGAGGGTGTCGAGGGTGGCGGCGCGGCGCACGGCCTCCAACGTGGTGGCACACGCGATCGGGGAGCGGGTGGCGATCAGGTCGGCCGCCTCGTGGGCGGCGGGGTCGTCGCGGTCGCGCAGGGCCGCGACGATCTCGGCCATGCTGCTCCTGGCGTAGCAGGGGTCGATCCAGTCCCGGGCGGCGGTCAGCGGACTCGGTGGCGGCGTCTGGGCATGGGCTTCGACCGCGACTTCGGCTCCGCCGCCGATGATCTCGGCGAGGAAGGCCTCCAGGTCGGATTGGGGGACGTAGTGGTCGGCGAATCCCATCGCGATCGCATCGCCGGCGCCGAACGGCGCCCCGGTCAGCCCGGCGTGCAGTCCGAGTCCGCCGGGGGCGCGGGAGAGCAGGTAGGTGCCGCCGACGTCGGGGATGAAGCCGATGCCGACCTCGGGCATGGCGATCTTGGCGGTCTCGGTGACCACCCGGATGTTGCCGTGCCCGGAGATTCCGACGCCGCCGCCCATCACGATGCCGTTCATGATCGCCACATACGGTTTGGGGTAGGCGCCGATGCGGGCGTTGAGCCGGTACTCGTCGAAGAAGAACGCCCGCGCTTCGGCGCCGCCGGCTTTGGCCGAGTGATACAGCGCGACCACGTCCCCGCCGGCACACAGGCCGCGGTCGCCGGCCCCGCGCACCACCACCGCTGAGACCGCGTCATCATCAGCCCAGGCGGCCAGGGCGGCGTCCATCGCGGTCACCATCGAATGGGTCAACGAGTTGATCGCCTTCGGCCGATTGAGCGTGATGAACCCGACCCGGCCCTCGATATGGGTCAGCACGTCGTCGAATTCAGCCGTCACGCCCTACTTTTACCAGGTAATCCAAGCTTCTCCGCGCGACGGGTAGTCTCGGGGAGGTCAAAGGTTGTGAACTTCCTGGGAACCAATCCCGGCAGTGCGACGTTGACATCAGTGTTAGACGACACGTAGGAGAGGACTCACGGTGCGGGAAACCAGCAACCCGATTCTCCGCTCGCTGCCGCAGCAGCAGGGTGGATACGCGCAGTTCGGAACCGGTATGGCCGGGGCCGCCAACCAGGTGCAGTTCCAAACCCCCCAGCAGACCGGCGTTTCCCGCCCGCTGACCATCGACGACGTCGTCACCAAGACCGGCATGACCCTCGGGGTGCTGTCGGTGGCGGCGGTCATCTCGTACTTCCTGGTCGGCACCAACGTCGCACTGGCCATGCCGCTGACCCTGATCGGCTCGCTCGGCGGCCTGGCCCTGGTGCTGATCGCGTCCTTCGGGCGCAAGCAGGACAACCCGGCCATCGTGCTGAGCTACGCGGCCCTGGAGGGCCTGTTCCTCGGCGCCATCTCCTGGCTGTTCGGCAACGCCATGGTTCAGGGCATCAGTGCCGGCGCCCTGATCACCCAGGCGATCCTCGGCACCGTCGGCGTGTTCTTCGGAATGCTCGTGGTCTACAAGACCGGCGCCATCCGCGTCACCCCGCGGTTCACCCGGATGCTGGTCGCCAGCATGGTCGGCGTTCTGGTGCTCATGCTGGGCAGCTTCGTGATCAGCCTGTTCACCCACAGCCCCGGACCGCTGCGCGACGGCGGCACGCTGTCGATCATCTTCTCGCTGGTGGTCATCGGCATCGCGGCGTTCAGCTTCCTGCTGGACTTCGACGCCGCCGATCAGATGATCCGGGCCGGCGCTCCGGAGAAGGCCGCCTGGGGCATCGCCCTGGGCCTGACCGTCACGCTGGTCTGGCTGTACCTGGAGATCCTGCGACTGCTGAGCTACTTCTACTCCAGCGATCGCTAACCCCATCACGCATCGAGAAGGCCGGCACCCCAACGGGTGTCGGCCTTCTCGCTTGTTAGCCTCGCGACATGCAGGTCAGAGCTGCCAGGGCCCTCGACGCCCCGGCGATCGCCGAGATCGGCCGGCTGGCCTTTCCTCGCACCTACGCCGGTTCGCTGGATCCGGCCGTCATCGCCACCGTCGTCGATGCGCTCTACACCGATGACGGTGCGGCCGCCACGGTCGCGGCCGCCGCCGCCGACCCGACGAGCCGGATGTTCGTGCTCGAGGTCGCCGGCCGGATCGACGGCTTCCTGCATTACGACGAGTGCGGCCCCGAACCCGAACTGCACCGGATCTATCTGCGTCCGGAGGCGATCAGCACCGGCGGCGGGTCGGCCTTGATGGAAGCCCTGCACGGCAGCCTCCCGCCCGGCAAGCAGTACGTGCTGCTGGTGGCGGCCAACAACGACCGGGCGATCGCCTTCTACCGGCGGCACGGGCTGCACATCCGGGAGTCCGTCGACAGCGTCGACTACTACCGCAGAGTGATGGGCGTCGACATCGACGCAGATGCCGATCCCTACCCGGCGTACATCATGGAGCGGGTGGTGCGCTGACCCCCGTTGAGTGAGGAACGTTGCAGAGGTTCACTCGCAGTTTCTCTGCAAGGTTCCTCACTCAATGCGATCAGGAGAGTCGCTCGACCACCATCGCCATACCCTGGCCGCCGCCGACGCACATGGTCTCGATGCCGAACGTCTTGTCATGGGTGGCAAGGTTGTTCAGCAGCGTGGCGGTGATCCGGGCGCCGGTCATGCCGAACGGGTGGCCGAGTGCGATCGCGCCGCCGGAGACGTTGAGCTTGTCCTCGTCGATGCCCAGCGCCCGGGCCGAGCCGAGCACCTGCACCGCGAACGCCTCGTTGATCTCGAACAGGTCGATGTCGGAGACCGACATCTTGGCGTAGCCGAGGGCCTTCTTGACGGCCTCGATCGGGCCGAGTCCCATGATCTCCGGCGACAGCCCGGAGACGCCGGTGGCCACGATGCGCGCCAACGGTTTGAGGCCCAACTCCTTGGCCTTGGTGTCGGACATGATCACCACGGCTGCCGCGCCGTCGTTGAGCGGGCAGGCATTGCCGGCGGTGACCGTGCCGTCGGGCCGGAACACCGGCGCCAGCTGGCTGATCTTCTCGTAGCTCGTTCCGGCGCGCGGCCCGTCGTCGGTCGAGACGACGGTGCCGTCGGGCAGGGTCACCGGGGAGATCTCCCGGGCGAAGAACCCGCTCTTGATCGCCTCCTCGGCGCGGTTCTGGCTGCGCACACCCCAACGGTCCTGATCCTCGCGGGAGATGCCGGTGTGCTGCGCGACGTTCTCCGCGGTCTGGCCCATCGCGATGTAGACGTCGGGCAGCAGGCCGTCCTCGCGGGGATCGTGCCAGGCCCCGGCAGCGGCCGTGCGGGCCTCCGCCTCGGCGAAGAGCGGGTTGTGCGAGTTCGGCCAGCCGTCTGAGGTCCCCTGCGGGAACCGGGAGACGGTTTCGACGCCCGCGGAGATGAAGGCCCGGCCCTCGCCGGCCTTGATGGCGTGGAAGGCCATCCGGGTGGTCTGCAGCGAGGACGAGCAGTACCGGTTGACGGTGACACCGGGCAGGAAGTCGTAACCGAGTTCGACGGCCACCACCCGGGCGATGTTGAAGCCCGCCTCGCCGCCGGGCTGGCCGCA
>NZ_JAFMJZ010000211.1 GCF_017853185.1 Mycolicibacterium sp.
ACCCCATCCCAGGCTCAGATCACCGCCGACAGCCGGACCGTCTCGCAACGCACCCACGACGCGTTACAGACCGTGTGTCGGGACATGCTGGCGTCCGGCAAGTTGGGTCAGCACAACGGACTACCGGTCACGATCGTTGCGACCGCGACACTCGCCGACATCACCGCAGGAACCGGGCTCGCACATACCGGTGGCGGGACGCAGCTTCCGATCCCGACCCTCATCAGGATGTCAGCCGGCGCCCATCCGTACCTGGCGCTGTTCCACAGCGCGCGCGAGATCCAGCTCTACTACGGGCGCACCCGGCGCACCGCCAGTCCCGGGCAGCGCCTGATCCTGCACGCCCTCGAGCGTGGCTGCACAAAACCGGACTGCACTGCCCCGCCCTACCGCTGCCAGGTCCACCACGCCGAGCGCGACTGGCAACACGGCGGCAATACCGACATCGACGAGCTCACCCTGGCCTGCGGGTGCGACAACCGCCTGGTCGATGACACACCGTCAGGGTGGACCACCCGAAAACGCAAGAGCGACAACCGAACCGAATGGATACCACCGCGACATATCGACCGGGGGCAGAGCCGGGTCAACCACTATCACCACCCGGAGCGGGTGCTCAGGCCCGAAAGAGATGGACCCGATGAGGACGATCCCGGGTAAAGACAGCGGCGCACTAGCCCCGCAGTTGCGCACCCAATCGTTCACCGGCGGCCGCCAGGGCCGAGTCCCGGGCCGCGCTGGCCTCGTCCTCGGTCAGTGTGCGATCCGGCGCCCGGAACCGCAGGGCCAGGGTCAGCGACTTGCGGCCCTCCCCGACCTGCGGGCCGGTGTAGACGTCGAACAGCGAGACGTCCTCGAGCAGTTCGCCGGCACCGTCGCGCACCGCGTCGATCACCGCCTGCGCGGGCACATCCGAGGCGACCACGAGACTGAGGTCCTGGAACACCGCCGGGAACGGCGAGACCCGCGGCGCGCGCAGGGTCTCCAGCACCGGCACCGCATCGAGATCAAGTTCCAACGCGCAGGTCCCCTTGGGCAGCCCCATCCGTTCGATGACGGCGGGATGCAACTGGCCGGCGTGACCGATCACCCGGTCATCGACCACCACCTCGGCACAGCGGCCGGGATGCCAAGGCAGTTCCCTGGCTGGACGCAGACTCACCTCCACCCCGCAGGCGCCGGCGATCACCCGGACCGCCTCGAAGGCGTCAGCGGCCTCCACCGGACGGCCAGGACCCCACGGCCCGCGCGGCTCGCGCAGTCCGGACAGCACCGCACCGACGTGCACCGGCTGCTTCGGCAGGGACTCGTTGAGGGTTCTGATCTCGTCCTCGGTCGGCCTGCGGTCGGTGGGGATCAGACCGACGGCACGCGTCTGCGGGGTCGGCTGCACCACCTGGGCGATGGAGAACAGCGCGACGTCACCGAAACCGCGGGACACGTTGCGGGACAAAGCCTCAAGCAGAGCCGGCAGCAGCGTGGTGGCGAGGTGCGGACGATCCGCCTCGAGCGGGTTGAGCACCGAGGTGGTGACCCGCCGCGGATCGGCGGCGTCCAGCCCCCACTGGTCGAACACCCCGGCCGGCAGGAACGGAGTCGGCAGCACCTCCACCAAACCCGCCAGCGCCAGCGACTTACCGACGGCACGGCGGCGCTTCTGCGCGGGCGTCAGACCACGCCCGGCCGGAGCATTGGGCAGCACCGACGGGATGACGTCCAGGCTCTCCAGTCGCAGCACCTCCTCGACCAGGTCGGCGGGCGCCTTGATGTCCGGGCGCCAACTGGGCGGCGTGACGATCAGGTACGCCGGGTCGGAGTCCGCCTGCACCCGGGCGCCGATCTGCGTGAGCCGGCCGACCGTAGCGCCATCGGGGTAGGTAACCCCGGCCATCCGATCGGGAAGGTCGACCGCCATCCGGACCGGCGGCGGTGAGAAGTCGTCCCGCGGCGGGTCGCCGCGCCAATCGGTGAGCCTGGGTTCGATTGTGCCGCCGGCGATCCCGGCGAGCAGTCCGGCACAGCGGTCGATGGCCGCCACCGAGATGGCCGGGTCGACCGAGCGTTCGTAGCGTCGCCCGGCCTCGCTGACCAGATGCAGGCGGCGGATGGTGCGCGACACCGCGGCCGGATCCCAGACCGCGGCCTCCAGCAGCACGTCGGTGGTGTCGCCGTCGATCTCGGTGGTGCCGGCGCCCATCACGCCACCGATCGCCGCGACCGCGACATCGTCAACGATCAGCACGTCGGCCGGATCGAGTTTGCGCTCGACGTCGTCGAGGGTGACGACGGTCTCCCCCGGATTGGCGAAGCGCACCGTGAAATCGCCCTCGATCCGGGTGCGGTCGTGGGCGTGCATCGGGTGACCGAGTTCGAGCATGACGTAGTTGGTGACATCGACGGCGGGCGAGATCGGCCGGATACCGCACAGCATCAGGCGACGACGCAACCACCACGGCGACAACGCTTTCGGGTCGATCCCGGTGACCGGGCGCAGCGCGAAACGGCTGACGCCGGTGCCGGGTTCGATGGTCACGGGCAGGGCGGGTCCCTCCACCGGCAGCGGCGGCACGTCAGCCGGGTCGACGAAGTTCAGGTCGTAGGCGCAGGCGATCTCCCGGGCGATACCGCGAATCGACATCCCGTAGCCGCGGTCCGGGGTGACCGCCAGGTCGAACACCACGTCGCCGAGACCCAGCACGGCGTGCGCGTCGGCGCCGGGCTCGGCGGTTCCGGGCGGCAGCACCAGGATGCCGGACTGGTCCCAAGAAGAATTGCCCGAGCCCATCCCGAGTTCGGCGGCCGAGCAGATCATCCCGTCGGAGGTGCGGCCGTAGGTCTTGCGGGTGGCGATCGCGAAATCCCCCGGCAGCACCGCCCCCGGCAGTGCCACCGCCACCAGGTCGCCGATAGCGAAATTCGTTGCCCCGCAGACGATGTCGCGGTCCTGACCCTCGCCGGCGTCGACCTTGCAGGCCCGGATCGGCTTCTTGAACTCGGTGAGCTCCTCGATCGCGGTCACCCGGGCGACCTTCAGCGGTCCGGTCACCGGCCCCAGGGTGATGATGTCCTCGACCTCGTGGCCGACCCGGATCAGCGCGCGCTCCAGATCGTGCGGTTCGACGTCCCATCCGGGCGCTCCGGCCTGCACCACCTCGCGCAGCCAGCTGTAGGGAAGACGCATCAGACACCCGCCCCGAACGGCAGCGAGAACCGCACATCGCCCTCGACCATGTCGCGCATGTCGGGGATTCCGTTGCGGAACTGCAGGGTTCGCTCCAGGCCGCAGCCGAAGGCGAAGCCGGAGTAGACCTCCGGGTCGATCCCGGCGGCCCGCAACACATTCGGGTTGACCATGCCGCAGCCGCCCCACTCCACCCAGCCCGGTCCGCCCTTCTTGTTGGGGAACCAGATGTCGACCTCCGCGGAGGGCTCGGTGAACGGGAAGAAGTGCGGTCGCATCCGGGTGCGGGCGTCCGGGCCGAACTCGGAGCGGGCGAACGCGTCGAGGGTGCCGCGCAGGTGCGCCATGGTCAGGCCGCGGTCCACCGCCAGCCCCTCCACCTGGTGGAACACCGGGGTGTGGGTGGAGTCGAGTTCGTCGGTGCGGAAGGTGCGGCCGATCGAGATGACGTAGACCGGCAGCTCACGGGAGAGCAGGGTGCGGACCTGCACCGGGGAGGTGTGGGTGCGCAGCAGCTGGCGCGACCCCTCCGGCGCGATGTGGAAGGTGTCGGACTCGCTGCGCGCGGGATGGTCCGGCGGGAAGTTCAGCGCGTCGAAGTTGAACTGCTCGCTCTCCACCTCGGGCCCCTCGGCCAGTTCCCAGCCCATCGCGATGAAGGTGTCGGCGACGTGCTCGGCGAGGATCGTGATCGGGTGCCGCGCGCCCAGGGGCTGACGGGTAGAGGGCAGGGTGACGTCGATGGCCTCGGCCACCAGCACTGCTGCGTCGCGCTCGGCGCGCAGGGCCGCCAGCCGTTCGTCGAAGGCGCCCTGCGCCTCGGTGCGGGCCACGTTCACCCGCTTGCCGGCGTCGGCGCGGTCCTCCTTGGGCAGTGTGGCCATCGCCTGCCGGGCCAGGGCCAGGGCCGCGCGGTCACCCAGATGATCGGTCTTCGCCCTGGTCAGTGCGTCGAGATCGGCGGCAGCCGCGAAAGCGGTACGAGCCGCATCGACGGCGGCGGTCAGCGCGGCCTGCGCCAGCAGATCGGCAGATGGCTCACCCACGCGACGGGACTCTCCTTCTGGCGGGGAAATTCGTGGCACGGATGTGGCGCAAGTGCCGTGTGCAGATCATAGGTGATGTCAGAATGACGCCTCGGCAGGCCGTTTGGCCCGGTCGAGAGGATGTCGATGATCAGAGCCTTGATCGTGGGGGCCGTATTAGTTGCCGCTGTGGTCGCCGAGTTGGCGGGCAAAGCGCATCACTGGTTGTGGGTCCTGGGGGCGATCCTGGCCGCCCTGGGCATCGTGGGCGTC
>NZ_JAFMJZ010000212.1 GCF_017853185.1 Mycolicibacterium sp.
CGAAGCTGGTGAAAACCAGCTGAGGGGCTAATCAGGACCAGCCGCCGAAGCTGGTGAAGACTGGCTAGAGGCTGACGACCCCGTACTCGCCGACCTGCCCGGTGAGATAGCGCAAGTGGTCGGTGGCCGATCCGAAGGTCTGGTCGATCGCGGTCAGTTTCGCGGCGTAGTGGGCGATCGGGTACTCGGCCGTCACACCGATACCGCCATGCATCTGGATCGCCTCCTGCGAGATGTGCTTTCCGGAGCGTCCGATCTGTAGCTTCGCCCGCGCGGCCACCATCGGATCGAACCGGCCGTCGGCCACGCAGACCGCCGCGTAGTAGTTCATGCTGCGGGCCAGTTCCAGTGAGACGTACATGTCGGCGGCCCGCTGGGTGAGTGTCTGAAACATCTTGAGCGGCACGCCGAACTGCTTGCGGCTCTTGAGGTAATCGGTGGTCAGGCGCAGCGACTCGTCCATCGCCCCGACCGCCTCGGCGCACAGCGCGGACTGGAACCGGATCACCGCCTCCGCGATCACCGCCGAGGCCTCGCCGCCGGCGCCCAGTGGCCGGGCAGGGGAGTTGTCGAACGTGATGTCCGCGCCGCGCTGTCCGTCGAAGGTGCGGTATCCGGTGCGCGAGGTCGCGCCGGCATCGACCAGGAAGAGTCCGGCGCCACCGTCCGGCAGGGCCGCGCTGACCAGCAGCACATCGGCGCTGTCACCGGCCAGCACCGGGTTCTTGCGTCCGGTCAGCGTCCAGGAGTCACCCGCCCCGGATGCCTTGGTGTCGAAAACCTTCGAACCGCGACGGCCGGCTTCGGTGTGCGCGAACGCCAGCAGTTTCTCGCCGGCGGCCACCTCGTCGAGCAGGGCGCGCTGTTCGACGGAGCCGTGCGCGGCGATCACCGCGCCGGGGACGAGGGCGGCGGCGGCGACAGGTTCGGGCGCCAGTCGGCGGCCCAGTTCGGTCAGGACCACCATCGCCTCGATCGGGCCGGAGTCCTCATCGAAACCCAGGCCGAGGATGCCGATCTCGGCCAGCTGCTTCCAGGTCTCCCGGCTCCAGCCCAGCTCGGATTCGATCACCTTGTTGCGCTTCTCGGTGTCGTAGCCCGACAACACGTCGCGGGTGGTGTCGGCGAGCATCTGCTGCTCTTCGGTCAGATCAAAGTTCATGTTCTACAACCCCAAAATGGTTGACGAGACGATGGATCGCTGAACCTCATTGCTGCCGCCGTAGATCGAGGTCTTGCGGTAGTTGAGGTACTTCGGCGCGGCGTGCTGCGCCCACGCGGGGGAGTCCGCCCCGGCGGCCTCGAACGGCAGCGCATTCGGCCCGGCGACCTCCACCAGCAGTTCGGTGACAGCCTGCTGCAACTGGCTGCCGCGCAGTTTCAGGATCGACGAGGCCGGGTTCGGCTTGCCGGTGCCCTCGTCGCCGCTGACCCGAAGCTGGGTCAGCTCCAGGGCAAGCAACTCGGTTTCGATCTCGGCGACGCGGGAGGCGAACAGCGGATCGTCGAGCAGCGTGCCGTCCCCGAGCGCCGTACCGGCAGCGTGCTCCTTGACCTCGGCCAGCCAGGCTTTTGAGGTGCCGATCCGGGCGATGCCGTTACGTTCGTTGGACAGCAGGAACTTCGCGTAGCTCCAGCCGGCGTTCTCCTCGCCTACGAGCTGGTTCACCGGCACCCGGACATCCTCGAACCACACCTCATTGACCTCGTAGCTGCCGTCGATCAATTTGATCGGCCGCAGCGTGATGCCCGGGGTGTTCATCTCCACCAGGATGAAGGAGATTCCGGCCTGCTTCTTCGGAGCGTTCGGGTCGGTCCGGGCCAGCAGGAAGATCCAGTCGGCGAACTGGCCCAGCGTGGTCCAGGTCTTCTGGCCGTTGATCACATAGTGATCGCCGTCGCGAACCGCGGTGGTGCGCAGCGAGGCGAGGTCGGAACCGGCCTCCGGTTCGGAGAAGCCCTGGCACCACCAGATGTCGAGGTTGGCGGTGGCCGGCAGGAAGCGGTCCTTGAGTTCCTGGGATCCGAACTGTGCGATCACCGGCCCGACCATGCTGGCGTTGAAGGCCAGTGGTTCGGGAACGTAGGCCAGGCGCATCTCGTCGGCCCAGATCTGGCGCTGCAGCGGCGTCCAGTCCTTGCCGCCCCACTCCACCGGCCAGTTGGGTACCGCCAGGCCGGCCTTGTTCAGGATGCGCATGGTGGTGATCGCATCGTCGGGATAGTTGTACTCCTCGTTGCGGGTGCGTTCCCGGATCTCCGCGGGGATCTGGGTGGTGAAGAACTCCCGCAATTCGTCGCGGAAAGCCGCGTCGGCGTCGCTCAGTGCAAGTCGCATAGCAGCACGGTAGCGCAGCCCTACCAACCGGTAGGCAGGAGTGGCCCTAGCTACGGAATCCGGGTCCCCGGCGGCGCAGATAACGCTCGAACTCGGCGGCCAGGGTGTCGCCGTCGATCTTCGACAGCGCCTCGTTGACGTCCACCTCGGCATCGCCGCGTTGCTCCAGGCCGGCGACGTAGTCGGCGATCTCCTCGTCCTCGGAGGTCATCTCGGTGACGGCCTGCTCCCACTCCTCGGCCTGGACCGGCAGGTCGGCCAGCGGCACCTCGATGTCGAGCACTTCCTCGACCCGGCGCAGCAGTGCCACGGTGGCCTTTGGATTGGGCGGCTGGGAGACGTAATGCGGCACCGCCGCCCAGAAGGTCACCGCCGGAATGCCGGCCGCCACGCAGGCGTCCTGGAAGACCCCGGCGATCCCGGTCGGTCCCTCGTAGCGGGACTCCTCCAGGCCGAAGAACTTCGCCGACTCCGGTGAGTAGGCGGCGCCGGACACCGGGACCGGACGGGTGTGCGGGGTGTCGGCCAGCAGCGCCCCGAGGATGACGACGGTTTCGACGTTGAGCTTGTCGGCGATCGCGAGCAACTCGGCGCAGAAACTGCGCCAGCGCATATTGGGCTCGACGCCGTGCATCAGCACGATGTCGCGATCGGCGCCCGGCGGCCGGCAGTGCGAGATCTGCATGGCCGGCCACACCAGTTCGCGGGTGACACCGTCGACCTGCCGGATGACCGGACGGTTCACCTGGTAGTCGTAGTAGGACTCGTCGTCGATCTCAACGATGAGCTGGGCTTCCCAGATCTCGTCGAGGTGCTCCAGCGCGTCGCTGGCCGCGTCGCCGGCGTCGTTCCAGCCCTCGAACGCCGCCACGATGATGGTGTTGTGGAGTTCAGGCAGGCTCGGGCCTTGACTGCCACCGAAGTTCCACGCGGTCACCCGTCCAGCCTAAGCCTTGCCCCGCTTCGATGAGCCGCATAAGACCGGCTCGCCGTCAGAATCCCGCGCTGACAGGGCCGCGCAGACGACCCCGTAGACTTTCTCCGGTCGAGAGGCGTTGCAACGGCTACTCGGGCGGGTCCGGATGTCTCGGGCCCCCGGTATCCGCCACGCTCGGCAGAGTTAAGGACGCCTTCCGTTGAGGAAGGAGCGCACGTGGTTGTCCTGACGTCGAACACTTTTGCGCCGAACATCCGCCCCGACTGCACCGACGAGCTGACCGCGACTCTGCTCGAGCGGATCATGGTGATCGACGGCGCGATGGGCACGGCGATCCAGCGGGACCGCCCGGACGAGGCCGGCTACCGCGGCGAGCGATTCAAGGACTGGCCCAGTGACCTCGTGGGCAACAACGACCTGCTCAGCCTGACCCAGCCGCAGATCGTGGAGGGAATTCACCGGGAGTACCTCGAGGCGGGTGCGGACATCCTGGAGACCAACACGTTCAACGCGAACGCGGTCTCGCTCGCCGACTACGGCATGGCCGACCTGAGCTACGAACTGAACTACGCCGGCGCCGCCCTGGCCCGCGAGGCCTGCGACGAGTTCAGCACCCCGGACAAGCCGCGGTACGTCGCCGGCGCGCTGGGCCCGACGACGCGGACCGCCTCCATCTCGCCGGACGTCAACGATCCGGGAGCCCGCAACGTCTCCTACGACCAGTTGGTCGCCGCCTACCTCGAGGCAGCCAACGGACTGGTCGACGGTGGCGCCGACCTCCTCATCATCGAGACGATCTTCGACACGCTCAACGCCAAGGCGGCGGTGTTCGCCGTCGAGACGCTGTTCGAGGAGCGCGGCCGCCGCTGGCCGGTGATCATCTCGGGCACCATCACCGACGCCTCCGGGCGGACGTTGTCCGGTCAGGTCACCGAGGCGTTCTGGAACTCGATCCGGCACGCCAAGCCGATCGCGGTGGGCCTCAACTGTGCCCTGGGTGCGCCGGAGATGCGGCCCTACATCGCCGAGATGTCAAGGATCGCCGACACCTTCGTCTCCTGTTACCCGAATGCCGGCCTGCCCAACGCCTTCGGCGAGTACGACGAGTCCCCGGAGCGCCAGGCCGGCTACATCGAGGGATTCGCCGAGGACGGTCTGGTCAACCTGGTCGGTGGTTGCTGCGGAACAGCGCCGCCG
>NZ_JAFMJZ010000213.1 GCF_017853185.1 Mycolicibacterium sp.
GACAGTCATATGTTTTCGCTTCCTCGGCGGCTAACGGGGGTCTATTTCTTAGCGGCGTCGGCCAACGCGTTTGCGCCACCGACGATTTCGCTGATTTCCTGGGTGATCTGCGCCTGACGCTCACGGTTGGCCATCAGGGTGAGGATCTTGATGAGGTCGTCGGCGTTGTCCGATGCGGCCTTCATGGCGCGCCGGCGGGACGCCGACTCCGAGGCGGACGCCTCCAGCAGAGCCGCGAAGATCCGGGTCGCGACGTAACGCGGCAGCAGCGACTCGAACAGCGAGGTGGCGTCGGGCTCGAAGGAGAACAGGGTCCGCGGGCCGGTGTCCTCTCCGACGTACTCGACCTCCATCGGGGCGATCCGGCGGGCCTCGGCGTTCTGCGTGAGCATCGACTTGAACTCGGTGAACACGATATGCAGTTCGTCGACGCCGAGGATGCCGTCGGCTCCCGGCTTGCCGTCCTCGTCGTCCTCACCGGCCATGAACGCCGTCACCAGGGTGTCGGCGATCTCCTGCGACTTCTCATAGGTCGGCTTGTCCGAGAACCCGACCCACGACTCGCTGATGGCCCAGTTGCGGAAGGTGAAGTAGCCCAACGCCTTCCGGCCCACCACATAGAGGACCGGCTGCTTGCCCTCGGCGCGCAGCAGCGAGATGAGCTCCTCGGAGCGGCGCAGCACGTTGGCGTTGTAGGCGCCGCACAGACCGCGATCCGAGGACACCACCAGCACCGCGGCCCGCTTCGGGTTGGCGCGGGCCACCAGCAACGGGTGGTCCAGCGCCGACTCCGCCGCGAGGTTGGTCAGCATGTGGGTGATCTCGGTGGAGTACGGACGAGCCGCCTCCACGCGGGCCTGTGCCTTGGCGATGCGCGAGGTGGCGATCAGCTCCTGGGCCTTGGTGATCTTCTTGATCGCCCCGGCCGAGCGGATCCGCCCGCGTAGTTCGCGAAGTGTGGCTGCCATGGATCCGCGCTACTTCTTCTTCGGAGCCGGCTTGCGAACCTGAACCGCTTCCTTCTCCACGTCGGCCTCATCCATGGCCTCGACGTGGGCGTTGGGGATCACCGAACTGCCGTCGGAGGTGGCGAAACCCTTCTTGAAGTCGGCCACGATGCTGTCGAGCGAGGCCTGAGCCTCATCGCTGAGCTTCTGGCTCTCCCGGATGTCGTTGAGGACTGCCGGGTGTGCGGCCTTGATGTGCTCGAGGAACTCGGCCTCGAAGCGGCCGACGTCGGCGACCGGAACCGAGTCCAGGTGCCCCTTGGTGCCGAGGAAGATCGCGACGACCTGCTCCTCGACGGCCAGCGGGCTGTACTGCGGCTGCTTGAGCAGCTCGACCAGCCGGGCGCCACGCTCGAGCTGAGCCTTGGAGGTCTCGTCGAGGTCGGAGGCGAAGGCCGCGAAGGCCTCCAGCTCGCGGTACTGGGACAGGTCCAGGCGCAGCGAGCCGGCCACCTCCTTCATCGCCTTGATCTGGGCGGCGCCACCGACGCGGGACACCGACACACCGACGTTGATGGCCGGCCGGACGCCCTGGTTGAACAGGTCGGTCTCCAGGAAGACCTGGCCGTCGGTGATCGAGATGACGTTGGTGGGGATGTAGGCCGAGATGTCGTTGGCCTTGGTCTCGATGATCGGCAGGCCGGTCATCGAGCCGCCGCCGAGCGCGTCGGACAGCTTGGCGCAACGCTCGAGCAGACGGGAGTGCAGGTAGAACACGTCGCCCGGGTAGGCCTCGCGGCCCGGCGGGCGGCGCAGCAGCAGCGAGATGGCGCGGTAGGCCTCGGCCTGCTTGGTGAGGTCGTCGAACACGATCAGGACGTGCTTGCCGTCGTACATCCACTCCTGCGCGATCGCCGAACCGGTGTACGGGGCCAGCCACTTGAAGCCGGCGGCGTCGGAGGCCGGGGCCGCGACGATGGTGGTGTAGTCCATGGCGCCGCCCTCGTCCAGCGCGCGACGCACGCTGGCGATGGTGGTGCCCTTCTGGCCGATGGCGACGTAGACGCAGCGGACCTGCTTGTTCGGGTCGCCGGTCTCCCAGGCCTTGCGCTGGTTGAGGATGGTGTCGACGCAGACGGCGGTCTTGCCGGTCTTGCGGTCGCCGATGATCAGCTGGCGCTGGCCGCGACCGATCGGGGTCATGGCGTCGATGGCCTTGATGCCGGTCTGCAGCGGCTCGCTGACGCCCTTGCGCTCGACCACCGAGGGGGCCTGCAGCTCCAGCGGGCGGGTCTTGGAGGAGGCGATCTCGCCACGACCGTCGATCGGCTCGCCGAGCGGGTTGACCACGCGTCCGAGGAACGCGTCGCCCACCGGCACCGAGAGCACCTGGCCGGTGCGCTTGACCTGCTGGCCCTGCTCGATCTTCTCGAAGTCACCGAGGATGACCGCGCCGACGCTGTGCTCGTCGAGGTTGAGCGCCACGCCCAGCACGCCGCCGGCGAACTCCAGCAACTCCTGGGTCATCACCGAGGGCAGACCCTCGACGTGGGCGATGCCGTCGCCGGCGTCGATGACGGTGCCGATCTCCTCGCGACCGGAGCCCGCCTCGAAGCTCGAGACGTAGCTTGCGATGGCGCCTTCGATGTCGTTAGCGGAGATTGTCAACTCAGCCATAGCTTTTCGTCTTCCTCTGTGTCTTCGGTAATTCGGGTCTTCGTGGATCTGGTTCGGGACTAGTCGGGCAGTTTGGTCTCGGCTGCGGAGAGCCGGGAGGACAGCGTCCCGTCGATCACCTCGTCGGCGACGGCGACCGAGAGGCCGCCGAGCAACGCGGGATCGACGTGCAACTGCACCGAGACGGGGTGGTGGTAGATGCGGGTCAGCACCGCGGTCAGGCGGGTGCGCTGCGCATCGGTCAGCTCGGCGGCCGCGCCGACCTCGGCGACGACCTCGCCACGGCGGGCGATGGCCAGCTGGGCGAGTTCGGTCACCGCGTCGTCGGCGCGATCGCCGCGCAGCAGTTCGACGGTCTGGGCCAGCAGGGCGCCGGCCGTCGCGTTGCCGCCGCCGGCCTTGCCGAGCACGTCGCGCAGCAGGGCCACGCGGGCCTCGGCCGGCTTGGAGTAGTCACCGAGCAGGGTGTTGAGCTGAGGCTCGGCGTTGAGCAGCCGGCCGAACCGGAACAGCTGCTCGGCCACCTCCTCGGCCTGATTCTCCCGCTCGGCGCGGACCAGCAGGCTCAGCCGGGCGAGTTCCTCGACGGAGTCGACGAAGTCGCTGGTGCTCGACCACCGCACCGATGCGGCGGTGTCCAGCACATCGAGCGTGCTGGCGCCGACCTTGCCGCCCAGCACCCGCTGCAACAGTTGCTTCTTGGCCTCGGTCTCGCCGCTGGCCTCAGCCAGGTGGCGGGCCAGGATCGGCTCGCGCACAAGCAGTTTCGCCACTGCCGCCAGATCATCGGCGGTGGTCGACAGTTCATCGACGCTCAGCGAACCGGAGATCGAGTCGAACCGTCCGACCACGGCGGCCAGTGCGTCACGGCTGGCCGACCGCATGTCGGAGGAGTCGACGTCCGGGGCCGAGTCCGCCGGGGCCATCGACTCCAGCTCATCGAGGAACCGGTCGACGGTGCTCGACTGGGCCGCCGGGTCCGAGACGTAGGCGCTGACAAGTTCGCGTGCGCGACTGACCGCTGCGCCGCCCAGTTCGCCGCGGAGCTGACGGACCATCTGGGCCCGGAGCAACGACGACTGCTGACCGCCCTGCGCCACGATCCGTTCCGCCTCGACATCGGCCTGGGCACGCAGCGCCTCGCCGATGCGCACCGAGTCCGCACGGGCCTCGGAGACCACGTGCTGGGCGTCGGCCTTGCCCTCGGCGACCCGCGCTGCGTGATGCTGGTCGGCCGCGGCAAGCCGCTGCGTCGCCTTCGCGCTCTCCTCGAGCTGGGTGGCAACGGCCTGGCGTTGGTCGGCCATCATCTTGCGAACCGGCGGCACCACGTACTTGCCGATGATCCACACGATGACGGCGAAGCCGACAAGCTGTCCGATGAACGTTGACATGGTTTAAGTGGTCCTACCGTCCCGAAACCGTCGTGCCCGAAACCGTTGTGCTGGGTACATCAACACCGAGAACCCGGCTGGCCAGCTGCGCCGACAGGGTGTCCACCGAGGCGCGCAGCTGCGGAGCGATCGCGTCGCTGCTGAGCTTGAGCTCCTCGTTGGCCTGCTGCAGTTCGCCGGCCACCTTCTCGTTGGCGATGGCGCGCTTCTCCTCGACGACCGCACGGCCGTCGTTGCGCGCCTCGTCACGAATGGCCGAGGCCTCGGCCCGGCCGGTCGCCAACTCGTTGTTGTAGTCGGCGTTGGCCGCGGCCTCCTGCTCGGCGGCCTTGCGGTTGTCCTCAGCGGTCTTGGCGACCATCTGCTCCCGCTC
>NZ_JAFMJZ010000214.1 GCF_017853185.1 Mycolicibacterium sp.
GGCTCCGGTTCGCTCGATCGGTATTCCGGTCGGCACCGCGTAGTCGGAGAGCAATCGGTAACCACGGGCCACCATCGCCGATTCCAGGGTGCCGGGTTTGGCGTCGAACCCGGTGTGCAGGATCGCGGTGTTGGCCTTGCTGGTGCCGTCGCCCACGTCGTCACGGGCCTCGATCAGCGCCACCGAGAGGTGGTGACCGGCCAGGTCGCGGGCGATCGCCGACCCGACGATGCCGGCGCCGATGACCGCGACGTCGAAGGTGGTCATGAGGCAGCAGCCAACTCGCGCCACCGCTGCCGGAATTCGGCGGCGCGGGTAGCGGTCCAGCGCGGTTCGTAGATTGCCGACGGGGTCCACGGCCCGACGACGTCAGCGAGTAACCGGCGCGGGTCCAGGCTCAGCCGGGCCAGCGCCGCCGCCCCCAATGCGGTGGCGTGCGGCGAGGGGTACACGTCGACGGGCACGCCGGCGATGTCGGCGCAGGCCTGCATCAGCACCCGGGACTGGGTCAGTCCGCCGTCAACCCGCAACCGGCTCAACGGGCTCGGGGCGTCGGCGTCGATGGCGGTGACCAACTCGGCGATCTGGGCGGCGATGCCCTGCAGCACGGCCAGCACCAGGTGACCGCGTTCGGTGGACAGCGTCATCCCGGCCAGGGTGGCGGTGGCCTGCGGCTTCCACCACGGGGCGGCCAGGCCGGCCAGGGCCGGCACGCAGAACACCCCGCAACTGTCCTCGGCGGCCACCGCGTCGATCTGCTCCGCACCGGCGATCAGGCCCAGTGAACTCAGCCAGCGCACCGCCGAGGCGGCGGTGTAGACCTGCCCGTCGACGCAGAAGGTGTCCGCCCCGGCGATCCGCCAGGCCACCGAGGAGGTCAGTCCGGCGGTGGAGCGCACCCCGGCCGTTCCGGTGTTGGCCAGCAGGAACGCGCCGGTGCCCAGCGTGCACTTGGCCATCCCGGGTTGCAGGCAGGCTTCGGCCAGCAGCGCGGCCTGCTGATCCACCACCACCCCGCCGACCGGAGTGTCCGAGCCGAATACCGTTGTGCTGCCGATCATCTCGTCGTTTCCGACGATCGCCGGCAACTCTTCACCGTCGAGCCCGAACAAGGAGAGCAGTTCAGGGTCCCAGTCGGTGGCGCCGAGTTCGACCAGCAGTGAGCGACTGGCGGTGGTGGCGTCGGTGACGAAGGCTCCGGTGAGCTGATGCAGCAGCCAGGTGTCCGAGGTGGTGACCACACCGCCGGTTTCGCCGTTGCGGCGCAGCCAGGCCATCTTCGGGGCGGAGAAGTACGGGTCGAGCACCAGACCGGTCCGGGCGGCCAGCGCCTCGGCGTGTCCGGCGAGGCCGGCGCACAGCGTCTCGGCGCGGCGGTCCTGCCAGACGATCGCGGTACTCAACGGCGCTCCGGTGGCACGGTCCCAGGCCAGCACGGTCTCGCCCTGATTGGCCAGTGAGATCGCCTCGATCGGCCGGCCCGCCTGGGCGATCGCGGCGCGGCCGGCGTTGAGCACCGACTCGAGCAGTTGGGCGGGATCCTGTTCGACCGCGCCGCCGTCGAGGTAGCGGGGATGCACCGGCACCTCGGCGAGTCCGACGACGCCGCCGGACTCGTCGACGACGATCGCCTTGGTGCCCGAGGTGCCCTGGTCGATGGCCAGGACGGTCATGAGCCGGCCGGCGGGTTGCTGTAGCCGGAGACGAATTCCTTGACGGTGCCGTCGGGTTCGAAGACGTGGCGGCGCACGGTGCCGATGTCGGCCCCGTAGATGTGGATGCTGATCGACGGGCGGTCCGGTAACGCGTTGGCCACCCGGTGCACGTCGCCGATGGCGGGCGACACCGCGTCGACGGCCCCGACCTCCATCCGCAGGGGTTCGGTGGTGGGCACCCAGTGGCCGTGCGAGTCCTGGCCGAACTGCTGGCTGATCTCCGCGCCGCGCAGCACACTGACCAGACCCCACACCGTGTGGTCGTGGATGGGGGTGCTCTGGCCCGGCCCCCACACGAAGCTCACCACCGAGAAGCGGCCGTCCGGATCGGCGTAGAGCAGGTACTGCTGATAGCGCTGCGGGCTGGGCTGGGCGTAGAGGTCGGGCAGCCAGTCGTCGTGGGCGGTGAGCGCGGACAACAGCGGCGCAGCCTCCGCCAGGATCACGGCCTCGTCGCCCGTGTGCCGCAACAGGGCGTCCAGCGCGCTCACGCACTGCTGCAACCGCGGCAACCGGCTCAGGTCGGGGGTGGTCAGGTTCATGACGGTGCCCAATCTATCCCCCGATCGGCGGGCCCGGCGTTCATCCGCGGCGGTGCCCGCCGGCCTAGGAGACCGGGTCCTGCGTCTCGGCGCCGGCGCCGCAGCGGTTGCGGAAGTCCTCCGACGGCTGCCGGATGGCCTGAAGTTCCGCGGCCACTTGAGGATTGGCGTTCAGATAGTCCTGCAGACGTTCGCGGGTTTGTTCCCGGGTCGCCCCTTTGAGTCCGGTGAACTCCGCGTTGACGTCCGGATGGGAGAAGAGGTAGGCGGTGGTGGCGGCCGAGACCCCGGTCAGCACCGCGGCCAGATCGGCGGCCGTGCAGTTGGGTGGCAGCTCATCGGCCGCTGCGGCGGTCGCGCCGGACACCACCAGGGTGCCCGCGATCGCCATGAGACCGATCAACCGGCCGACTCGCGCCATTGCGCTCTCCTCCCTCTTGAGGCCATCAGCGGATCACCGCGGCCGGCCGATGGAAATTCCGGGAGAGCCCGGGCTCAGCACGATCGACAATCCGCCGCCGCCGCAGTTCCAGTCATAGGCGCAGGGGTAGGGCACATACGGCCCGCCCGACATGGTGCCCGGTCCTTCGCCGGTGTCCGCGCCCCGCGAGCTGCCCTGGGAACACAGCGTGGTGCCGTTGGAACTCACGCAGTCGGCGCCCGACGGTGCTGCCACGCCGATCGCCACCGCCGCGTCGACCGCCGCAACGGCGATCAGAACCGCGGACAGCGCCAACCGTCCTCGAACACTCACGTTTCCGACAGTAGCCAGTTCCGAATCGGGCGACCAGTACGATCGCCATGTGCGCTGGTCAAAGATTCCCGTCCCCGCGCACATCGTCCATGAGGCCGCGCAGAACACCGCCGTCGTCGTCGCCTGGCTCGTCGTGGGCTTCATCATGACCGCCGCCGGGGGCCTGCTGGCCTCCCGGGCGAAGACCAGTCGCCGGGTGTCCGTGGGTATGGCGCTCACCGCCCTCGGCGTCGTCGTGCTGGCGGCCGGCGTCTGGTATCACCAGACGATGCCGCGCTGATCCCCGGCCGCTGAGCCTTGTTCAGGACTCCTCGAGGAGTCGCTTGGGGTGCATGCCGTCCACCTGACCGATGAACGGCGGGTGGATGCTGTAGCCGAGCATGCGGCGGATGTCCTCGGAGACCGCGCGCACGGTGTCGCGGTGCGTCGACAGCGTGAACGCCTCCTGCGGACGCACCCACGGTTCGCAGTACTGCGCGGTGACCGCCAGCCGTGGATGCTGCGAGCGGTTGGCGCCCCCGCCGTGCCAGAGGGTGGCGAGGAAGAACACGCACGACCCAGCGGCCATCACCACCGGCTTCCGGCCGGCGGGGTCGGGTGCCTGGTCTCCCCACAGGTGGCTGCCGGGGATGACGTCGGTGGCGCCGTTGTCGGCGGTGAAGTCGTCGATCGCCCAGATCGTGGCCGCCCCCAGCGCTTTTCGCGGCCGGGGCAGCGGATAGAAGGCGTCATCGGTGTGCAGCATCTGGGCCTGCTCGCCGGGCAGGATGTTGATCACCTGCAGCATGGACAGCAGATAGTTCGGCAGCAGCAACCGGTCCAGCAGCGCCAGCACCCGGGGGTGGTCGGCGATCACGTCGCAGGCCCTGGTCTTGTTCAGCACGCTGTAGACCCGCTGGGTGTCGCGGCCTTCGAACGCGTTGCGCCCGTGCCGGCCCAGCAGTGCGGCCGCGGCGTCCCGGATCGCGCCGACCTGCCCGGCGGACAGCAGGTCCGGAAGGATCACGTACCCGTGCTCCAGCACCTGCGCCAGGTCGGCGTCGGCGATCGCGGCATCGACGCTCTCCCCCGCGCTGGCGGTGCGCCGGTAGGTGCCGGCCAGATCCGTGCTGAGCATCTCCGACAACTTCGAGAAGCCAGATGGGGAGGAGTCATCAGCGCTCACCGCAACGACGCTACAACTGTTCGTCGGGCACCCGGCTGAGAAGCCGGACGGCGACGTGGACGCACGGACCGATGAAGGTCGCGAACAACACGGTCCCGATCCCGGCCACCCCGCCGAGCAGCCATCCCACGGTCAGCACGATCACCTCGACGAGCGCGCGGGCAGCCCCTGCGGTGCGCGCAGGAACGTCAGGGTGACGTCCAGTGCG
>NZ_JAFMJZ010000062.1 GCF_017853185.1 Mycolicibacterium sp.
CGCCGACTGGTGGTGGTACGACCCCTACCAGCCACAGCCGCCAGCGACGAACTAGCCGCTGAATACGCACCAAGGGGAGCTGAACAACGCCTCATCGCCGGAGCGAACACGGTTAGCGTGGAGGAATGCCGAGCTTCACCTTCACTAACCTCGAGGCGCTGGTCCCTTTGTCAGTCTTCGCGGTTTGCCACGTCGCGTCCCGCGCACGGTGAGAGCCAGCCCTTGATCGTCTCGTAGACCTCGTCGCTGCCGAGCAGATCGAGATGTCCGGTATCGGTGACGACGTGGGTGTTCTCCACCGGGAAGTCCAGCGCCAGGAGCGGATCACGATGATGGCCGAGCGCACTGGGGATCGGGACCAGCCCGTCACCCAGCGGATGCGGCCTGCCCTTGAGCGACATCGTCGCCGCCACCGCGTAGCACTTCACGCCGGCGGGCAGTTCGATCATGTCCCTGGTGTCCCCGACGGGTTCGAAGCGATCCTGACCGACGCAGTGACCGTCCAGGACGGCGCCGTAGCGCAGATCGGTGATGCCCGCGCTGCGCAGTTTGCCCAAACGTCCGAGCGGCGCGGCGTAGCGGCTGACACCCATCAGCTGCTGAAAGATGTTGCCGCCGCGCTCAAGTGGTGCGCCGTGGTGCGGCGTGCCCAGGAAGATGATCGTCGTGAGCTTCGATCGCCACTGAGGCCAAGGAGACTCGGCGCGCGGAGACTGTTCGCCGTAGTGACATGCGCTGCGCGCCACCAGTCCCCCCATGCTGTGGGCGAGCAGCACGAGGTCCTCGACGGGCACCGGCCACGCCTGAACCAACTGGTCCATCAGCGCGGAGAATTCGCGGCCGTTCTCCGACACGTGCTTTCCGGTGTTGTAGTACAGGTAGACCGGCGTGAAGCCGAGATCGCGGGCGAGTTCGGCGCCGTAGTCGTGGCCGTTGCGGATCCAGAACTGATCGTCGCTGCACAGGCCGTGCAGCAGGACCACGATTTTGCCGGTGATGTTCGGGATGGCGGACCGCAGCGACGCCGCGTCGAGGTCGAGAGGCTTCCCCTCCCGGCAGAACCGCATCGGAATTGCCAGCGGATTGTCGGTCTCGGCCAGATGATCACCGACGACGCCGTTGAGTGCGGCGATCACCGCGGCCCGCTTGACGCCCGGGGCGTTGTCGGCGACGCGCGACTCCAGCGGGGCGAGCGTCCAGTCGATGCCAGTGCCGGCGATCTTGGCGATCTCCCGGATGCTCCGGTAGACCAGATCAGTCACCAGTCGTGGACGGTTCGACCGGCGCCCGGCGATCGTGGAGTGCATCGCCTCGACGACCTCTGAGGCATGTGTTGTCCCCACCACCGCGAGGCGGGCAACGCCCCTGAGGTCCTTGATGGCGTTGCGCGGATGTCGGCTCATGGTCCGTTCAGGCTAGCGCGGCCGGTGGAGTCCGGCCCCCGGGCGGACGTCCCCGGTCAGAACCTGATGACGCCGCGGATGTTGCGGCCCTCGAGCATGTCCTGGTAGCCCTTGTTGATCTCATCAAGGGTGTACTCCCGGGTGATCAGCTCATCAAGCTTGAGCTCCCCGAGCTTGTACATCTCCAAATACCGCGGGATGTCGTGGCGCGGGTTCGACGACCCGAACAACGCCCCGTGAATGGACTTCTCGTACAACGTCATCTCGAACAACGACCCACCGATGGTGGTGTCGGTCGGATGACCGATCGCGGTGACGATCACCTTGCCGCGCCGGCCCACCAAGCTCAACGCCTCAGCCACATAACCGGGCTCGGCATGATCGGTGGTGATGATGCACGCATCAGCCATCACCCCACGGGTCAACTCGGTGACCATCTCCAACGCGGTCGGCACATCCGGAGCGGTATGGGTGGCACCGAAGATCTTGGCCTGATCACGCTTGAACTCCACCGGATCGATCGCCACGATGTGCCGCGCACCGGCAGCCTTGGCGCCCTGCACCGAGTTGGCCCCGATCCCGCCGACACCCATGATCACCACCGCATCACCGGGACGCACCCCGGCGGTGTTGGTCACGCTGCCGAAACCGGTGGGCACACTGCAGCCGATCACCGCGGCCTTCTCCAGATTGGTGTCGGAGTCGACCTTGACCACCGACGCCATCGGCACCACCGTGTACTCGGAGAACGTGCCCAGCAGACACATCTGGCCCAGATCCTTGCCCTGGGCGTGGAACCGGTAGGTGCCATCCAGCTGCGGGCCCTGAATGATCTGGGCACCCAGATCACACAAATTCGTCATACCGCGCGCACAGTGCGAACACTTCCCGCACGCGGGCAGGAAACTCAGCACCACCGAATCCCCGACGGCCACATCGGTGACGCCCGGACCGACCTCGGCGATCACACCAGCACCCTCATGACCACCGACGTAGGGCAGCCCGACCGGGATGTCGCCGGTGACCAGGTGGTAATCCGAATGGCACATCCCACTGGCGGTCAGCTTGAGCAGCACCTCACCGGCCTTGGGCGGATCAAGCTCAACCTCTACCACATCCCACTTGCCCCCCAGCTCCCACAGCACCGCAGCCTTGGTCTTCACAACGCACCTTTCCTCGGGGACAAACCTTGCCTCCGACGTTACGACAGCACGTCGCCGCGAGGGCTGAAATCAGAAGTAGCGCGGGGACGGACTCCAGTTCGTCCCACGGTGTCAGCGGCCCGTAGCCGGGCAATCCAAAACCGCCGCGGATCGGCTGGTACCTCGGGTAGCGTCGGGCCGTCGCAAGCGTGGGGAGGTTCGATGGACGAGTTGTCGAGGCGCCAGGTCCTGGGCGGGATGGCCGTCGGTGTGGCGGCGGTCGGCGCGGCCGTTGCCGGGCTTGATCCGGTGGGCAGCACCGTCGCGGGCGTCGCCTCCCCCGCCGGTGACACCGACATGGCGCTGCATCCGGCTACCCGGCCGCTGTGTTCGGCGGACTGGGCGGCGGTCTGCTTCACGACGCCGTCGACGTCTCTCTGATCTGGCGAACGCCCCCGCCTACGCAGGAACCGCTAGCAGCACTTGCGGGCGGCGGCGTGTCGGCTGAGGTCATGGTGTTCGGTCGGGTCGATGTCCATGACGCCGGCGATGTAGGCGTCGATGTCGACTTTCCGGCCGCCCACCCAGGTGCCGAGCACCTTGACCTGGTCGACGATCTGATCGGAGGGCACCGTGTAGATATCGGCGGACAACTCCACCAGATCGGCGTACTTGCCCACCGCCAGCGATCCGATCTCGTGGTCGCGCTTGAGTTGGTAGGCGCCGTTGATGGTGATCGCCTTGAGCGCGTCGTCAAGGGTCACAGCCTGATTCGCACCGTGCACCTTGCCGCTGATCGTCGTCCTGGTGACGGTGTGCTGGACGTTCAGCAGTTGGTCCGGCGGGGACACCGAGCCGTCGTTGTGGTAGCTCGGTCGCACGCCCGCCTCGAAGGCGTCGCGTATCCGCTGCCACTGCGCGCCGTGCTGGCTGTCGAACATCACCCCGTCGAGAAGGTCACCCCAGTAGATGTACTGAAACGGGCTGAGCGAACAGGTGACGCCGAGTGCGGCCGCCCGCTCGAACTGGTCGCGGCGTGCCGCGCCGAGGTGCTCGACGCGCCAACGATGATCGGAGCCAAGGAGATTGAACTTGACCAACGCCCGCGCATAGGCGTCGAGCACAACGTCGAAGCCGACGTCGCCGTTGCAGTGGAACGCGATCTGGTAGCCCGCCGGCACCAACTCGTCGAGGATCGCGTCGAGTTGGGCGCGGGTGTAGTTCATCTCGGGCTCGCCGCGCGGTCCGAGTTCGAGCTCAGCAGTCCGGGTGGTCGGATTGTCGAGGTACTCGAACGAGATCGCGACATTCCCGATCCACGGTGACCCGTCGGCCCACAGTTTGATACCGGTCTTGCGGACCAGATCGGGGTTCGGGAAGGTGATGTCATCGGCGGCGTCGGCCTCGATCGACATGTGGTAAACGTGCAGTCGCAGTGGGCAACCGGGGACCGCGGCCAGCGCCGCGTACGCCTGGTACTGCCCCGCGTTGTAGGTGTGCTCCGAGGTGGAGGTGACGCCGCACTGGGCCATCAGCTTGTAGAACAGCGCTCCCGAATGCAGCGGATGCGGGATCGCCTTCGGCAGCACCGCACCGGCCACCATCATCACCGCGCCGGATTCGTAGGCGGTGCCGTCACTGGTCACGCCGTCGGCCTCGCGACCGAAGCTACCGCCGACCGGGTCGGCCGGAGCCTTCAAATCGGCCCAGCCGATCAGCTTGATGGTCGCGCTGTTGAAGTAGACGGCGTGCCCGGAGTTGTCGATCACGACGACCGGCCTGGTCGGGAACAGCTCGTCGAGGACGGTCCGCGTCGGCAGCGGCGCCTGCTGGAGCAGACGGTCCACACCGTTGAAGACCAGCGGCTGATCCGGCGGGATGTCCTTGTCGGCCTTGGCGAAGATCGCCTTCACCTCATCCCAGGTGGCCACCCCGACGTTGGGTGAGACCCAGTAGGCGGGCTCCTGGGTGGCCATCCCCGACAGCAGCGGATGGCTGTGCGGTTCGACGAAACCCGGCATCAGCACAGTGCTGCCCAGATCGGTGACCGCGACACCCGGTGCGACGGCCTGCACCTCGGCCAGCGATCCGATCGCCGTGATCCGGCCGGTGCCGGAATCGAAGGCCACAGCGCGCGCCCGCGGTGTCGCCTCGTCCATCGTGATGATCGCCGCGGCCTTGAGGATCGTGTCAGTTGCCATGCCCTGCACCTCTTTTCGCTGAATGTGGTCTCCGGAACGACCAGCGTCGCAAGTTGATCTCGCCGCAGCCGCTATTCCGAAGCGCGGAAAAAGGGCTCGACGGTGCCGCTGAGCTTGATGACCATCGGATTTCCGCGACGGTCCTTGGCGGTGGGAACCTCGACACGGACCCAGCCCTCGGCCACGTTGTATTCGTGAACGTTGGTCTTCTCGACGCCGTTGAAGAGAATACCCACGCCGCGGATGAGGACTTCTTCGCTGTAGAACGGGCTGCGCGGATCGACGGAGAGCTGATTCGGTGGAACGTCGGCGATCTGGTCTTCGGACATGGTGGCTTTCGTCAAATGCTGCGTGTCGGTTTGATTCTCTGAGAACCTACGCGACCCTGATCGGCCCGATCCAGGGTGTTCCCGTTCGCGCAGGTCGCAAAGTCAGGACAGGACGGACGGGCGTTCGGCCAGTGCCGTCAGGGCGGGTATCCCGACCGGTTCGGCGGCGAGCAGCGGGATGACGGCGTAACGGTCGGCATATTCGGTTCGGACGGCTTCGATCTGGGGGATCTCGGCAGCAGCGCGCCGCCGTAGCAGCGGGTTGGTGGAGTCCGCAGCGGCGACCGAGTTGTTGATGACCCAGGCCCACGGGTGGATGCCGGCACGTTCGAGATCGCTTTGAAGTTCGGCGGCTTCGAGGACGGGGGTCGTTTCGGCGAGCGTGATCAGCAGAACCTTGGTGAGTTCGGCGTCCTGAAGTCGCATCAGCGGAGTGGTGTAGTGCCCGCCGTCCCCCATCTGCCGGGCGATGTCGCGGTGATAGGAGCCGGTCGCGTCGAGCAGCAACAGGGTGTGACCGGTGGGCGCGGTGTCGAGCACGACGAAAGTGCTGCGGGACTCGTGGATGACTTTCGAGAAGGCTTGGAACACCGCGACTTCCTCGGTGCACGGCGACCGCAGATCCTCGGCGAGGGTGGCTCGGCCCGCATCATCGAGGTGGGCGCCCTTGCTGGCCATGACCCGGTCGCGGTACTGCCGGCCGGCTTCGGCGGGGTCGATGCGGGAGACCCGCAGATGTTCGACACCGCCTTGGAGTGTCTCGATCAGGTGGGCGGCGGGGTCGGTGGTGCTCAGGTGCACGTCATGTCCGCGTTCGGCCAGCGCGACGGCAACAGCGGCGGCAACGGTGGTCTTGCCGACGCCCCCCTTGCCCATGCACATCACCAAACCCTTTCCCCCACGCTCGATCTCATCAACGAGATCACTTAGCGGTGCGACCGCCACGGCATGCGGCGCGACCGCACCGGGATCGCCGGCGTCGGTGACGGGGGTGGTGTCGAACAGGGTATGCAGCGCCTCGAGGCCAACCATGTTGTCGGCCTTCAGGTCGATGCCGTCTTGCGGAAGGGCGCGCAGCGCAGCCGGCATGTCGGCAAGGGCCGCCTGCTCCCGGCGACGGACCGCGGTCGCCAGCTCATCGCTGTCGTCCGGCGGTTGTGGCATGACGGCGTTGACGACGACGTACTGGCGGTTCATCCCGAGCGCAGCCAACTCACCGTGGGTGCGGTCGATCTCCTTCAGTGCAGAGCGGGTGGGCCGGGTGACGAGTACCAGGCGGGTCCGATCGGGGTCGGCCAATGCCGCGACCGCTGCGGCGTAGGTGCTTTTCTGCTTCTCCAGTCCGGCCAGTGGACCTAGGCAGGAGGCGTCGCCCTTGCCCGCTTCCAGAAAGTCCGTCCAGTCGCCCGGCAGCTGCAGCAGCCGGATGGTGTGTCCGGTCGGGGCGGTGTCGAACAAGATGTGGTCAAAGCCCCCGATGGCGCCGTCGGTGTCGGTCAGCAGCGAGGTGAACTCGTCGAAAGACGCCACCTCGGTGGTGCATGAGCCGGAGAGTTGTTCGGTGATGGAGGCGATCTCGGCCTCGGGCAGCAGACCCCGCACCGGCCCGACGATGCGTTCGCGGTAGTCCGACGCTGCTGCTTCGGGGTCTATCTCCAACGCGGACAGCCCCTCCACGGCCGGGACGGCGGTGATGGAGTTACCGATGGTCAGACCGAAAACCTGGCCGACATTGGAGGCGGGATCGGTCGAGACCAGCAGAACGCGCTTGCCTGCCCGGACCAACGCCAGCGCGGCGGCACAGGCGATGGAGGTCTTGCCGACTCCGCCCTTACCGGTGAAGAACAGAAACCGCGGCGGGTCGGTGAGGAACTTCAACGCAGCAGATGTCATGGCGGCACGACCTTCGGTCAGGAGATGTTGTCAGGCAGGGGGTTCGGTCAGCAGCAGCCGGAGTCGCCGCAGCATGATGACTCGTCAGTCTCGGTCAAGCCGAGGCTGACTGCACCCGCCGGCATCGACGCCGGGGCCTCCAGACCTGCCCAGCGGGCCAACTCGGTCCGGGTCGGGTAGCGGCCCGTTGCAACGGTGACACCGTCGACGGAGACCAGCGGCAATCCGGCGGAGCCGGCGATCTCCAGGAAGGACTTGACGGCCTCGGTGTGGGCGAAGGTCAGCGGATCGTTGGCCAGGTTGTGCCGGGTGATCGACGCGCCCTGGTCGAGCAGCCAGGCCATATCGGCGGTGAAGGTGACCAGGTTCTGGTCGACGTCCTCCCCGCAGACGCCGGTGTTGCAGCACAGCGCGGGCTCGAAAACGGCGATGGTGGGCATATCGGAATACCTTTCAGGTGGTGGACGGAAAGCGTGTGCGCAGAGCACTCCGAGCCGATGGGTCACATCTTCCGCTGGGTGATCCGCCACAGCCGCCGGGGTAGGGCGCCCTCCTCGAAGGAGGTTTGATCGATCGTCTGGAACCCTGCCGCCAGCCGATCGACGAGTTCCTGATCGAAGAAGTGAACGATGAATCCGCCGTTGCCGAACATGTTGTCTCCGTGTTCAGAACCGGCTCTGTAGTGGGCGTCGCCGATATGACGGACGGTGTACACGTGCAATCCGCCGGGACGCAGCACGCGGTGGATCTCGGCTGCCAGCCGCTCCAACTCGGGTGTGCTCAATGCCATGTTGAACAGCATGTGGCTGTAGACGGCGTCCACGCTGGAGTCCGGCAGGGGAAGCGGTTTGCGTGCGTCGCTGACGATCGTGCTCAGCCTGTCCCCGACGCCGGCTGCAGCGGCGGTGGCCCGGAGTTCGGCGAGTCCTTCGTCGGCGTAATCGAGTGCTGTGACGGTCATTCCCGCGTGGAGGAATGCGAGGGTGTCCCGGCCCTGCCCCACCCCGAGCTCAGCCACGTCGCGGACGGCCTCGCCGGTGAACAACTCGACTGCGTAGCGGCCCGGCTCGCTGGGCTGGGTCCCGTACATGGTCGGGTTGTCCTCGAATGTCGATCGCCAATGCCGACGCTGGCCGTCGATGCCTTCGCGATCGATCACCATGGATGGTCCTTCCCAACGTTGCGTCATCATCGCTCGACACCGGTCGCTGACGCGAGGTGCTCCGCAACAGTCTCGTCCAACTCGCCGCGTGCGAAGCAGCCGGCGGGGAGTTACCCGGGTGAATCGATCGCGGAGGAAGCAACCGTCGTCACGGTTGTCGTCCGAATCGCCGTCGGATCGGTCGAGCTTTCCGGCGATCCAGACCTTGATCAGCGACTGGCGAGTGACGTCGAGACGGGTTGCCTCACGGTCGAGTTCAGCGGCCTCCGCGGAGGTCAAAAGCTGTCGTCAAAACGCCCCGCCGGCCCCGCCCAGCAAAAAACCCGAGGCCATTTGGCCTCGGGTTTTGCTTGTGGAGCTAAGGGGACTCGAACCCCTGACCCCCACACTGCCAGTGTGGTGCGCTACCAGCTGCGCCATAGCCCCAGATGCGCTGTCGAAACTACACCACCTCTGCAGCCGCCTCAAAACCGCCGGTTACGGCAACTCGCCGGCGGCCTCCGGGCCCAGCGGCCGCACCGGGGAGTGCTCGAGGGGTTCGACATCGCGGGTCTCCGGGGCGAACATCCAGCCCAGCGCCGCAATCAGCAGGATGGCCCCGCTGATGGCGAAGGCCCACTGGAACGACAGGTACTCGGCCAGCACCCCCACCCCGAACGAGCCGACGATGGAGCCGAAGTCCGACATCATCTGGAACGTCGCGATCGCGGTTCCGCCGCGCGCCTTGCCGATGATGTCGGCGACCGCCGCCTGCTGCGGGGAGTTGTAGACGCCCGATGCCGCGCCGGCGATGACCGCCAGGCCGAGGAACACCGGCAACGAGTCCGTCAGTCCCAGCACCGCAGTCGAAACCGCCGACAACACCAGGCCGCAGATCAGCAGCGGCTTGCGCCCGATCCGGTCGGAGAGCCGGCCGCTGTACATCACCAACGAGACGTTGCCGATCGCGAACGCGGTCAGCGCCAGCCCGGCGACGCCCGGGTGATGGTCGAGCACCTCGGCGACGAACAGCGGCACCAGGGCGAACCGCAGTCCGAACATCGACCAGCCGGTCGCGAAGTTCGACAGCAGGGCCGCACGGTAGGCGCGGTGGCGCAACGCGACCCACACCGTGACCGTCAGTTCGTCGTCGGCCGCCGGGGCGGCCAATGGCGAGTGGCGCAGGCTGACCAGCACCACCGTCGCCGCGATCAGCAGCAGCACCCCGTAGATGACGAACGGCGCACTCAGACCCAACCCGGCGGTCAGGCTGCCCACGATCGGTCCGGCCACCGAGCCGACCAGGAACGCCCCGGAGAACATGCCGGCAACCCGGCCGCGGGCGTTGTGCGGGCTCATCCGGATCATCAGGCCGAGTGCGGAGACGAAGAACATCGTCGAGCCGATCCCGCCGAGCGCCCGGAAGGTCAGCAGCTGCCAATAGGTCTGCGCGACGGCGCACGCCGCGGTGGACAGCGCGACGATCAGCACACCGCTGACGTAGATCTTGCGCTCCCCCAGCCGGGAGATCAGCATGCCGGCGGGCGGGGCGGCCAGCAGTCGCATGACCGCGAAGGCGGTGATCACGAAGGTGGCTGCGCTGATGCTCACCCCGAAATGGCGGGCCAGTTGGGGCAGCACCGGGGCCACCACGCCGTACCCCAGGGCGATGACGGCGTTGGCGCCGATCAGCGACCACACCTCACGGGGCAGACGTTCGCCCGCCTCTGCGGTGGTGTCCTGGGCGACCGAGCTCACCCGATGACTGTATTCGGGCCGGAGCCTGCGCCGTTCTCACCCACTGCCGAAGCCGATACGATTTCACGTATGGGCGCCTTGACCTCACCGAAGACCTACCTCGGACTCGCAGCGTTCCAGGCGGTGGACGCCGTCGCCTGCGCGGCCCAGGTTGCGCCCATCAAGAAGAGCCTCGACGAGGTCGGCTGCCCCGACAACGTGCGACGGATCTTGCCGGCGGTGAAGGGGGCATCAGCCATTGGGCTGCTGTCGGCGACGCGGTTTCCCGGGCTCGCGCGGCTGACCACTGCGATGTTGACCCTCTACTTCGCACTGGCAGTCGGAGCGCATGTGCGCGTCCGCGACAGGGCCGTCAACGCACTTCCGGCGGCGGCATTCCTGGCCGTGTTCGCGGCGATGACGGCCAAGGGTCCGGATTCCTCGAAAAACGCTTAGCCCGGGTCCCGGCCTGCTCGGCGATCAGCCGATGCCCTCGTCGTTGGAGTCGTCTTTGTCGAGATCGTCGTTGCCGTAGTCCCCGGCGTCGAAGTCATCACCGGCGTCATACGGATAGATCGGTTCGGTATCCACTTAACTCGCTTCCTCGCGTGGTCTTCGTCAACCGATGACCGTGCTCACCAGTTCCCGGGCGGCCTGCTGGACCTCGGCCAGATGCTCCGGACCCTTGAAGCTCTCGGCGTAGATCTTGTAGACGTCCTCGGTGCCCGACGGGCGCGCGGCAAACCAGCCGTTGGCGGTGGTGACCTTCAGCCCGCCCAGCGGCGCGCCGTTGCCCGGCGCGGCGGTGAGCTTGGCGGTGATCGGCTCGCCGGCCAGTTCGGTGGCGCTGACCTGCTCGGCCGACAGTTTGGCCAGCCGGGCCTTCTGTTCGCGGTCGGCGGGGGCGTCGACGCGCGCGTAGATCGGGGCGCCGTACTTCTCGGTCAGTTCGGCGTAGCGCTGCGACGGGGTCTGGCCGGTGGTGGCCAGGATCTCCGAGGCCAGCAGCGCCAGGATGATGCCGTCCTTGTCGGTGGTCCACACCGAGCCGTCCCGGCGCAGGAACGACGCCCCGGCGGACTCCTCGCCGCCGAATCCGATTGTGCCGCTGATCAATCCGTCGACGAACCATTTGAAGCCGACCGGCACCTCGAGCAGCGTACGGCCCAGTCCGGCGACCACCCGGTCGATGATCGAGGAGCTCACCGCGGTCTTGCCGATCGCCACCCCGGCCGGCCAGTCCGGCCGGTGGGTGGCCAGATAGTCGATCGCCACCGCCAGATAGTGGTTGGGGTTGAGCAGCCCGCCGTCAGGGGTGACGATGCCGTGCCGGTCGGCGTCGGCGTCGTTGCCGGTGGCGATCTGGTAGGCCTCCCGGTTGGCGATCAGGGACGCCATCGCGTTCGGAGACGAGCAGTCCATCCGGATCTTGCCGTCGGTGTCCAGCGTCATGAATCGCCAGGTCGCGTCGACCAGGGGGTTGACAACGGTCAGGTCGAGGTTGTGCCGTTCGGCGATCGCACCCCAGTAGTCGACGCTGGCCCCGCCCAGTGGGTCGGCGCCGATCCGGATGCCCTGCGCGCGGATGGCGTGCAGGTCGACCACGTTGGGCAGATCGGCGACATAGGCGTCCATGTAGTCATGCCGTTGCGCGGCCGCGAGCGCCTTGGCCAGCGGCACCCGCTTCACCTCTTTGAGCTCGCCGCGCAGGATCTCGTTGGCGCGCTTGGCGATCACCGAGGTGGCGTCGGTGTCGGCCGGTCCCCCGTTGGGCGGGTTGTACTTGAAACCGCCGTCGCGCGGCGGGTTGTGCGACGGGGTGACGACGATCCCGTCGGACAGATCCGACGTCCGGCCCCGGTTGTAGGTGAGGATCGCGTGGCTGACCGCCGGCGTCGGGGTGTAGCGGCCGGCCGAATCCACCAGCACCGCAACATCGTTGGCGGCCAGCACCTCCAGCGCCGAAGCCCAGGCCGGTTCGGACAGGCCGTGGGTGTCGCGACCGATGAACAGCGGGCCGGTGTTGCCCTGCGCGGCACGGTATTCGGCGATCGCCTGGGTGGTGGCCAGGATGTGGGCCTCGTTGAACGCCCCGTCCAGGCTGGAGCCGCGGTGCCCGGAGGTGCCGAACACCACCTGCTGGGCCACGTCGTCGGGGTCGGGATCCACCGTGTAGTACGCGGTGACCAGGTGGGACAGGTCGATGAGGTCTTCGGGCTGCGCCGGCTTACCGGCGCGGGGGTTGGCCGCCATGGGGCAATTCTGCCCCGCCGCACGGGATACTTACCCGGTGTTCGGTCATGACAACCGCGAACTGGCGGCGGTGTTCGCCGGCGGCGCGATCGGGACGGCCGCACGGGCGGGCCTGGCGACGGTCACCGCGCCGGTTCCCGGGCACTGGCCGTGGGCGACGTTCGTCGTCAACATCGTCGGCGCATTCATCCTCGGCTTCGTCACCACCCGACTGCTGGAACGACTCCCGTTGTCCGCCTACCGCCGTCCGCTGCTCGGCACCGGACTGTGCGGCGGGTTGACGACGTTCTCCACCATGCAGGTCGAGACATTGCAGATGATCGAGCACCATCACTACGGTCTGGCGGCGGCCTACACCGTCATCAGCGTGGCGGCCGGACTGCTCGCGGTGTATCTGGCGACCGCACTCGTCCGGAAAGTCAGTGTGCGATGACGGTGACGCTCTGGCTCGGGGTGATGCTGATCGGCGGCGTCGGATCGGTGTGCCGGTTCATGGTCGACCGGGCGGTGGCCCGCCGGGCGGCGCGGTCCTTCCCGTTCGGCACGCTGACGGTCAACATCGCCGGCGCCGTTCTGCTCGGCTTCATCACCGGTCTGGCGCTGCCCCATCACACCGCCCTGCTGGCCGGTACTGCGTTCGTCGGCGCCTATACGACGTTCTCGACCTGGATGTTCGAGACTCAGCGGCTGACCGAGGAACGCCAGATCGGCCCGGCGGTGGCCAATGTGGTCATCAGCGTGGTGCTCGGCATCGCCGCCGCGGCGGCCGGCCAGTCGTTGGCGGGTGCGCTGTGAATGCGCTGAAGCTCACCGCCTACTTCGCCGAACGGCAGCGCAGCGGCGGTCGGTTCCTGGCCGAGTCGATGCTCGAGGAGTTCGCGCAGCGCCGGGTTGCGGTCAGCGTGATGCTGCGCGGCATCTCCGGCTTCGGCCATCAGCGGATCATCCGCACCGATCAGTCGCTGAGCCTGTCGGAGGATCCGGCGGTGGCGATCGCCGCGGTCGATCGCCCCGAGGTCATCAGCGCATTGGCCGGCGACGTGGCCGCGATGACCGGCAGCGGTCTGCTCACCCTGGAACGGGCCCGCCTGATCGACGGCACCACAACGCCGGCGGACATGCCGGGGGACGCCGTCAAACTCACCGTCTACGTCGGGCGCAACCGTCGCCATGACGGGGTTCCCGCCTACAAGGCGGTCTGCGATCTGTTGCACCGCAATGGTTTCGCCGGGGCGTCGGTCTTCCTCGGCGTCGACGGCACCGCGCACGGTGAGCGCCGGCGGGCGCGCTTCATCGCCCGCAATGTGGATGTGCCGCTGATGATCATCGCGATCGGCTCGGCCGAACAGGTGAGGGCGTCCAGCGCCGAACTCGGCACCCTGATCGACCGGCCACTGGTGACCGTGGAACGGGTGCGCCTGGTCAGTCAGGAACGGGGCCGCCCGCCCGTCCTGCCGGACGTCGACGCCACCGGCCGGCCGTTGTGGCAGAAGCTGATGGTGTTCACCTCCGAAGCCAGCCGCCACGACGGACTGCCGATTCACCGCGCCCTGGTGCGCCGGATCTGGGAGTCCGGAGCGGCCAGCGGTGCGACGGTGCTGCGCGGCATCTGGGGCTTCCACGGCGATCGGGAGCCGCACGGGGACAAGCTGATTCAGTTCGGCCGGCAGGTACCGGTGATGACGGTGATCGTCGACACCCCGTCCAACATCGCGCGCACCTTCGAGATCGTCGACGCCATCACCGGGCGGGACGGGCTGATCACCTGCGAGACGGTGCCGGCTCTGCTGGCGATCGACGGCGCCGACCGCCGCGGCGGCCTGGATCTGGCCGACACCTAGCCCTCGCGCAGCACCCCGGCCAGCACCGGAAGGTGGCTGACGTCCACGTCCTTGGTGGCGGTCACCAGCAGCACCGGACCACTGCGGACAAGGGACCGCAATTCGGCGAGCGCCTCCGCCACGTGGGGTTCGGCCAACTCCGCGCGGTAGCGGTCCGCGAATTGCACGTACCGCTCCGGCTGATGTCCGTACCAGTGCCGCAGTTCCGTAGAGGGTGCGACGTCCTTGTCCCAGCGCCCGATCCGCGGGTCGTCCTTGCGAATGCCGCGCGGCCACAACCGGTCGGCCAGGACGCGAAGACCCTCGTCGGGTTCCGGCTCGTCGTAGACCCGGCCGAGCCGGATGGTCAACTGTCGGCCAGCACCGTCAGCAGCACGACGGCGTCCTCGACGGCGTCCAGGCCGTGGCGTTGCCGCGGAATCACCAGGTAATCGCCCGGGCCGCCGAACCATTCGTCGTCGGCGGTGTGCAGGCGCACCCGTCCGCGTAACACCTGCAGGGTGGACTGGCCGGGGCTGTCATGCTCGCCCAGTTGCCGGCCACCCACCAGGGCGATCATGGTCTGGCGCAGCATGTGGTCGTGGCCACCGTGCACGGTGTGAGCGGCCCGTCCGGCGCTCGCGGCGTGCGCGGCCGCCAGTTGCTCGTCGGCCAGTGCGGTCAGCGATACCGATTCCATGGTTTCTCCCCTATCGGTCGAATTCACTAGTTCAGCAACAGAACTCCGGTGGCCACCAGAGCCACCACCTTGACGACTTCGAACCCCACGTAGACGAAATGCGCATGGGAGCGCCCGGATTCGGCCACCGACGCGTCGGCCAGCACCGCATCCGAACGCCGGGTCAGCGCCGGGCGCACGCCGAGCACCTGGGCGCCCAGCGCGACGACGGCCACCAGCAGCGCCACCATCGCCGCCGTCGACGGATGGCCGGCAACAGCCGCACCGAGGGCCACCGCCGCCAGCACCACCTCGCACACGTTGAGGGCACGGAACACCAGCCGGCCGATCCCCAGACCGAGCGGGATGGTGATGCCCGGCGCGCGGAATTTCAGCGGCGCTTCGAGGAAAGAGATCGCCAGCACCATTCCCAGCCAGATGAAGACCGCCGCCACCGCGACGGCGAGGTACCCGCTCATGACTCGATCATGCCACCGCAGGTATGCATGTAGCTGTGAGCGACGATCCCGTCGAGACGCTGCGGCGCTGGACCGATGCCGGGGCGCACTGGAAGGTGGTCGGCCGGCACGGTGATGCGGTGACGATCGGACTGTTCCGCTGCGACGGCGGCGAGGAGGTCGACCGCTTCACCTCCTCCGACCCCGGACTGCTGGCCTACCTCGACTCGCAGCCGTGCTAGACACTGCGGCATGGTGAACCGTGCTCTGATCGGGGTGACCGTGGTGGTGGCGACTACCGGCCTGGTCGGCTGCTCCCATCAGTCCGCCACGCCGGCCGCGTCGTCAACCACCGGCAACGTCGGGACGTCCACTGCTTCCCCACCCCAGGCGGACCCGCCCCAGACGTCGCGTGCCGCCAAGTGGATCGACCTCAAACCCGGCGACTGCCTGGCCGAACCCCCGCCGTCGGATCCGGCGGTGGTGATGGTGACCGTCGTGGACTGCTCTGCCCCGCATCTGGCCGAGGCGTATCTGCGGGTGGCAATCCCGGTCGACGCCGCCCTCAGCGGCACCGCCAACGCCCAGTGCAATGCCGGGTTGGCGCAGTACGCAGGCCTGCCGGGGGCCGATTCCGGCTACGCGATCACCTATCTGATCGACTCGGATCAGGACCGCACCTCCAACAACCCGTATCCGAGCACGGTCATTTGCCTGCTGCAGAGCGCCCAGGGGAAATCACTCATCGGGTCCGCCAAGCATTGAGGTGAGCCAGGCGGCACAGGAGAAACGTTGCTGGGAGTCGGTATTTGCTACTGTGATACCGCGCCGACAAGGCAGAAGTGGTTTGACCTGGAGTTTGCCATCAGCTGAAAAAATTTCCGCTCAAAGTTTGCCGAGCAAAGAAATCATGGGTAGTATCTCAGGTAGATCTTAGCTTGTTCGTAGGCAACGTTAAGGTCTGCTGGAAGCCTCAACGACTCCGGCCTCTCGCTTAAGGGGAGCCAGGGGCCGGAGTCGTTGACCACCAGCCTTCATCGCGACGCTGACGACACGAGGGGTGTCAGCGTCGCGTTTGATTTTCAGGGCCGTTCTTCATCGCGCCGGCGCCCGCGGGCCGGGAATCAGCGGTTGCGGCGGCGGCGCAGGAAGATCAAGCCGACGAACAGCATCGAGGCCGCCGCCGGATTCTGATTGACGGTGTAGCCGATGTCCTTGAGGATGCCCAACTCGACCGTGCTCAGCGTCCTGATGCCGAGGCCGGTGCCGGCCATCGCGTTCATCAGCTGGGTCTGGGCGCCGGTGAAGACGTCGTCGTCGAGGTGCGAGACCGAACTGCCGGCCTCCCACGGGGCGGGCGTGTACAGCGGCACCGGGCCGCCGTATGCGGCGACGGCGTTGGCGCCCAGGAAGTACAGTCCCCCGTTGCCGCCGGTGAGGTTCGCGTTGTAGGCGGTTTTGAACTTGTAGCCGTTGAGGTTGATGACCTTGGCGCCGGCACTGGTGCCGATGAAGCTGTCGAACTTGGTCCACTGCGTGTAGCGGTTGTAGCCGGCTTCGTCGACATAGGACAGGAAGCCGTAGGCGTGCAACATCTCGTGCATCATCGTCGACTCGAAGTCGTACTGGCTCGCTCCGACCGTATCGTCGAATGCGTAACCGGTGCCGAAGTTGACGTCGATGTAGCCGTCGGCGGTCGCCCCGTTGGAGTCCATCCCGGTGAGGATCTTGTTCTGCACCACGGTGTTGTAGAAGCCGGAGCGCGAACTGGTGAGGTCACTGCCGGTGGACGCCATCGTGTCCGAGCTCGGATCATCCGTCGCGGTGACGTCGAAAGTCAGCGTAATCGGCTGGGAGACAACGATATAGGCGGCAACCTTGTCGGCCGACTCCTGCAGCGCCGCCTTGGCCTCCGGCGTCCAGAGCTGAGGATTCGAGGTGTAGTTGAAGACGTAGGTGACCTTGGCGGTGCTGCCGGGGATGTTCGCGGCGACCGGCACCGAGACGGTGACGGGGGTGGTACCGCCGTATCCGTCGGTCACGGTGACGGTGAAGGAGTCGGTGGTCGCCGCACCCCGCGCGGGGGCGGTCGGGGTGTAGGTGAACGCGCCAGTGGCGGCGTTGACCGTGACGGTCCCCTTGGTGGTGGTCGCGTTACCGCTGTAGGTCAGGGCGTCGCGGTCGGCGTCGGTCGCGCTGACGGTGCCGGTGACCACTCCGGTGTTCGCATTCGGGGTACCCACCGTCGTGGTGCCCAGGACCGGTGCGGTGTTCTTCGGGCTGATGGTCACCGTGACCGGGACGGCCACCGTCCCGCCGTACCCGTCGGCGACGGTCACGGTGAAGGTGTCGGTCTTGTCGGCGGCCGTGGCGGTCGACTTGGCCGCGGCGTGCCGCGCGGCGGCGTTGGGCGTGTAGGTGAACGCACCCGTGCCGGCGTTGACCGTCACCGTGCCTTTGGCAGTGGTGGCGTTGGCGCTGTAGGTCAGCGTGTCCTTGTCGGCGTCGGTCGCGGTGACCGAACCGGTGACCACGCCGGTCGATGCGTTGGGCGTGCCGACGGTCTTCCTCGTCACCGGGACGGCGTTCTTCGGGGAGATCGTGACCGTGACGGCCTTGGTGGTGGCCGCGCCTTTGGAGTCGGTCACCGTGACGGTCACGGTGTCGGTGGTGGCCGCGGTGGTGGCGCCGGCCTTCGCGGCGCTGTGCCGGGCGGTGGCCGTCGGGGTGTAGGTGAAGACGCCGGCCGCGGTGATCGACACCGCGCCCTTGGCGCCCGAGGTCACCGCCTTGTAGGTCATCTTGTCGCCGTTGGGATCGGTCGCGGTGACCGTGCCGGTGACCGCCCCGGTGGAAGCCTTCGGCGCACTGAGGGCGACGGTCGAGATCACCGGCGCGGAGTTGCCGGCGACAGCCGCTGGCGGGACGGCCGGTTCCTCGGTCGACGTCACCGCCGCGGGTGCGACGACGGCCTGGCTCTGACCCGACTCCCGTCGGGCGACGGCGAGCACCACCCAGGACAGCGGCTCACCGACCGGCGCCCCCGGATTGGTTCCCAGCAGTGAAGTCGGCACGGACCCGACGGTGCCGCTGACCGGGGCGGAAACGGCCGCCGGCGGCGTGGCCGCGACCGGGCCGATCTTCGCGGCCGCGACGGTGGCAGCGGCGTCTGCGACCGGCGACACCGGTTGAACCTCAACAAAATTCGATTCCGACGCCACTGTCGCGGCGACACGGGGCACGGCGCGGTTCGCGGACTGCGAGCCGATCGGCGGGTGCGGTGCTGAGACACTCTCGGCGACAGCGGGGCCGGAGTTCTTCTGCGCCAGGCTCGCCGCACGGGTGTCATGCCGTTGCCCCGGTGAACGGCCGGCCCGGGAGCGGGATGCGGCGGCGACGCTGTCGGTCTGCGCGGCGGTGTCGGAATCGGAGGAACCGGCGGCGTCCGGGGCCGCCCAGGCCGGTGCGGCGGCGCCGAAGGCGGCTGCGCCGATACCGAGCGCAACAGCCAGGCCGCCAACGCGA
>NZ_JAFMJZ010000063.1 GCF_017853185.1 Mycolicibacterium sp.
CCACGCCGGTCGGCTCCAACCTGCAGCAGATCGATTTCAAGAACGTGCGCGGCGGGGGAGAGACCCGTATCGCCGCGGCGGCCGGCGTTCCTCCGGTCATCGTCGGCCTGTCCGAAGGTCTCGCCGCCGCAACCTACTCCAACTATGGCCAGGCCCGCCGTCGCCTCGCCGATGGCACCGCACACCCGCTCTGGCAGAACCTGGCCAGCAGCCTTGAACACGTTATGCCCCGGCCATCCTCACCGCTGAGCCGATCGGCGCCGGACAACTTCCGGCTCTGGTACGACTGCGACGACGTGCCGTTCCTGCGCGAGGACGAAAAGGATGCCGCCGAGATCGCGAAGGTTCGCGCCGAAACGATCTCGACACTCATTACCGCCGGATACGAGCCCGA
Source organism: Mycolicibacterium sp. (assembly GCF_017853185.1). Classification (GTDB taxonomy): domain Bacteria; phylum Actinomycetota; class Actinomycetes; order Mycobacteriales; family Mycobacteriaceae; genus Mycobacterium. Next base: position 395 of record NZ_JAFMJZ010000063.1, read on the forward strand.
TTCCGTTGTAGCTGCCGTCGATGCCGGCGACCTTCGCCTGCTCAAGCACACCGGACTGACCAGTGTGCAGCTGTTGCCGCCGGGAACGGTGGCGCCGACTCAAGGAGGTGCCGCGTGACGGCAACCGAACGCGCGGCCCGGCCGCCACAGGACAGCGTCCGCGAAGCGCCGTTCGCCCTGGTCCGCGACGACCACCCTGGCGATGGAACCGGCGACGGGCTCACCCTCGACGGCTACGGCGCGGTGTTCAACCGCATGACCGTCATCGACAGCTGGGAAGGCCGGTTCCGCGAGCAGATCGCCCCCGGCGCCATGAAGCGGTCGTTTCGCGAGACCCCGCCAAAGGTTCAGTTCGACCACGGCCGCCACCCACTGATCGGATCCATCCCGATCGCCCGGCTCGACTCGGCCACCGAGGACTCTCACCCGACCCTGGCCCCGGACGGCGGCGCGCATGTCATCGCCCGCGTGTTCGACAACTGGCTGACTCAACCCGTGCGCGACGCCATCATCGGCGGCGCGGTGTCGGGAATGTCGTTCCGCTTCTCGGTCGTGCGCGAAGGATGGTCAACCGCCGACGGAACCCCCATCCGCACCGACGCGCAACTCATGGATGAACTCCGCAAGGCGCTCGACGCGCCGGACGATGAACTTCCCGTCCGCACCCTCAAGGAACTGAAGGTTCCCGAAATCGGACCGGTCACCTGGCCGGCCTACGCCGACACGTCGGTGTCCATCCGCTCACAGGTCATCGACCTCGGGCGACTCCACGATCCTGAGCAACGGAAGTTGCTCGCCTCGGCGGTTCTGCTTGCGGACCTCGCCGAGCGTGACGACGACGCGCAGCAAGCCACCCCACGGGTAGGCAAGCGCCCGTCCGCCGTCCCCGACGCGCAGCAAGCCACCACCCCGGTAGGTGCGCGCCCGTCGCAATCGCTGTCCCGCAACGCCCTGTTGCTGCGGAACCAGCGAGACACCCTGATCAATCTGAAACGAAAGGGCTCACGATGAGCGACGCCACCGAGGATCGGACCACCGGCCCCACCCTCACCCATTCCCAGTCCGTCAAGCGGCTCGACGAGATCCACGCCCGCATGGAGGAACTCGGCGAACTCGACGACCTGTCCGACGATGAGCAGCGCGAGTTCGACGACCTCGGCGACGAGTTCCGTTCGGTCGACGAGCACCGCAAGAAGTTGGAGCGCGCCGCCAAGCTGGCCGAGGTCCGCACCGGCGCCGCGCAGGTTCCCGGCCGCCGGATCCGCGTGGAGGCCGGCAGCTCGCAGGCATCCCGGTCGGACTACGACCGCGACGCCATCCTCGAACCGGATTCGATCGAGGACTGCCGATTCCGCAACCCCTGGGATCTGGCCGAGGTCCGCACCTACGGCCGCGACGCCGGCGAGGTCGAGGGCGAACTGCGCGCCCGCGCGCTGTCGGCGATCGAGAAGATCCGCGGCACCAATGACGACGTGCGTCAGGCGATGACCACGATCATCGAAACCCACGACGAGGGCGGAAAGCTGGCCCGCCAGCTGCTGCTGACCTCCAGCCCGGCCTACACGCGGGCCTGGGCGAAGATGGCCGCCAACCCCAGCGGTGCGATGCTCAGCACCGACGAGCAGCGCGCTGTCGCCGAGGTCCGGGCCATGTCCCTGACCGACAGCGCGGGCGGCTACCTCGTACCGTTCCAGCTCGACCCGACCGTCATCATCACGTCGGCCGGTTCGCGCAACGACATCCGTCAGTTCGCCCGTACCGTCGTCGCCACCGGCAACAAGTGGCACGGCGTTTCAGCCGGCGCGGTGTCGTGGTCCTGGGATGGCGAGGCGTCTGAGGTGTCCGACGACGCCCCGACCTTCGCTCAGCCGGACGTCGAGGTCCACAAGGCGCAGGGCTTCGTGCCGATCAGCATCGAGGCGCTGGCCGATGAGGCCAACGTGACCGCCGAGGTCGCGCGCCTGCTGTCGTTCGGCAAGGACACCCTGGAGGCGTCGGCGTTCATCACCGGCAGTGGCAACGGTCAGCCCAAGGGCATTGTCACCGCCCTGGACGGCACCAGCGCCGAGATCAGCCCGGCCACCGCCGAGACGTTCGCCCTGGCGGACGTGTACGGCACCTACGACGCGCTGCCCGCCCGGCATCGCGCCTCGGGCTCGTGGCTGGCCAACAACCTGATCTACAGCCGTATCCGCCAGTTCGACACCAGCGGCGGCGCCGGCCTGTGGGAGACGGTCGGCAACGGCCGGCCATCGCAGCTGCTCGGCCGCCCGGTCGGCGAGGCCGAGGCGATGGACGGCAGCATCAACGCGGCGGCTACGGCCGACAACTTCGTGCTGTTGTTCGGCGACTTCTCCAACTACGTCATCGCCGACCGTATCGGCATGACCGTCGAGTTCATCCCGCACCTGTTCGCCACCGGTAACAACCGGCCGAGCGGTCAGCGGGGCTGGTTCGCCTACTACCGCGTCGGCGCCAACGTCGTCGATCCGGGCGCGTTCAAGCTGCTGAACATCGCCACCACCGCCTAAGCAATAGGCACCCTTCCGTCGGCTGGCCGGGTTGAGAATCCAGCCCGGCCAGCCCGCGGGCATCGTCACACCGCACACCCCCAGGAGAAACGCCCGTGAGCATCGTTCGCGCCAAAGAGCCGTTCGCCTTCACCGACAGCACCGGCACCCCGCGTGTAGTCAACCCCGGACAACTGTTCGACAGCGCCGACCCATGCGTGGTCAAGCGCCCGAACCTGTTCGAGGCCGTCGAGGTGGCCGCGGCCCGCAACACCGCGGCCACCGAGACCGCGACCGCCGCACCCGGCGAAGTGCGCCAGCGCGTGCGCGCCCGCAAGGCCGACGGCGAGTAACCCAGACCCTCATGGCCGAACTTGCCGCGGCCGACCTGGCGGCCTTCACCGGAGGCCGGCTGTCGGCAACAGCCCCGGAAACCGCCAGCGTATTGGCCGCGGCACTGGCCGCCGCCCGCCGGTATTGCGGCTGGACGGTCAGCCCGGTGGCCGAGGTCACCCTGACCCTGGACGGACCCGGCGGCACAGTTCTGGCGCTGCCCACCCGCAAGCTAATCAGCGTCACCGCGCTGAGCGAAAATGGCCAGTCGGTCGACGTCAGCACGCTCGACATCTCGCGCACCACCGGCATCGTCCGCAAGTACCCCCTAGCGCGCTGGACCTCGCGCGCCAACGGGATCACCGTCACGATGAGCCACGGCCAGACCGAAGCGGAGGCGGCCGATTGGCGTCGCGCCGTGCTGCGACTGGCCAGCGAGCTGGCGTCCGACTCCAGTGCCAAGCGCGACAGCGCCGACCTGACGACCAAGAAGGTCGACGACGTCGAGTACCAGTGGGCCAGTGGACTGCTGTCGACCAACGACCAGCTTGCCGCCATGTTCGCCGCGTTTCGGATCCTGCCTGCGCCATGAGCTTCGGGTCGCAGGCGGTCGGGTTTGTCGTCAAGGCTGGAACCGGCGTGTACGACGACCTCGGCGTGGAGGTGATGACCACGACGACCGTCGTCGTCGAGGGATGCCGGCACCGGCCGCTGCGCGCGGATGAAACCCCGGAGTGGATCACCAACGTCGCCACGCAGGTCTGGAAAACCACCGCGCCGCCGGTGGCCGCAGCGATTGCCGCCAAGTCGACAGGTCAACTGAGCGTCGGCGGCCAGACCTACCAGATCATCGGAGGGTCGCAGCCATTCACCGACCTGGGCGCCGACCCGTTCAAGGTCACGATCCTTTCCCAGATTCAAACCGCGTGAACAGGACTCAAGTCATGAGCTACTACACCGTGAAGTCGGTGCCCTTCGTGGTCGGCAATCGTCACTACGCGACACGGCCTGGTCAGCCCGTGAAGCTCGACGACGACGCTGCGGCGCCACTGGTGGCCGCCGGCACCCTGGAGCACTACCCGCCGCGCGTGGCCGTCGTCGTTGACACCCCCGCCGACGATCCTGACGCTGCCGAGACTGTCGCCGACACCCGCAAGCCGCGGCGCCGCCGCGCCGACTGATGGCCGACGATGACCTCGTCGACACGATCGTCGTCGACATCGAGACGGCGGCACAGGCCGGCGAGTTCGACAACGACATCGACGCCGTCATGGGCGAGGTTGTCACCATCTGGCGCGGCTACGCCCCCGAGGACTCGGGCGCGTACAAGGAGTCGATCCAGATCGTCGACGCCGCCGAAGCTGGACATGGTGCCGTCGCGGCGCTCGATGACAAGGCCAACCTGATCGAGTACGGCACCGACGACACTCCCGAGTTCGCCCCGATGCGCCGGACCGTCGAAGAGATGAACAGGCGGGCCGGCACCGAATGACCGCCGCCCTCTACCCGTACCGCGCCGAGGACATCGAGACGCTGATCGTCGCGCACCTAAGCCCACTGGGGCGCAGCGGCTTCGAGCGCCACCCCGGCGACCCGCTGCCGTTCCGCCTCGTCTGCCACATCACCGGCGCCGAGTCGGCCGACGAGGGCACCGCCGATCCGGTGGTCAGCGTCCACACCCTGTGCGACAAGTCCCTCGGCGCCCCGGCTGCTCGCGATGCCGCCACGGCCACGCACCGCCGGATGGTGTCGCTCATCATAGACCCGCAGATCACCCTGACCGGCGGCCGGATCGTCGCCGTGCAGTACCTCGAGGTGGTCGAGTCGCCGCGCTGGGAGTTCTACAGCGACACGATCCTGCGCAAAGTCGGCCGGTACCGCATCGGCCTGCCCTACGTCGCGGCCTGACGCCGCGCCCGGCCATCCTCGGCCGCCCCCGTTCGCCCATCAATCGCCGGTTTGTCCGGTTCATCCCATCGGAAAGGAACGTCTCATGACGCAGCCCACAACCGGCACCACCTGGAACGGCGCCGGACTGGCCGATCTTGGCCCCGAGTTTTTGGAGCGCGGGAACCCGCTGCAGGTACTGAGTCGCGACCACCGCGGCCAGGCCACCGACATCTCCCCGCACAACAGCGACGGCAGCGTGCGCTGGAGCCCGTTCGCGCAGAACAACCGCTGGCGCGGTGACCTGCTGGCCCGCCGCAAGCAGAACGGCTACTGGGTCACCGTCACCGACGAGAACCAGGGATTCCTGTCCCTCGGCGCGTTCAAGGATGGCACCGGCGTCAATAACAAGCCGGGTGTGCGCAACGACCAGTTCCGCATCATTCAGAACAATTTCCCCTACCACACCGCGCTGACCGAAGAGTCCGAGTCGTTCTCGTTCGCCCCGGTCGACACCGGCAACCCGGCGGTCCAGCATCTGCGCAAGAACCTGCGCCTGTCCGACGCCAACGGCAACATCATCATTCCCGATCCGGGCCAGTCCGACGCCGGCTACTCCCGCATCGTCGGCGGCGGCAACCCCGGCCGCCAGTTCCTCGTCTGCCGCGAGCTGAACACCAACGTGTCCGGCCTGCCGATCTACAAGGTCGACGGCTACAGCCTCGCGCGGCTGATGGACATCGGCAACAGCAAGAAGGACAAGAAAGAATCGGAGGCGGCCGAGCTGTCCTACGATCCCGAGCTGGACGGGATCATGATGGCGATGGCCTACAACGACCAGGGCCTGCTGGAGTACCAGCCGGTGCTGATGCACACCTGGTATGGCGGCCCCGGCTGGACCGCGCTCGGCGGCATTCCGCAGCTGTCCGCGACCGCTCCGGTGGCTACTGCTGGCGCGTCCGGTTTGGCCACACTGGCGTTCGCCGTTCCGACCGGCACCGGCGACCCGTGGGAGTACACAGCACAGGCCTCCACCGACGGCGGCGTGACGTGGGGTCTGGCCATCACCCCGGACAGCGTCACCGTATCCGGCGGAACCGTCACCCTCCACCTCGACGGCCTGACCGCGGGCAGCACCAAGCTGCGCGCCACGGTCACCGGCACCAACGGCGCCACCGCCACCACCCCGAACTCCAACACGATCACCGTCGCCGGTTCGTAGTTGGCCAGACCTCGCAAGGTGGGGCGTGTGGGCGCGTTCCGCGGCCGTCCTGGGCGGCGCCCCACCTTGCGAGTCTCACCCATCCACCGCCCAGGACCAGCGCACGCCCGCGCATAACGACACCGCCCGAAAGGACTCCACCCCGCCATGTCCGAAAAGCAGCCCGAGAAGCAGCCCACCAACCTCGCCACCAAATCGCCCGAGTCGGCCAAGGAGGCGAACGCCCAAGCGCGCGAATACGATTCGCCGTTCGCCCCGACCGATCTGGTGCTCGACGACGGCACGGTGATCGAGATCCCGCCGCACCCGAATCTGCGCATCCTCGATGACGACGTGCTCGACGAATACGAGGCACTGCTGTTCGAGGCCGAGAGTTACGACCGCGGCCCCGACTTCTACATCCCCGAGCAGCAGGCGAAGGACTCGGCGGGAAATCCGATCACGCTGCCCGCCGAGACCCGGCCCGGACCGCTGCTGGTGCCGTATCGAAAGAACGGCGAGCGCATCAGCCCGCCGCACTCAGTGCAGGTCGTGCAGATCGTGCTCGGCGCGGACAACTACGCCAAGTTGCGCGCCGGCACTGTCGACGGCAAGCGGGGCAGCGCCGGCATGGTGTGGAAAATCTGGAACGAGCGCAACCTGAACCTGATCGAGCGGCAGGCCGCGGACCCAAAATAGCGGCAGCGGTGTGGATCTGGCGGCAATTTCCCCGCCAGATCGCCGCCGACTTGCGCCGGTTCTACCCCGGCACTCATATCAAGCACTGGCACCGCGGCACCCGCGGACCGGATGGCGACCTGCTCCTGTCCAGCTATGAGCTGCTGGAGCTGATCGAGCATCTCCCCGAGCATTCGGCGTTCAAGTCCGCAGCGGAGCGCGGCGGCCGGTGGCCCGGATGGCAGCGGATGCTCGCCGAGTCCGTCAACGAGTCCTACCGATTCCGGTCGGCCTATCACGCGGTCAATGGCGGCGAGGATGCCACGTTCGACGTCGAGCCGCTGCTGTTCATGGACCCGATAGACCGGGCCGCCCGCGAGCAATTCAAGGCCGCCGAGGCGGAACGGCAAGCGCAGTCCCAGTCCACATTCGAGGCCGAGATCGGCCTGAGCCTGTAACGGAGGTGAGCAGCCTTGGGAGTCGTCTACGCCGACGTGGTCGCCCGCGTGCAGGAGCGCGCCGCCAAGGCTGCCGCCGACGAGTTGCGCAAGCAGTTCGCCGAAGTGGGCGAGACCCTCGGCACTGACACTGGCGACAAGCTGGACACGTCACTGCGCGCCATCCTGCCCAGAGTTGCGCAGCAGGGCGGCGCGCAGTTCATGATCGGGTTTAAAGACGAGATCACGGCGCACATGCCCGCGGTCTCGTCGTCGTTCACGCACCTGTCTGGTGTGCTCAAGGGCATCGGCGCCGATGGTGCAGCGGGCGGCCTGGCCGCCGCGGCAGGCGTCGCCGCTATCGGCGCCGCAGCCATCAAGGCGGGCGAATCGCTGTACGGCGTCGGCGAACGATTCGACGCGATCTTTGACAGCATGTCGGTGCGCACCGGCAAGGCGGGAGACGAGCTCGACGCACTGAGTCAGTCGATCCGCAACGTCGCCAACAACACCGCGTCGTCATTCGAGGAAATCGGCGATATCGGCGGGCGCATTGCCCAGTCGCTCAACCTAAGCGGATCGCCACTGGAGGATCTGACCAAGCAAGTCGCCGACCTCAACCGCAACACCGGCGAGGCGCTGAACATCCGCGAATTTTCCATGATGCTCAGGGGATTCGGCGAGGATGGCCGCAATGCCGGCGCTGAGCTGGACAACCTCTACACGGCGTTCACCAAGACCGGAATGCCCATCAATGAGATGGTCGGCGCGCTGCGTTCACTCGGCCCGGCCGCGCGCTCGCTCGGCATGGACTTGAACGAAACCGCTGGCTTTATCGACGCCTTCGACCGCGCCGGACTGGACGCCAGCAATGCCGTTTCGGCGCTTAATAAGGCTGCCTCGGTATTCGCCGACAACAACATCAACCTCAAGACTGGCCTCCAGGACACCATCACGCAGATACGCGGATTCATCGACGCCAAGAATGATGCTGCCGCAATCAATCTGGCCAAGGATGTATTCGGTGAAAAGGGTGCGCAGCGGTTTGTCGACGCGATCCGGCAGGGCACACTCAACGTCGAGGAACTGACCCGCGGCCTCGGCGGCACCGACGACGCCATCAAGAACATGAACGACCGGACGTCGGACTGGCAGCAGCAGTGGGACATCCTCAAGAACAAGGTCACCAACGTCGCCGAGGAGATCGGCGGGCCGCTGTTCGACGCGCTCAACAAGGCGCTAACGAAGATGAACGAGCGCATTAGCCCCGACGGCATCGTGGGATTCGGCGGCCTGTTCAATAGCCAGTTCTCTCAGTCTCCGATCGAGTTTCCAGGAGGCCTCGGCGGCGGTGCGAACGCATCGCGAGATCGTCGCGGCCTCAACGATGCCCCGCGCACGCCGCAGGACATCGCCAGCGCGCTCGCCGACAAGGCCAAGAGCGCCGCACTGCCGGCCGCGCCCCAACTACCCTACGACCCCGCATACGGCCAGCCGCCGATGCCCGGCGAGACGATGGACCAGTGGCAAGCGCGCATGGCCAACATCGCCGCGCAGCACGACCTCGCCGAGAAGCAAGCCCGTTTGACGCAATTGCAGTCCACGCAGAATGCGACAGCCGAGGATGTCACAGCCGCGCACAACGCCGTCATCGAGGCGGGTATGCGCGCATGGCAGGCCGAGCAAGCCTGGCGCAAATCCCAACTGGCTCAACAGGAATTCGACACCAAGGTATCGGTGCCATTCGACCCGGCATACGGGCAGGCCCCGCGCGCAGGCCAGACCGCGCAGCAGTACGGCGCCGAGCAGTCGTTCATGGAGGCCCAGCACAATCGCGCCCAGGCGCAGGCCGAGCTACAGGCGCTCCAGAGCAGCGGCAATGCATCGGCCGCCGAGCTGGGCGAGGCCACCAACAAGCTGGTCAAGGCTCGCGGCGAGGAATACCAGGCCCAGATGCGGCTGGTCGACGCCAGCGGCAAGGCGGCCAAGCAACTCGGCGACGTCGGCGCGGCGATCGACGCCGATTTTGGCGTGAGTAAAGGCCTGCCCGGCATCGTCGAGAACATCACCAAGTTTCTGGCCAACCTGGCGTTTGCGCCTGCGCTCGGCCAACTCGGCGCGGTCCGGGCCGCCGGTGGCACCGGCGCCGGATCGGGACTCGCTGGCATGATCGGCTCGGCACTCGGCCTCGGCCAGTCGGGCGCGGCGGCGGTAGCGGCCTACCCGTTCGGTGCGCTCGGCTACGCGCAAGCGCCCGGCTATATGCCCGACGTGACGATCAGCCGCACGCCGCGCGGATCGGCCGCCGAGTTCCCGCTGCCGGGTGGATTCGCGTCGCAGGGTATACCGTTCGGCGCGGTGCCGTCCGGCATGGGTGGCCTGAACCTGGATACGATCCCGGTCGCCGTACAGCAGTACGCCAACAATTGCATCGACGCATCGGCACAGATCATCCTGTCGCACGCCGGTGTGAACATGACGCAGGACCAGATCGCCAACGTCATCACGCCCGGCGGGTCGATTGACTCGCTCGCATCCGGCCTCAACCAGCTGAATCCGCAAGGCGGATATAGGGCGCTGACGGGATCTGGCGGAAGCCAGCAGGTCATGTTCGACGCAATCCAGGCCTCGATTGACAACGGCGTCGGATCGATCCTGAACGTCGCGCCGGGCAGCTCGCTGGCCGGCCACACCTTCGCGCCGGGCCACTTCATCGCCGCCACCGGATACAACCCTGACGGCACGATCAACGTCTCTGACACCGCTGACGGGCGGCAGTATTCCGTAACTCAGGCCGACGCATTCCAAGCCACCCGCGGGCGCGGCATCGTCGCCGGCACCGGAGTCGGCCCGCCACCCATCGGCGGCGCAGCGGCACGACCCACGGGCGCACGGGCCGGCGGCATCGGCACCGGCGCGGGATTCCCCGGCATGGGCGGACCGCCGCAACGCTTCGGCGGGGCAACACCATTCGCCGCCGCAGCCGGCCCCGCGGACCCGTCGCAGCCGGTCATCGGCGGCCGAGCTTACGGGCAGGGCAGCGCGGCGTCGGGCGGCATCGGCTTTGGCGGCGGCCTGCTCGGCGCAGCCGGCTCAGCCATCTCCAGCGGTATCGGCTTGGCCGCGTCCGGCGCGGCGATGGGCATGGACGGCGGCGCTGGTGGTGCCATCGCATCGGCGGCAGCGTCCATCGGTATTCAGGAGATCCAGCGCGCTGCGGGTGCGGTCGGCCAGTACGCGGGCGCACTGGCCGGGGGAGTGCTGGAGACGTTCAGCCTGAACGACAGCGCGCTCGGCGACCCGTCGAAATCGTGGCTCGGCAAGATCGGCGGCGCCATCGCGGGCGTCCGTCCGTCGCTGCCTAACAGCGCAGGCAAAGAGGGTGGCGCGGCCAATCCGAACATGGCCGAGGCGGGCAAGAAAGTCGACGCGCCAGGCCCGCTCACCCCGCAGCAGGCGTCCGACCAGAAAGCGCAGGATGCCGCGAACCAGCAAGCCGGACAGGGTAACTCGACGACGATCAACAACAACGTCAGCGTGACGAACCAGAAGGCGACCGAGGACTACACCGGCCAGGTCGTGCAGGCGCACCTCGGCGCGCAGGCGATGGCGGGTCAGGCGCCATGAGCAAGATCGTCTATCCAGCCGGCCCGGTCACCCCGCACGGCTGCTATCACATCCGCAAGGGCGACGACCCGATGGTGTCGCTCATGTCGCCCAATGGTCAGGTCATCTTTCACCTGATGGGTGGCCTCTCCATTGCCGACCCGACGCGCCCCGAGTGTGTGCAGATCACCGAGCTGACCGGGCTCATCCCGCCGTGGGAATCGATCGAGCAGCAGGGCGCTACCGAGGACGGCTCGTCGTTCATCGACGCGCTGTACGGGCCGATGGACGTCACGATGAAGGTCACCGCGATCGGCCGCGACGCCAAGCACACCCGCCGCGTGGTCCGGCATCTCTACGAGGCGCTGGACGTCAAGCAGACCAGCGACCTGAGCTGGATGACGCACGAGCTGGGTTACTGGTGGGCGCCGGTCCGCTGGCAGATGCGCCCGCCGGACAAGTACAGCAGCATCAAGACTAAGCAGCCCGTCACGCTGCAGCTGCGCGCGAATTCGGCGTTCTGGCAGTCCTACCCGGATATCGATACGTTCGCGTTCAAGTACGAAGCCACCACGGACACGTTCGACTACGACCGCACCGTCTGGCGCGACCTCGGCGAGAACTGGCCGCAACACTACGACGGCAACGGCGGCGGGTACTGCTATGCCGACGGCGACCGGGCGGTCTGGCGCGATGACCCTGACGACACGTTCACCACGCAGAGCCGCACCGTCGTCAACGGGCCGCTCAAGGACTTTGAGACCGAGACCGATAACCAGGTTGTCTCAATGGTGCTCGGCGCCAGCCCTGAGTGGTCGATGCCCGAGTCGGGATGCAACGACCTGTGGGCGCGCATGGGCCGCAACGAGGACGGCACCTGGGATGGCAACGGTATCCGGGCGCGCATCACGATCGGCTGGGTCATCCTGTCGGCGTTCGTCGATCACGTCGAGGTCTGGCGGCGCACCGTCTACCAGTTCACCCCCGAGCACTGGCTGCCCATCATCCCGTTCATCGGCGATAAGTGGCAGCTGATCGCCGGATATGAAAACGACCCGCGGCTGTTCAAGATCGTGTGCAACGGCGGCACCGTGCTGACCTACCGCGAGACCGGAACCGCCTCGCATGTCGGATCGGCCTACCGCGGCATCGGCTTCGGCATGAAGGCGGCCGGCTCACTCATCACACAGGCGACGCCGTCGACCGTGCGCAAGGTCTCGGCGGGCGACAACTCGGCCGCGACACAGAGCGGATTCCTGGAGCGCAACAACGGCGGGGATCAGGCCGCGTATGACGAGTACACCCTGTACGGCCCGGCGACGAAGTTCACCATTGCCAACGGACCGGGCAGCACGGAGACCATCGAGTTCGGCCCGCTGGCGGCCGGGGAGATCGCGCACATCCGCACCGACCCACGCCGCAAGGCCGTGTTCGACTACACCGCGCTGACGGGTGCGCAGACGGCGCCGACCCTGTTCGGTGCGAGCCCATCCGACACGATGTACCGAAAGCTCAAGGGCCGCTTTACCTCTGACTGCGCGATCCCGCCGAAGCAGCCCGGTATGCGCGTGCAGACCTATCACGTCGCCTGCTCGATCACCGGCGGCAACGCCGACAGCAAGATCATGGCCCAATTGACGCCGCTGCGCAGGTATCCGCAGTGACCGCGCCGACGCTCGTGCCCGAGTCGGCCGAGGTGCTGCACCACATGCTGCGCAACGGCACACCCGAGCAGGCCGCCGCAGCAGCGCACCGCCTGGCCGACATCAAGTCCGCCGAGGCGACCGAGATCGTCGTCACCGTCCATGACAAGCTCTGGAACGAGGTCGGCCAGATCGGCGACTACGAGGAACTGTCGCTGGACATCCCGCGCAACAAGGTGCCGACGTGCGACCTCACCCTCAAGGGCGGCGACGGATTCACCACCGGCCTGCTGTCGTCGCCGGATCCGCATATCCCGCGCCTGCGCCGCTGCCGCGAGGAACTGGTCGGCATCACCGTCGAGGTCGGAAACCTGCGCTGGGCCGGGTTTGTCGACCACACGAAATACAGCTTCCGCGAGGGCAAGCGCAAGCTGGTCGCGAACTGCCTGGGCATCTACGACCTGCTGTACTACATGCACGCGGTGCCGACGTGGTTCCTGCCGCTGGCATTTCAGCCGCTGTCTCATGCCGTGTTCATTGGCCCGATCGTCTCGGTCATCGAGTCGCTGTGCGCCGAGAACATGATGCGCCTACAGCTCGGCCTATGGGAGTTCGTCAACCAGGCCGGCAGCGGTAACCCCGACTTCCGCGCGTGGATCGGCACACTGCTGCAGTCCGGCGGCAACCTGCTGCAGGCTCTCAAGACGCCGATGTACGTCGTGCGGACGAACCTGCTCAAAGACACCTCGATGATGGTGGCGCGCACGGTCCGCATGGAGAAGATCGGCACGGTCATCGAGGACATGACCAAGGCCTACGGTGTCGACGTCCGCATGGACCTCTGGAAGCCGGGCGACCCACAGCCGGACAAGTGGGCCAACCTCACCCACCCGACGTACGTGCTCACCGTGCGCGACAGGCTGTCCACGGTCGGCCCGACGTCCACGGTCGCCGACTCGATCCTGAAAACTGTTGTCGACACGGCTGGTTCACTATTCGGCGAGATCGGCGACCTCATCAAGCAGGCACCGGGCGCCGAAGGTGTGTTCATCTCAAAGCTGGCCGGCGTCGATTTCGAGCAGCCCATCGCCGTGCTGGTCGACGGACCCGATAACGCATTCTTCGAGTTCGACATCGACGACTACCACCCCCGCGGCCACACCATGATTATCGGGGGACGATCGCCAACCTGGGTCGGTGCCCCGGCGGCGAAAGTCGTTGGGGCACCGGCCCAGAGGGCAAACCTGAGTCAACAATCTCATTAACATCACGCTGAGCTGGATGATCGACGCGATCACCATATTCATCGGCATTACCGGCGTGCCGTCGAACCTGCTCGACGGATTCCTCAACGATGCGTTCCTCGCGTTCCAGAGCATCGAGATGTACGACCGGCGCGACAAGGTCGGACCGTATGGGCGGCCTGAGTCGTTCCTGCCGACCGCCTCGGCCCCGTACAACATCGAGGCCATATTCACCTTCGTCAACCACGCGCATGACATTCGCGGATGGCGCAGTGCCACAGCGAAATTCCGCAACGGAAAGCCGTTCAGCTTAGGACAGCACTACGTCCCCGGCGGCATGATGGCCATCGCTCATCAGGGCGAGCTGTACACCGACTACGTCGAGCATGTGTTCCTACGCGACAACCGCCGCGAACGCGCCGAGGTCATGGTTCAAATCGGCGACGCCAAAGCCATCGAAGCGCCGCTCGCCCGCACGCAGCGATTCGCCGCCGGGCTACAGGAGGCAATCAATGTGCTTTCGCTTAGTCCGCGTGCCGCCTAGGTGTCAGACCGCAAGGACGGCCGCCAGTGCCGTACCTGCGCAAAGGAATATTTCAGAGCCCGCTACCAAGCGAGGAAATCAGCCTAGAAATCTGGGCCACCTCGCAGTCAGAACGCGAGGAGAGGCCCACCCGTGACCACACCGACGCCCGAAGTCGTCACCATCGACAACGAGGAATTCTGGCAGTGGAAAACCGTGCTCCGCGTGCCGAAAAACTGGACACCGGAAAGCGGCATATTCGTCGCCGTCGCCCCACCCGGCGGCATCGCCAACTTCCCGGCCGCCGCCAAGGGCGACAACGGATTCACGCCGAACTTCCGCAACATCGACGTGACCGAGCTGGACTGGGACGACCCCACCGACCTATCGGCGACGTTCTCGATCGTCAGCCCTGGCACGTCTACCACGCCGCCCGTCTACGACCTGGCGATGACGCTGCGCCGCGGCCAACCGGGCGACGACGGCACCATGACCCTGCTCGGCGCGAGCGACCTGGATGCCGACCCGATCGCGGCCGGCTACATCTTCGCGGTCAAGTCCACCGGCGAGGGCACCTGGGGCGCCGAACTGGTCGCGCAGCGCGTCGGCAACACCTACTGGCCGACCGCCGTCGAGACCGCGCTGAGCAACGCCACCGGATCCAATCCCCGCGCCTCGGTCACCATCCCGCCGCAGCCGTTCCCATATCGCCTGCTCTGCCAAGGTCAGCAGGAACTGAGCCCGGATGGCACCGACGTACAGGTGGACCTCGTCGCACGACTGAACGCCACCAACGGCCCGGTCATCGCCCGCGGCTTCGGGCTGGCCAACGGAGCGCGCCAGATCCTTGACCTGGCTGCCGCGCCTCCGGTCAACAGCGCGGGCGGATTCGGCCAGATCGCTGCCGGCGTGGGCGCGGTCGTCTACTTCCGCAACGAGCAAGTCGGCTCAGGCCTTTCGACCTACGACACCATCGACGGCCGCGAGCTGTACTCGGCCACGGTGATCCCGGTCGGCTGATGGCAGCCACGGCGGGCAACGAGCCCGTCAGCGCGCCCGGCATCCATGCGCCGCCGGACAACACCGGCACCGCGGCAGCTAACAAGCAGCTGCAGGCCAAGCTCAAAAGCCGCAGCGCGGCAATCCGGTACCACCTCCTCGCTGACGTGCTCTATGCGCTCGCCGGCTCGGTGTCCGGTGTCCCGCTGTTCGGCCCGGCCATCAGCGCCCAGCTGTCCGCATGGGCTGACGACCTGGAGCAGCGCGCCACTGATGCGCTGCGCGACGCCGCCACCGCACAGGGATCGGCCAACTACGCCAATGTCCAGCTGACGATCCTGACCGGCGGCGCGCTGGCCTCCAACGTGACCGGCGGCGTCAGCATTAACGACCAGTTCGCCACCGCATCGGCGAACAACCTCGGCTCAGCATGGTCGCGCTCATCTGAAGGCCCCGGCGGCGGCAACTATGGACCCAACGGCAGCGGCCAAGCCGTCTGGAAGAAGTTCGGCGGATTGTGGCGGCGGCACACCGATCGGCACCTGACCGCGCTGGCGACCGACTATCAGGTGGTTTTCACCATCCTGGGCAAGCCGCCCGAGGCCCCGTCGCTGGGCGCTGACGCCTATACCTACCTGCTGGCCCGCATGAACGCGGCGGCCGACACCTACCTGTACTGCCGGATCGGCAACAACGACCTGCAGATCGGCAAGCGCGACGGCGGCAGCTGGTCGGCCTGGAGCACCGTCGACATCAGCACGAATCCCGGCGATCAGTTCGCGTTTGTCGTCGGCACCAGCGTCGATGACCGCGAGGTAGTCGTACGGCAGAACGGCATCGCCCGGCTGACCTACACCGACACGTCCGCGTCGGCGATGGGAGCCGACTACCGATTCGTCGGCCTCGCATCCCAAGCCGCAGAGCGCAACGTCTACACCGACCAGACCAAGCCCGCCGAACTTGAGCTATGGGCCGCCGCCGACCGGCTGCCCGCCAGCGTCTAGGAGGAATCGCCCCCGATGGCAATTCAATTGCAGCGCAAGCCCGATCCGCTCGAAGCCTGGCACCTGTCCGATGAGATGAAGATGTACGAGGCGTATCTCGCGGCCAAGGCGCTCGGCTGGCGCGGTGCCATAGCCGGCGACGGACCCAGCTCGCGCCTGGAGCTTCATGCCGATAACCCCGACCGCAGCCTGATCGCCGAAATGGGCGACTGGCTTGTGCTCGACGTCGACCTGCGCAGGATCACCGACGCCCAGCGCGCCGCCAACTACGACGAGGTGACTGACTGATGGCTATCGAATTCACCGTCGACCACGACCACACCTATTCCGACGACAACGGATTCGGCCCGCTGATTGGCTGGATCACGGCATCGGTCGGCACCCGTCCGGGCGACTTCCGTGTGCGCCAGATCGGCGAGGGTCTGGCCCGCACGATCAACATCGGGCCGCGGCGCGGTTACCTCGCCGCCGATGGCCATGTCTACAAGGACGAGACGCTGGCCGAGCCGTACCGGCTCGTCGCCAATGACCCGACGTTCAACCTGCTGCATCTGACGTACCGCGTCGACTTCGCCCTGACCACCCTTGTCGGCGATCCGGTTCCGGTTCCGTCCACCTATTTCCCGGCGCCGTCGACCGACACCATCCTGCAGCTGTCCAAGGTGATGAGCGACCCGTCGCAGCCGGTGATGGAGGTCCGCGCGAAGGTATGGGCCGAGGACATTCTCGACGCCGGTGAGTTCGCGCAGGACATTCTCACGACCAGCACCGCCGCGGACTTCTGGGAGCTGGCCGGCGAAGTGCCCAGCGGCAACCTGCCCAGCTATGTCGATGACGTGCTGGAGTTCGCCACCGTCGCAGCGTTCCCCGTGACGGGCGAGAGCGGGAAAATCTACCTCGACATCTCGACCGGCGACACCTACCGCTGGGGTGGGAGCCAGTACACCCGCATCACCATCAAGGACGCCGCGTCGAACGAAACCTTCGCGCGGGCCCGAAACTCTGCCACCAACCTCCTCGCCGACGGGTCGTATTCCCGCGACGCCTCATGGTGGTCCGGAGAGATCAAGTCGGGTGTCGAACTGTCCACCGATCAGGCATACCTTGGGACGCAAAGCCTCAAGATCACCGGATCGAAAACCCATTACCCGAACGTGACCGGGGCAGGTAAACAGGGCACAGACCCCGTTTACGGCTACATCGCCACCGACGTGGGCCGGCTGTACCGCATCCGGTTCCGCGTGTGGCGGGCAGACGGCAACACCTCCGCCGGTTTCGTGCGCGCCCGGATGCTTCTCAAGGGCACCAACGGAAACCAGGACGCAAGCGTCGGGTATGGGCCTGACCAGATCATCAACCAATCCGACATGACCACCGGGCAGTGGACCGAATACGTCAACTACTACGTCATCACCGCCGGCACAAACTCCCCCTATGTGGGCGCATACCCCATCATCGACACCAGCGGAGTCGGCACTAGCGACGTGTTCTATATCGACACCGTCGAGATCAACGACATCACCGACTCAAACCCCGAGCTGGTGGCCCCGCCACCGACCGGGGTCCGGGCGGTGGACACGGCCCGGGTGCAAGGGCTCGTTGATGTAGCCCAATTGTATTGGGGCACCGTGATTTTGCGGCAGGGCACCTATGCCATCGACATAGTCACCGCCGATTTGGCGCGGCAACCCCGCATCATCGGGCAGGGGCAAACACTCACTCTGATCGACGGCACCATAAAAATGGTAGGCCAGCCGTCGAAAATGTCGGGCGGATGGCTGGAAGCGTTTTCGTTCACCGGATCGCACGCCGGATCTGCCGCGCTGGAGCTGGCCGGGGCCTGCGACGTCCATTGGGATCAGATTCGGGTGCAGGGCACCTACGCCACCGGCATCCTATTCCACAACGAGGCGACCGGCGACTACACCGAGGTCTGCTCGGGGCGGGCGAGTTTCTACAACACCGTCGCCAACGCCATCGAATATCGGGTAACTGCGGGCACAGCGTCATTCCACGGCAGCGGTTTAGAGCCGGGGTCCAATATCCAACAGGCGTTGACAACCTCGTCCATCGTCATCGGCTCT
>NZ_JAFMJZ010000215.1 GCF_017853185.1 Mycolicibacterium sp.
CGCGACCTTCCAGGGCGCGGGCCGCATCGACGCGGTGGGCGCGGTGAAGGTGTCGGTGGTGTCGGAATTGAACGCCGCGTTGTGCCGGGCCACCGCGGTCGGGGTGTAGGTGAAACTGCCGTTGGCGTTGATCACGACGGTGCCCTTGGCCGCCGTCGTGGACACGGTGTAGGTCAACGGGTCGCTGTCGGCGTCGGTGCCGATGACCGCGCCGGCCACCAGGCCGCTCGTCGCGCTCGGAATGCCGGCGTTCTGCGTTGCGGTCGGTGCGATGTTGGCCCCGACGATGGCGGTGGTGATCGGCACCGCCAGCGAGCCGCCGTGGTCATCGGCGACGGTGACGGTGAACGTGTCGGATTTCGCAGTGGCGGTGGCATCGAGTTTGGCCGCCCCGTGCCGGGCCTGCGCGGTGGGCGTGTAGGTGAAGTCACCGGTGCCGGTGACCACGGCCGTGCCCTTGGAGGTGGTGGACCCGGTGTAGGTCAGCGGATCCCCGTCTGCGTCACTGCCGATGACGGCGCCGGTCACCACGCTGGTGGTCGGGTCCGGTGCGCCCACCGTCGTGGTGGCGGTCGGCACCTTGTTGATCGGGGTCACCGTCAGGTTCACCGTGCTGGTGCTGCTGTGCGGATCCCCACCGAGCAGACCGAAGGTCAGCAGGTTGATCAGACCCATCAGGCCGTGGAGGTGGAATCCGCTCCCGGCGTCGCTCACCCTGACCTGGAAGCTGTCGGTCAGGCCGTCGTGGGCCAGCACCGGATCCGGGGTGTAGACGAAGTGCCCGGTGCCGTCGAGGGTCACCTCGCCCTTGCCCGGGCCGGATGCGACCGCGTAGGTGAGGACGTCGCCGTCGGGGTCCACCGCGTTGACATCGCCGGTGATCGCCCCGGTGTCCGGCGACTGGGCGGCCTGGGTCGGGCTCTCGGCCGGGGCCTGATTGAAGAAGAACGACAGGATCGGGTTGGCCGAACCGGCCGACGCGGTCTTGGCCACCGTCGGTGTCGCGGCCGACTGGCCGGTGGAGACGGTCGCGGCCGCGGTGGCCACCCGGGATGCGGTGGGCCGGCGGGCGGCGGCGAGCACCACCCATCCGACCGGGGACGCCAACGGCGCCCCGTCGCCGGAGAGATCGGACAGCGGAACTGCGGCGGCCTGGAGCGTGGTGGCGCCGGCACTGGATTTCGCCGGCGCCGCAACGGGGGCCTCGGTCACCACGACGACCGCGGGAACGGCGGCCGTGGCAGCGGACGCCACGGCCTTCGTCGCCGGGGCGTTGCCGATCGGGCCGGTTATCACCTGTACCCGATCGATGGCGCTCCGAGTGTTCGGCAACGCGGGCCCGGCCACCCGGGGAGCCGGGTCCGGCGCCGGGTTGGAGTTGTTGCGCTGCGCGCCAACGGTCTGCGGGGATGCCGCCTTCGTCTTCGCTGAGTGCCGTGACCGGGGCGACGGACTCGAGGTCGTCGTCTCCGATGCCGAACTCGCCGTCGGTGCATCCCCGGCCGGATCCGCCCACGCCGGTCCGGCGTAGCCGAGCGCGACGCCGGTGCCGATTCCCAGTGCGACGGCAAGTCCCCCGACCCTGCCTACGCAGGCTGACGCGCTCATCACAGGGGAATCTTAGACGCAGTAGCGGCGTGGTTGAAGTTTGCTGATCACACCTCGGTAACGTCATCGGCAAACCACGAGGTAGAGGGAGCAGCAATGAGCGAGCGGGTCAGTTACCGCAAAGACGACCAGGTCGCCGTGATCACCATGGACGACGGGAAGGTCAACGCCCTGGGTCCGGACATGCAGGCCGAGATCGGGGCCGCCCTCGACCGGGCCGAGGCCGACAACGCCGGCGCCGTGGTGCTGGCCGGCAATGACCGGGTGTTCAGCGGCGGGTTCGATCTCAAGGTGTTCCGCTCCGGGGATGTGCAGGCCTCGATCGACATGCTCAGGGGCGGCTTCGAACTGTCGCACCGGCTGTTGTCGTTCCCCAAGCCCGTCGTCGCCGCCTGCACCGGTCCGGCCATCGCCATGGGATCGTTCCTGGCCTGCAGCACCGATCACCGAATCGCCGCGCCCGCCTACACCTTTCAGGCCAACGAGGTCGCGATCGGGATGGTGCTGCCGTACGCGGCACTGGAGATCCTGAAGCTGCGCTTGACCCCGTCGGCCTACCAGCAAGCCGTCGGTCTGGCGAAGACGTTCTTCGGTGAGAGCGCATTGCGGGCCGGTTTCGTCGATGAGATCGACATGCCGGAGATGGTGCTCGAACGAGCCCAGCAAGCCGCCGGGGAGTTCGCCGCCACGCTGAACGCCAAGGCTCATCACGCCTGCAAGATGCGCGCCCGGCAGGAAACCCTCGACGCGATGCGCCACGCGATCGACAACGTGCACACCGAGTTCGCGGGCTAGACCCGATCGCGATGCGCTTCGCCGACCGGGTCGCCGTCGTCACCGGTGCCGGAGCGCCGGATGGAATCGGCGCAGCGGTGGCCCGTCGTCTGGTGGCCGAGGGCGCCCGGGTGGTTCTGGGCGCGACGTCGGACCGGGTGCACCAACGGGCCGCCGAGTTGGGCGCTGCCGCCGTCGGCGTAATAGCCGATCTCACCGTCGACGGCGGCGCCGAGGAATTGGTGGCCGCGGCGACCGACCGCTGGGGCCGGTTGGACATTCTGGTGAATAACGCTGGTATGACGTCGGTTTCGTCGGGCTGGGATGCCGACGGCGATGTCGCGGCGATGTCGCTGGCGGACTGGGAGTCCGCGCTGGCCCGTAATCTCACCACCGCGTTCCTGATGTGCCGGGCCGTCGTGCCGGTGATGACGGCGGCGGGTTATGGCCGCATCGTCTCGGTGGGCTCGACCACCGGGACCGTCAACGCGATGCCCGGCCAGTCCACCTACACCGCAGCCAAAGCCGGGTTGGTCGGCCTGTCCCGGGCGCTGGCCCTGGAAGTGGTGGGCCGCGGGGTGACGGTCAACGTCGTCGCCCCCGGCTACATCGCCACCGGTTCGCAGTTGGAGTTCGAGGCCGCGGCCGCGGCAGCGGGCCCGATCGGCCGCAGCGGCACGCCAACTGAGATCGCCGCCTGCGTGGCATTCCTGGCCCACGAATCGGCGTCATTCGTCACCGGAGCGGTACTGGTGGCCGATGGCGGTCACGGTCTGCCGGAGACCTGGCCCCGCCCCTGAATCTGGGGCCCTAAGCGCCGGCGATCCAGGCCTCGGCCTGCTTGTCCTGGCCGGCCGGGAAGTGCTTGATCTCCGCCGAGACGAAGTGCGAGGTGATGTGCTCGGCGACATCGCCCAGGGGCGAGTCGGTGACCACCGCGATCTTCTTGACGTGCTTGTGATGGTCGCGGACGAACTTCAGGTGCGTGATCAACGCTCCCATGCTGTCCCAGCCCGGGAAGTGCGACGCATCAAGGATGAGTCCGGCCAGATCGCCGTGCTTCTCGATCTCCGGGTCGACGGCCTGCCCGAGTTCGACGAAGTCGTTCTTGTCCAGCGCCGAACGCGGATGGATCGTCAGGATGGCGCTCTTGGGGTCGAGCTTGAATTCGATCATTGACCCATTTTAGGCCCGCCGATCATCGGCCGAGTTGGTTCTCCCAGTCGAGCAGCCGCCGGGCAAGTTCGGGTCCGGCGTCCTCCTGGATGAAGTGACCACCGGTGATGCGGGCGTGCGGTTGGCCGGCCGCACCGGGAATGTGCGCGATCAGCGGTTGATCGAGCTTGCCCAGGATCGGATCGTTCTTGCCGAAGACGCACAGCACCGGTTTCTCCCAGCGCCCCAACACCTCCCAGGCGGCACGGCAGGCCGGAACCGCGGGATCATCCGGCGAGGTGGGCACCAGTTGCGGGAACACCCTCGCGCCGGCTTGGAATCGCTTGTCCGGGAACGGGGCGTCGTATCCGGCACGCACCGCCTTGGGTACCTTGCGTACGGTCGCGCGGTCCACCAGCCAGCCGGCCGAGAAGATCGGGGTGAACTTCGCGAACGCCCGCCAGAGTCTGAACGCCGGCGGAGCCGGACGTTCCGCGGTGGACAGGAAACCATTGGCGATGAACAACTTCGCGAAACGTTCGGTGTTCTCCGCGGCCACCCGCAGACCGATCAGGGAACCCCAGTCCTGAACGACGACGGTGACCTCGCGCAGGTCCAGTTGGTTCAGCCAGGAGGTGGTCCAGTCGACGTGCCGCTGATAGGTGTAATCCTGCAAGCGGGTGGGTTTGTCGGAGCGGCCGAAGCCGATCAGATCGGGCGCCAGTACCCGGTGTCCCGCGGCGACCAGAGGACCAATCATCTTGCGGTACAGGTAACTCCAC
>NZ_JAFMJZ010000216.1 GCF_017853185.1 Mycolicibacterium sp.
CCAGCGCATTGATGGTCAGGGCGTCCCAACCCTCCCGGTCCAGGAAGGTCAGCGCCGCGTTGACGACGATCTCCCGGCTGAGCTTCGGCGACTTCGCCGGCCGGGTTGCCATGGTTGGAGACTCTAGGACAGCTTCTCGGGTTCACCATGCCGTCCGGCGCCATCCGCGAAGCGCTGGGCTCCGGCGAGCGCCTCGGGGGCGGCCTTGGTGAGACTGCCGAACTCGACGTCCATCGCCTCCGCCTCGGTGTGGCCCCACTGATGGATCGCCGAGAGCCGGTCGGCCTGCAGGCAGGCTTGCGGCAGTTTGGCCAGCCCGGCGGCCAATTCCTCGGCGACCTGCCGTGCAGTCCCCTTCGGCACGACCCGGTTGGCCAGACCGATCGCCAGAGCCTCGTCTGCATCGACGGGCCGCCCGGTCAGGATCAGGTCCATCGCCCGGCTGTGTCCGACGAGTCTGGGCAGTCGCACCGTGCCCCCGTCGATCAATGGCACGCCCCATCGCCGGCAGAACACCCCGAACACCGCGTCCTGCTCGGCCACCCTCAGGTCGCACCACAGTGCGAGTTCCAGTCCACCGGCCACCGCGTAACCGCTCACCGCGGCGATCACCGGTTTGGACAACGTCATCCGGGTCGGCCCCATCGGGCCCGGAGCCGCATGGCCGGCGACATCGGACTCCAGCCCGCTGCGGTGCAGGGGGTTGGAGTCGGGGGTTCCCATCGCCTTGAGGTCCGCCCCGGCGCAGAACGTTCCGTGATCGCCCCAGAGCACGGCGACCGAGGCCGACTCGTCGCGGTCGAACTCCTGGAAGGCCTCGTAGAGCGCCAGCGCGGTGGGCCCGTTGACGGCATTACGGGCGTATGGGCGGTCGATGATCACCGTGGTGACAGGACCCTGCCGTTCCACTCGGATTGTCATCGCGCCTCCTGAAGTTCAGCGTCACGCCGATGGAGAAGCAGCGCGACGAAATCGGCATACCCATCCCGCAGCCGTTGTCCGGGCCAGTCGGCCGGGAGCAGTGCGGCCGGCAGCACCGGATCGGTGAGCAGGTGGCGGACCATCGCCGCGGCGATCGCGAACCGGCCGGGGACATCGGTGGCGAGTTCCATCTCGCTCAGCAGTCGTTGGCCGGCGGCCGCCCACCCGGGCAGGTCCCACAGTCCGGCCGCCAGTCCGGCGTCGTCCTGATCGCGGACGGAGAGCACCCGGGCCATTCCCGGCACCTGATCCGGAACCGAGACGTCGAGGTTGTCCGGACGCAGCCAGACGCCTTCACGGAGTTCGCCGAAGCGGTTGTGCGACAACGCAGTTCGCAGCGCAGCACGCGTGCGGGCGTCCGCACCGACGGCGGTCACGACCACCATCTTCCAGGTCCCGTCCCAAGTGCGGGTGGGTGGATCGAGCGCGTCATCCTGGCGCCGCTGCCGGGCCAGTAGCCGGTCGGACAGCCGATAGCCGTCCTGCGAGCGCACCAGATCACCGGCAGCGACCATCCGGGTCAGAGCCACCCGCAGGGTGCTCTCCCTGATATCGAAATCGGCTGTGAGACGCAGCAATTCAGCCGTGGTGGCCCAGGCCGGGTGGGCACCGAGAAGCACGGAGAGCACCACCGATCGAGCCGTCATCCGGGTGTTCGCCATGCTCAGACCCCGGAGGCTTTTCTGCCGAAGTCGCCGAACGGTTCGTCGCGGTGTCGCACCGCCTCGCGGAACCCGTGCTCGACGGCGTCGGCCACGAACGCATGACCTTCCGGAGTGTGCCGGGCGATCCCGTCGAACACCGTGCTCACCATCCGGCTGGTGGCCACCCCCTGCTGATACAGCGCGGAGTTCATCGCCAGCTTCACCATGATCAGCTGGTTGACCGGCATCGCCGCGATCCGCTCCACCAGCCGTTCGGTGCGCTCGTCGAGATCGGCCGGGTCCGGCGCCTCGACGGCCAGCCCCCATTCGGCGGCCTGGGCGCCGGTGATGCAATCCCCGGTCAGCAGAAGGCGTTTGGCGCGCTGGTCACCGAGCCGGTGCGACCACAGGCCGGCGGCGGGCACACCCCAGACCCGGGTGGGCGGATAGCCGATCTTCGCGTCGGCGGCGGCGATCACCTGATCGGCATGCAGCGCGATGTCGGTGCCGCCCGCCACGCAATAGCCGTGGATCTTGACCACCGTCGGCTTGTCGGCGTGCATCAGGCTGGCGAAGCCGCGCATGAACCGGCTCATCATCTGATAGTCGACCATCGGATCCCAGGGCTGGTTCGGCAGGTGGTTGACCGCCTGCGTCGTCGCGTCGAGCACAGTGCCTGCGCGGTCTTCTCCCCCGGCCGACGAGGATCCGTCCGCATAGGCACTCAGATCGAACCCCGCACAGAACCCGTCGCCGCGCCCGGAGACCAGGATGACGTGGACGCCCGGGTCGAGATCTGCCTGCTCGACGCAGGCGGCCAACTCGACCGGGGTGGCGGCGACGATCGCGTTTCCCTTCTCCGGGCGATTGAAGGTGATACGAGCGATCCGGCCGGTGACCTCGTAGGTCATCGTCGTCAGGTCAGGCACCGCGTCCCCCGACCACTTTCCGCCCAGCCGCTTTCCGCGAGCAGACAGAAAGTCGCACATTTGCGGTCAGTGGCGTGCGAGTTTGTGTCTGTTCGGCGGATGGGTGGGCCGCCGTCGGTTGATTCATCCCTTGACCAGCGCCCGCTCGATGATCGGCGCGAGGTCCAATCCGGCCGGCAGGGTGCCGAACGCGCCACCCCAGTTGCGGGCCATCCGGGTGGCCAGGAACGCCTCGGCGACCGCCGGGTGGCCGTGTCGGACCAAGAGCGATCCCTGCAGCGCCAGGCTGATGTCCTCGGCCACCTTGCGGGCGCGGTATTCGATGGTCGTCGCGTCGGCGAGGCTGCCCCGCAGACCGTCGACATGGGCGTCCAGTCGCGCGTCCTGACCCGCGGTGACGCCCAGTTCGTCGAAGAGCACCTCAACGCATTCCGGACGGGTTGCCATGGCGCGCAAGGTGTCCAGCGCGCTGACGTTGCCCGAGCCTTCCCAGATGCCCATCAGTGGAGCCTCACGGTAGAGCCGCGGGGCGCCGGAATCCTCCGCATAGCCATTGCCGCCGAGGCATTCCATCGCCTCCCCGGCGTGCGGGGTGGCGCGCTTGCATACCCAGTACTTGGACGCGGCCAGTCCGATCCGGCGCAGCATGATCTCGCGTTCGTCGCCGCGGGTGGCGGCATCGGTGGCGCCGGCCATCCGCATCGCGATGATGGTGGCGGCCTCGGCCTCGACGGCGAGATCGGCGATCACGTTGCGCATCAGCGGCTGGTCGATCAGGTAGGCGCCGAACGCCTTCCGGTGCTGGGCGTGATGGATGGCCATGGTCAGGCCCTGCCGCATGCTGGTGGCGCTGCCGAGGGTGCAGTCCAACCGGGTGAGGTTGACCATCTCGATGATGGTCGGAACGCCCCGCCCCTCCTCCCCCACCAGCCAGGCCGTCGCGCCGTCGTACTCGATCTCGCTGGAGGCGTTGGCGTGGTTGCCCAGTTTGTTCTTCAGCCGCTGGATGAACATCCGGTTGAGGCTGCCGTCGGGCAGCACCTTGGGCAGCATGAAGCAACTCAGTCCACCCGGCGCCTGGGCGAGCACCAGGAAGATGTCGCTCATCGCCGCCGAGGTGAACCACTTGTGCCCGGTGAGGCGGTAGCTGCCGTCCGCATTGGCCACCGCCTGGGTGGTGCCGGCCCGCACATCGGATCCGCCCTGCTTCTCCGTCATCGACATTCCGGCTGTGATGCCGGCTTTGGCGGTGGCAACCTTGAGTTCGGGGTCGTAGTGGCGGCTGGTGAGAAGCGGTTCGTAGATCGTGGCCAGTTCCGGATTGTGGCGCAGCGCGGGAACGACGGCGTAGGTCATCGAGATCGGACAGACGTGTCCGGGCTCGGGCGTCCAGACGCCCATCTTGGCGGCGCGCACCACATGGGCGCCCGGCCGGTCGTCGGCCCACGGCGCGGCGTGCAGGCCGTGGCCGATCGCGACGCGCATCAGTTCGTGATAGGCCGGGTCGTACTCGATTTCGTCGACCCGGTACCCGAAGCGGTCATGGGCGTGCAGCACCGGGCGGTTGCGGTCGGCCAGGTCACCCCAGCGCTGGGCGGTGGCACTGCCCGCGATCGCACCGAGTTCGGTGACCTCGTCGACGCCCCACTGGCCGCCCTCCCGGATGAGGGCCTCCATGAGCACCGGCGAGGTGGCCGGGTTGTAATCGATCAGCGGCGGGACCTGGTTGGTGACGACGTGGGTATCGGACATGAGCTCAACGTTA
>NZ_JAFMJZ010000217.1 GCF_017853185.1 Mycolicibacterium sp.
ACAGCAGGCCGGTACGGCCACCGTCACCACCGTTACCGGCTGCCGTCGACAGGAACCCGACACCACCGGCACCGCCGGATCCGCCGCTGCCCAACAGCAGACCGCCGCGACCGCCGTTGCCCCCGGCCTGGCCGAGCTGCCCGGCCCCGCCCGCGCCGCCGTTGCCGAACAAGCCCGCGTTACCGCCGTCACCGCCGTTGAAACCGTTGCCCCCGTTGCCGAAGATCCCGCCGCTGCCGCCGGTGCACGCAACGGTGCCAGTGCAGGTCTGCGCCGTCCAGGAGTAGCCGCTGCCGATCAGCAAGCCGCCGTTGGGATTGGAGGCCGATCCGTCGCCGATGAAGATCCGGATGAAATCGCTGACCGGATCGTTGACCAACGCCCCGGTCGCCGACGCTTGTGGCGACACGATCAGGGATCCGATTCCGCCGTCCGATTCACGACGCGACGCAGCCGCCACCGCCCACACAATCGGCGCCACCCCGGGCGCATCGCCGCCATCGCGAGAACCGAGCCAGGACAACGCATCCGCGCCGATCGCGCTCCCCTGGCCAATCGCCACCGCAGTCGACGACGGCGACACAGCCGCCGCCGGGACAACCGGGGGCCGACGCTGCTGACCTGAGGCCGCTGCCGTCCCAGGCCCGCCGCGCACTCCGCGCTCGCGGGCGGTTGACGCCCCTTGCACACCGCCGCGGTTGACCGAACCCCGCGGGCCGCGGGCAGACGACACCGATCCGGCATCCGTGGCCGAGGCAGTCGCCCCTCCCGAGCCCTCGGCATCGGCCGAGGCGACCCACGGCAGCGCCAGAACAGCGGCACCGACACCGAGCGCCACGGCCAGTGCACCCACCCGACCCACGTGGATGGCGCAGTTGCCATTGCGGTCGACAGAACTCGAGCGAACAGGGCGGTTGGTGTCCATGCGGAAGGTCCTTCGGGAGACGTGGAAGATCAGCGCCGACGAACTGTAACAGTTGATGTCCGGATATCCGGACATGCCGCCAACGGGACGAATCGTCTCCTTTTTCGCCGCCGCTACGGGCCGTAATCCGCGAGGAGTCCTACACTGCTGAAATGGCGCGCGCAGCGAGCGATTCGGTCGAACTGGGCAGCCTGCTGTCCTCGCTGGCGGGCCGCAAGGTAACGGTTGGTGAGATCATCGCCGCCCTGGACCTGGGCCGGTCCACCTATTACGAGCAGCGCGACGACGGACGACTCCTCTGCGCCGACAACCTGCTGCGGCTGGCTGCCGAACTGGACCTCAACCCCGTCGAGTTGCTGATGCACTGCGGTTTGGTTGAGGCGCCCGCCGTCATCGACTGCGCCGGCAAAGTCGGCGACACCACAGGTTCAACCCCGCCGCGAAGCCGGCGCTTCCGGCGACGACCCGACGCCCCGCCGCTGTAACTACGCGGGTAGGGTTTTAACTGCCGTGACCGCCCTCCGCGTTGTGAACGCACT
This sequence comes from Mycolicibacterium sp., assembly GCF_017853185.1. Taxonomy (GTDB): domain Bacteria; phylum Actinomycetota; class Actinomycetes; order Mycobacteriales; family Mycobacteriaceae; genus Mycobacterium. The sequence continues at coordinate 1,465 of NZ_JAFMJZ010000217.1, forward strand.
CGTGCTCGTGGTCGCGCCGTGGGCGTTATGGGTGCGCCGAGACACCGTCAATTCCCGTTGGGACGCACCGATCACCGCCGGCATCGCCTTGTTCGCGTTAGGCGCGGCCCTGGATTCGCCTTGGCCCAACGTCGCGGCCGCCTCCTTCCCACTGATCGGGAAGTTCTACCTGCTGAATTGCCTGGGCCACGTCAGTTATCTGCTCGGGGCAACCAGGGGCCTCAAGGCGGTAGCGCTGCGGCTGATGCCCAATGACGCCATCGGGCCCTTCATGCGGACCCGGATCATGGCACCGGTGCTGCTGGCCTCCGGGGTCATGCTGGTCTGCCTTCTGCAGAGCCCCGCTACGTCCGCCATGCCGGCGGAGAACCTGTATTTCGTGGCTCCGGACGGATGGCTGTTGGCCTACTGGGTCACCTATTTCACCGCACTGACCGGACTCAACGCCGTCGCCATCTATGGCAGCATCACCCTGCGCAGCGCCCCACGCTCAACCACCCATGATCTTCTCGTGGGCGCGACCGCACTCGGGACGCTGTCCTGTTGGGGGTTCTTCGCCGCGATCGTGACCGGCGCGCACCGACTGATCGAGACCGCCGCGTGGCCGGGCACTCAGATCGCGATCATCGGCGGTGCCGTGGCCTGCGCGCTCTCGTGGCGACACCGAGCCGCCGCGCTGGGCCGGCGGATCCAGCCACCCCGAACCTGAAGCGACGCAGGGTTTCTCCTGACCTACTATGCCGCATTCCTAGCGCGGCGGCACCTCAACCTCGCACGCGATTCCCGGCGCTGTGAGTAGACGCCGATCCAGCGTGATCAGCGGCGCATCGAGGACTTCGGCGAGGGCGACGTAGGCGGCGTCATAACTGGTGAGGTTCTGCCTGAGCTCCCAGACCCGTTGCGCAACAGTTTCATACGGAAAGAAGTCGATCGGCAGGTCCAGCAGGTCGCCGTGAGACTGAGCGGCCTGGTCGGCGCTGACGAGTCCACTGAGCTCGTGGCGGCGGAAGATGTTCGCACATTCGAACGGCAGCAGGTCGGGCGCGCACAACTCAGCACCGCTCAAGCGAGCAGCGATCCAGATTCCGTCACCGCCAGAGTCCAGCAGAACTGTCACCAACGCCGAGGCGTCGCACACGACCCTGTGGCCGCTACTTTCGGTCGGCATCCCGCGCCTGAAGCGTCGCGCCTGGATCGAGTCGCACACCGGTCACCGAAACGCGCGCACGCGCCCGGTTCAGGACTTCCTCGACCGTGGGCTTGGCCGCCACGTTGACCAACACCCCCCTGAGGTACTCCTGAAGGGACTGGCCCGCGCGCGCGGCGCGGGCAGCCAGCTCGCCCCGTACGTCGTCCGGCACGTCCCTAATCGTCACGGCCACCATGCCTGCATTTTAGCAGCATTGATGCGAAAACGATTTCGCCCCTGGGGCCCGAAACGCAAATTCGGCGCGGTTTCAAGCGTCTTATCGCTCGAAACCGCGCCGAAGTCGCGTGGGGTGGAGGTTACGCCGTGTCGGTGAGCGGGCGATCGACCCAGCTCATCAGGTCGCGCAGCTTCTTGCCGGTGACCTCGATGGGGTGCTCGGCGTTCTGCTTGCGCAGGCCCTCGAGTTCCTTGTTGCCGCCCTCGACGTTGGCCACGAGGCGCTTGACGAAGGTGCCGTCCTGGATGTCCTTCAGGATCTGACGCATCCGCTCCTTGGTGTCGGCGTCGATCACCCGCGGGCCGGACAGGTAGCCGCCGTACTCGGCGGTGTCGGACACCGAGTAGTTCATCCGGGCGATGCCGCCCTCGTACATCAGGTCGACGATCAGCTTCAGCTCGTGCAGCACCTCGAAGTAGGCCAACTCGGGGGCGTAGCCCGCCTCGACCATGACCTCGAAGCCGGTCTTGACCAGTTCCTCGGTGCCGCCGCACAATACGGCCTGCTCACCGAACAGATCGGTCTCGGTCTCGTCCTTGAAGGTGGTCTTGATGACGCCGGCGCGGGTGCCGCCGATGGCCTTGGCGTAGGACAGCGCCAGCGCCAGGCCCTCGCCGGTCGGGTCCTGCTCGATGGCGACCAGGCAGGGCACGCCCTTGCCGTCGACGAACTGCCGGCGCACCAGGTGGCCGGGGCCCTTGGGTGCGACCATCCCGATGGTGACATCGGCGGGCGGCTTGATCAGGCCGAAGTGAATGTTGAGGCCGTGGCCGAAGAACAGCGCGTCGCCGGCCTTCAGGTTGGGCTCGATGTCGTTGGAGAAGATCTCGGCCTGCGCGGTGTCGGGCGCCAGCAGCATGATCACGTCGGCCCACTTGGCGACGTTGGCCGGGGTGTCGACCTCGAGACCCTGCTCGGTGACCTTCTCGCGCGACTTGGAGCCCTCTTTCAGGCCCACCTTCACCTGGACGCCGGAGTCGCGCAGGCTCAGCGAGTGCGCGTGGCCCTGGCTGCCGTAGCCGATGACCCCGACCTTGCGGCCCTGGATGATCGACAGGTCGGCGTCGTCGTCATAGAACATCTCGATTGCCACTGAATTTGATTCCTTCTCTTCGTTTCTCGTACAGCTATTTCGAGTTCGTCATGCCTTTGGGACCGCGCGACAGTGCGACCACACCGGACTGCACGGTCTCGCAGATGCCATACGGTTCGAGCACCCGAAGCAGCGCTTCGAGCTTCTCCTGGGTGCCGGTGGCCTCAATCGTCAACGACTCGGTCGAGACGTCGATGATATTGGCGCGGAACAGGTTCACCGCCTCGATGACCTGACCGCGAGTGCCGGCACCGGTGCGGACCTTGATCAGCGCCAGCTGCCGGGCCACCATG
>NZ_JAFMJZ010000218.1 GCF_017853185.1 Mycolicibacterium sp.
CCGTCACCCTCCTCGACGCCATCGAGGAGCACGGCTTCGACGCCGCCTTCGGCGGGGCCCGCCGCGACGAGGAGAAGGCCCGCGCCAAGGAACGGGTGTTCAGCTTCCGCGACGAGTTCGGCCAGTGGGACCCCAAGGCCCAGCGCCCCGAACTGTGGAACCTCTACAACGGCCGGCACCGCAAGGGCGAGCACATCCGCGCCTTCCCGCTGTCGAACTGGACCGAGTACGACATCTGGGCCTACATCGGCGAGGAGGACATCGCGCTGCCGCCCATCTACTACGCGCACCGCCGGCCGGTGTTCCGCCGCGACGGCATGCTGCTGGCCGTGCACGAGTACATGCAGCCGGGCCCGGGCGATGAGGTCTTCGAGACCTCGGTGCGGTTCCGCACCGTCGGCGACGTCACCTGCACCGGGTGTGTGGAGTCCGAGGCCGTCAGCGTCGAGGACGTGATCGCCGAGACCGCGGTGTCCCGGCTCACCGAACGCGGCGCCACCCGCGCCGACGACCGCATCTCCGAAGCCGGCATGGAGGACCGCAAGCGGGAGGGTTATTTCTGAGATGAGCACAACCACTCTTCTGCGGCTGGCCACCGCGGGCAGCGTCGACGACGGCAAGTCCACCCTGATCGGCCGGCTGCTCTATGACTCCAAGGCCGTCATGGAGGACCAGCTGGCCGCCGTCGAGGCCACCTCGCGCGAACGCGGCAACGACTACACCGACCTCGCCCTGGTGACCGACGGCCTTCGCTCCGAACGCGAGCAGGGCATCACCATCGACGTCGCCTACCGCTACTTCGCCACGGCCAAGCGGAAATTCATCATCGCCGACACCCCGGGGCACATCCAGTACACCCGCAACATGGTCACCGGCGCCTCCACCGCGCAACTGGTGATCGTTCTGGTCGACGCGAGGCACGGCCTGCTCGAGCAGTCCCGCCGGCACGCCTTCCTGGCCTCGCTGCTCGGCGTGCAGCACATCGTGCTTGCGGTCAACAAGATGGACCTGATCGACTGGGACGAGGAGCGGTTCAACTGGATTCGCGACGAGTTCCACGCCTTCGCCGCCCGATTGGACATCCACGACGTCACCACCATCCCGATGTCGGCGCTCAACGGCGACAACGTCGTCACCAAGTCCGACAAGTCCCCGTGGTACGAGGGTCCGGCGCTGCTGAGCCACCTCGAGGACGTCTACATCGCCGGTGACCGCAACCTGGTCGACGTCCGCTTCCCGGTGCAGTACGTGATCCGGCCGCAGACCCGCGAGCACGCCGACCATCGCAGTTACGCCGGCACCGTGGCCAGTGGAATCATGCGCCCCGGCGATGAGGTGGTGGTGCTGCCCAGCGGCAAGTCCAGTCGCATCACCGAGATCAACGGGCCCAATGGCCCTGTGGCAGAAGCCTTTCCGCCGATGGCGGTGGCGATCAGCCTGGCCGACGATATCGACATCTCCCGCGGCGATCTGCTGGCCCGCCCGCAGAACCAGCCCGACTCCACCACCGAGTTCGACGCGATGGTGTGCTGGATGGCCGACGACGCCACCTGCGAGCCGGGCCGGGAGTACGTCATCAAGCAGACCACCCGCACCACCCGCGCCCGGGTGACGGCTTTGGATTACCGGCTCGACGTCAACACCCTGCACCGAGACAAGAGCGCCACCGCGCTCAAACTCAACGAACTCGGCCGGATCAGCCTGCGCACCCAGGTGCCGTTGCTGCTCGACGAGTACAGCCGCAATGCGGCCACCGGATCGTTCATCCTGATCGACCCGGACACCAACGTGACCATCGCCGCGGGGATGGTGCGCGAGACCGCCAAGGTGATCACCCGCGCCGCCTCGCCGAACACGGTCCGGCACAAGTCATTGGTGACCGCGGGGGACCGGCTGACCAAGGGCCGCACCGTCTGGTTCACCGGTTTGTCCGGATCGGGCAAGTCCACGGTGGCGGTGCTGGCCGAGCAGATGCTGCTCGAGCACGGCATCCCGGCCTACATCCTCGACGGGGACAACCTGCGCCACGGGCTCAACGCCGACCTCGGCTTCACCATGGCCGACCGGGCCGAGAACCTGCGCCGGCTGGCCCACGTCGCCACCCTGATGGCCGACGCCGGTCTGGTGGTGCTGGTGCCCGTCATCGCCCCGATGGACGAACACCGCGAATTGGCCCGCACCGTGCACGGCGCGGCCGGCATCGAGTTCTTCGAGGTGTTCGTCGACACCCCGCTGGCCGACTGCGAGGCCCGTGACCCCAAGGGCCTCTACGCCAAGGCCCGCGCCGGGGAGATCACCCACTTCACCGGGATCGACAGCCCCTACCAGCGGCCGAAGAACCCCGATCTGCGGCTGACCCCGGACCACACCCCCGAGGAACTCGCCCAGCAGGTGATCGAGTTGCTCGAGAGCACCTCGTGACCGATCACCAGTTGGCCGCCGAACTGGCCACCGCCGCCGGGCAGTTGCTGCTGGAGATCCGCGCCGAACTCGCCGACGACCCGGCCGAGGTCCGGAAAGCGGCAGGGGACAAGGGTTCGCACGATTATCTGATGCAGGCCCTGGCCGCCGCCCGTCCCGGCGACGCGGTGCTCTCCGAGGAGGGCGCCGACGACCCGGCCCGGTTGCAGGCCGAACGGGTCTGGATCGTCGACCCCCTGGACGGCACCCGCGAGTTCTCCGAAGCCGGCCGTGAGGACTGGGCGGTGCACGTGGCGCTGTGGCATCGGGCGCAGGGGTCCGGCGGCGACCTGATCGCCGGCGCGGTGGCCCTGCCCGCCCAGGGCGTCACTCTGTCCACCCCCGGGGTTCCCCCGCTCCCGCCGCCGCCGGCGGTTCCGCGCATCCTGATCTCCCGCACCCGCCCGCCGGCGGCCGCACTTCAGGTGTGCGAACAGGTGGGCGGGGTGCTGGTGGAGATGGGATCGGCCGGAGCGAAAGTCGCCGCCGTGGTGCAGGGCCGCGCCGAGGTCTACGTGCATGCCGGCGGTCAGTACGAGTGGGATTCGGCGGCACCGGTGGCGGTGGCCAGGGCCGCGGGCCTGCACACCTCCCGGATCGACGGCTCGCCGCTGGTCTACAACCGGCCCGACCCGCTGCTTCCCGACCTCTTGGTCTGCCGCCCGGAGTACGCCGAGGCCGTGCTGGCGGCGCTGCGCTGAGGCTTGCCTCACTTTTCGTTAAGGTTTTTCTCAGGTAGGGTCAAAGTTGTTAGTCAAACGTGACCCGGAGGTACCACCATCATGCAGATCTCTCTTCGTTCCCAGATGATCGCGGGTGCTACCGCGCTTGTCGGCGCGGCCGCTGTGGCCGTGACCCCGATGGCCCCGGCCGTCTCGCTGCCCGCCGTGTCGGTGCAGAAGGCCGCCGTCGCGCTGGCCGCCTATGCCAACCCGCTGTCGGCGCTCTACAACAGCGTCAACCTGGGCGTCAACTACCTGATCAACGGCAACTACAACCTCGACGCCGGTGGCGGCGCGGCCAACTGGCCGGCCGCGGGCATCTCCGACTACACCAACAGCGTCCTGCCGTACTCGTACTTCAACGACGGTTCGGCCTACCTGCCGGCCATCACCAACATCGGCCTGATCCCGAACTTCATCACCGTTCCGTTCCCGGTCGGCACCCAGGTGGTCAACAACTGGATCGGTTACGCCAACACCGCGTACCAGGCCGCCGGCCAGGTCATCAACGCCGGCCTGAATCTGCTGTGGGCCCCGGTCGGCCTCACCGTCGCGATCGTTCAGGACATCGTCAGCGGCAACTTCGCCGACATCCCGGTGCAGATCCAGAACAGCATCCAGTACGCGGTCGCCCAGGCTCAGCTCGCGGTCGAGGCCGTCATCGGTGGGGCGACTGTCATCGTGCAGAACGTCATCGCCAAGGCCACCGCCGCGATCCAGGTCCTCGCCGCCGGCATCCCGACCGCGCTGGCCAACATCCCGCGCCAGCTCGCCGTGATCGCCGCCTCCGCGACGACCGCCGTCACCGCCATCACCACCGCACTGTCGACCGGCGACGTCGAGGGTGCGTGGAATGCGGCCGTGAGCGGCCTGCTCGGCCCGACCGGCGTGCCCGGCACCATCGTGAACCTGACGCTGGGCGCCGGCGTCCAGACCGGTGATGTCACCGACGGTGCGAGCTACCTGGCCAACGTGGTGCCGAGCGTCCGCAACGAGGTGCAGACCCTGGGTCAGGGCCTGTCCATCGCGCTGTCCAGCACGGCGGCTTCCCCCGCGGCGGCTGTCCGCCCCGCGGCTGCGGCCAATGCTG
>NZ_JAFMJZ010000005.1 GCF_017853185.1 Mycolicibacterium sp.
GACGGGACTCGAACCCGCGACCTCCGCCGTGACAGGGCGGCGCGCTAACCGACTGCGCCACAGGGCCTTGATGCCACTCCGCGTTGCCGCGACGTGCGTACCCCCTACGGGATTCGAACCCGCGCTACCGCCTTGAAAGGGCGGCGTCCTAGGCCGCTAGACGAAGGGGGCCTGAGCCGAATCTCCGGGGAACTCACATTCGCTGCAAGCTTGGAGCCTCCACAGCTTAGGGCACGGCTACGGCAATCCCCAAACCAGGTTCCCCATTCGGGGTCAGTATCCTTGAACCGCATGCCCCTATAGCTCAGTCGGTAGAGCTACGGACTTTTAATCCGCAGGTCCCAGGTTCGAGCCCTGGTGGGGGCACCGAGATACCAACGCCGCGGGCGTCCGGGGCTTAGCCCCCGGAGCCGCCGGCTGCCGCCTGAGCCGCGGCTTCCTGCTCGGCCTGGGCCGCCGCCTGCTCCTCCTGAGCCTTCTGCACGGCCGCGTCGTAGGCGGCCTTACCCTCCGGGCTGGCGTGCGAGTTACCGGGCACACCGGCCAGGGCGAAGCTGTAGTTGCAGTTCAGATCCAGCAGCACCCTGCCGCCGGGGTTGTTGCCGCTGGAGTCCAGGAAGCTGGCGCTGTGCGACCCGGTGACCATGCACGCCCCGGTCGGCAGGAAGCTGCCCACCTTGGTGGCGATGATGGCGGTCGCACCGCTCTGGCTGATGGCGGTGGCGGCGTCGTTGTAGGTCATGCCCTTGTACTCGTTGATGGCCGCGGCCGAGCCGGACCCGAACAACGCGAACAGCGCGGCCGCGCCTCCGGCGGCCACCACACTGCGGGTCGACTTCTTCACCGCGCCTACCTTCCACCTGCCCATAACCGACATGCCTGTGTATCGCTGCCAACGATACCGCTGTTAACAGCCCCGCGTGGAGTGGAGGCGAAACGCCGACAACCGTCGAGAACTTGAATGTCACCGGCAGACACAGATATATTGGTGCAACCACGAGGTACAGATATCGGAGGACCCATGTCCCAAGACCTGCCCAACGTCGACCTGCTGCGTGAGCTTGAACCCGTCGCGGAGAAGCTGATCAACCGGCACATGTCGATGTTCAAGGAGTGGAACCCGCACGACTACGTCCCCTGGAAAGAGGGCAAGAACTACTACGCGCTCGGCGGCCAGGACTGGGATCCCGATCAGGCCAAGCTCTCCGAGGTGGCCCGGGTCGCGATGATCCAGAACCTGCTCACTGAGGACAACCTGCCCTCGTATCACCGCGAGATCGCGATGAACTTCTCGATGGACGGGCCGTGGGGCTACTGGGTCAACCGCTGGACCGCCGAGGAGAACCGGCACGGTATCTCCATGCGCGACTACCTGGTCGTCACCCGCAACGCCGATCCGGTCGAACTCGAGGAACTGCGACTGGAGCAGATGACTCGCGGCTTCTCCCCCGGCCAGAACCAGCAGGGTGATCTGTTCGCCGAGAACCTGTTCGACTCGGTGATGTACGTCAGCTTCCAGGAGCTGGCCACCCGCGTCTCGCACCGCAACACCGGCAAGGCGTGCAACGACCCGGTGGCCGAGCAGCTGCTGGCGCGGATCTCCCACGACGAGAACCTGCACATGATCTTCTACCGCGACGTCAGCGCGGCCGGCCTGGACATCGCCCCCAACCAGGCGATCAAGTCGGTGCACCGGATCCTGAAGAACTTCAAGATGCCCGGCTACACCGTTCCGGACTTCCGCCGCAAGGCCGTCATCATCGCGATGGGCGGCGTCTACGACCCGCGCATCCACCTGAACGACGTGGTGATGCCGGTGCTGAAGAAGTGGCGGATCTTCGAGCGCGAGGACTTCACCGGTGAGGGCGCCTTCCTGCGCGACGACCTGGCGAAGCTGATCGCGGAACTCGAGGAGACCTGCGACAAGTTCGACGAGGCCAAGGCGCGCAAGCTCGAGCGCGACGCCAAGCTGGCCGAGAAGCGGGCCGGTAAGTCGCTGGCCGGGGCAGCCTCATAGGTTCTGCAACGCAAGCACCTGCAACCGGGCTGCGGATCGGGTCACTGACCCTCCGCAGCCCGGTTGTCTTGGCGCCCATGGCCGGGGTGACCAACGTCGCTTTCCGGACGCTGTGCCGGGAGCTGGAACTCGCCCGTGCCGGCACGGTCAGCGGTCTCTACGTCTGCGAGATGGTCACCGCGCGGGCCCTGGTCGAACGCCACCCGGTCACCATGCACATGACGACGTTCGGGGCCGAGGAGTCTCCGCGGTCACTGCAGCTCTACACCGTCGACCCGGCGACCACCTACGCCGCCGCGAAGATGATCGTCGAGGAGAACCTCGCCGACCACATCGACATGAACTTCGGCTGCCCGGTGCCCAAGGTGACCCGCCGGGGCGGCGGGGCGGCCCTGCCCTACAAGCGAAAGCTGTTCGGCCAGATCGTCGCTGCCGCGGTGCGCGCTGCCGAGGGCACCCCGGTCCCGGTGACGGTGAAGTTCCGCATCGGCATCGACGACGCCCACCACACCCATCTGGAGGCCGGCCGGATCGCCGAGCAGGAGGGCGCGGCCGCAGTGGCACTGCACGCCCGCACCGCCGCCCAGCGCTACTCGGGTTCGGCCGACTGGAGCCAGATCGCCCGGCTCAAGGAAACCGTCACCAGCATCCCGGTGCTGGGCAACGGTGACATCTTCGACGCCGATGACGCGCTGACGATGATGGCGGACACCGGCTGCGACGGCGTGGTGATCGGACGCGGCTGCCTGGGCCGGCCCTGGCTGTTCGCCGAACTGTCCGCGGCCTTCAACGGCGCCCCCGCACTCACCCCACCCACCCTGGGCGAAGTGGCCGACATCATCCGCCGGCACGGGGCGCTGCTGACCGACCACTTCGGCGAGGACAAGGCCATGCGGGACATCCGCAAGCACATCGCCTGGTACCTGCACGGTTTCCCGGCCGGTTCCGACCTGCGCCGGGGGCTGGCCCTGGTCAAGACCCGGGATGAACTGGACCGCCTGCTCGACGAGTTGGACCGCGACGTGCCCTTCCCGCCCGCCGGCGCCGGACCGCGCGGGCGGCAGGGGTCGGCGGCCTCGGTGTCCCTGCCCGAGGGCTGGCTGAACGATCCCGACGACTGCACGGTCCCATTCGGGGCGGAGGACGCCGGCGGCTCCGGTGGTTGAGGTCCTCCACCGCTAGCCAGCTCTCAGGTTGGGTCAGTAACATAAGGCCGCTGATAGCGGGCCCGGCGTCCGCGCGGTGCCCAGGACCTGGCACTACTGCGTCGCGGCGCATCAATGCGGCCGCGAGATCCACCGAGTCGGAGGCTGCTGGAGGACTATGCGCGACGGCGACGACGGCGACCCACGTCCGGCCTCCGGCCGGACGCCGGGGGACCGTGCGCCGTCACAGGGGTCCGGACATCACACCGAGGGGATCGCGGTCTCCGAACTGATCGCCAAGCTGACCGGCAGCCCGCAGATCAATCCGTCGACCCGGCGCAGCGCCGACGTCCCGTCCGACGATCCCGACAAGACCACCCCGATCCCGCGGGCCGGTGGCGGCGAACTTCCGGATCTGGCGGCCCTGGCCCGGGCCCGGCGGCCCCTGGTCGCCGACCCGAATCCCGCTGGTGTGCCGGCCCCGCGCGCGTCCAGTCCGCGCCGCCGGTCGGTGGTCATCGCCACCCGGGTGGCGGTGGCGTTGGTCGCGGTCTGCGCACTGGCCCTCACCGGCGCCGCGTGGCAGTGGCAGAGCGCCAAGAACAAACTGCTGAACACCATCGCCGCACTGGATCCCAACTCCAGCGATATCCGCGACCCCAGTGCCCAACAGGGCGACGAGAACTTCCTCATCATCGGGGTGGACAGCCGGATCGGTGCGAACGCCGAGATGGGCGCCGGTGACACCACCCTCGCCGAGGGCGCCCGCTCCGACACCATCATGCTGGTCAACATTCCCGCCAGCCGGAAAAGGGTTGTGGCGGTGTCCTTTCCGCGCGATCTGGCGATCACGCCGATGAGATGCCAGGCCTGGAACGCCGAGACCGGCAAGTACGGCCCGGTGTATGACAAGAACAGCGGCGAATGGAGCGACAACGAGCGACTGACCGGCACCAAACTGAATTCGGCGTACGCATTCGGCGGGCCCAAGTGTCTGGTGAAGGTGATCCAGAGAATCTCGGGCCTGGCGATCAACCGCTTCATGGCAGTGGACTTCGCCGGCTTCGCCACCATGGTCGACGCGCTCGGCGGTGTCGAGGTCTGCAGCACCACTCCACTGGAGGACGCCGAACTCGGAACCGTCCTGGCCACCGCCGGCCGGCAGAAGGTGGACGGCGCCACCGCGCTCAACTACGTGCGGGCCCGCTCGGTGACCACCGAGGACAACGGCGACTACGGCCGTATCAAACGCCAGCAGCTGTTCCTGTCCTCACTGCTGCGATCGCTGATCTCCACCGAGACCCTGTTCGACCTCGGCAAGCTCAATGACGTCGTCAACATGTTCATCGAGGACAGCTACGTGGACAACGTCAAGACCCGTGACCTCGTCGGGCTCGGGCAGTCGCTGCAGGGTATGAGTGCCGGCCGGATCACCTTCGTCACGCTGCCGACCACCGGTGTCGCCGATGAGGAAGGCAACGAGGTGCCGCGCACCGAGGACATCCGGGCGCTGTTCGACGCGATCATCGAAGACAAGCCGCTGCCCGGTGAGAACGACCGCAACGAGACGCTCAGCCCGCTGACGGCGGCCACCATGACCGGCGGCGCCACCACGACGGCGCCGTCCGCGGAAGCCACCGAGACCGCCGACCCGGCCGCTTCGACGGACACGGTGACCGAGGAGGTCAAGGCGGTCGCCGCCGACCCGCGCGACGTCACCGTCCAGGTCGCCAACGGGACCGAAACCGCCGGGCTCTCCGTCACCGCCACCGGAGAGTTCGAGTTGTACGGGTTCGACGCCCTCGAACCCGACCGCAGCTCCGACTGGGGAACCGTGAGCACCACGACGGTGTACTACTCGCTGGGCAACGAGCAGGCCGCCGCGACGGTGGCGGCCACCCTGCCGGGCGCGCACATCGAACGGATCAGCGGTCTCGGCGAGACCGTCCAGGTGGTACTCGGCCCGGAGTTCACCACGGTGAAATACCCACAGGCCAGTGGCACGTCGCTGACCATGTCGGTCACCCACGTAGGGAGCAGCACCCCGACGAAGCTGCCGTCGGACCTCACCGTCACCAACGGCGCCGACATCAGCTGTGAGTGAGCTGGATTCACCCGCCGTTCAGTTTCCGTAGGCCCGTCGGACACGACCCGGCACGTAGTCTGGTCCGATGCGGACCGCGTACCACGAACAGCTCGATGCACTGACCAATCAACTGGCCGAGATGTGCCGGATGAGTGGGATCGCGATGGAACGCGCCACCCAGGCCCTGCTGCAGGCCGATCTGGTGCTCGCCGAGCAGGTGATCGGGGACCACGAGAAGATCTCGGCGGCCAGCGCCCGCGCTGAGGAGGCGGCCTTCGTCCTGCTGGCGCTACAGGCGCCGGTGGCCGGTGATCTGCGGGCGATCGTCAGCTCCATCCAGATGGTGGCCGACGTCGAGCGGATGGGCGCTCTCGCGCTGCACGTCGCCAAGATCGCCCGCCGACGCCATCCCCAGCACGCGCTGCCGGAGGAGGTCAACGGTTACTTCGCCGAAATGGGCCGTCTCGCAGTCGATTTGGCGAACAGCGCACGCGATGTGCTGATCTCCCGCGATCCGGAGGAAGCCATGCGGATTCGTCACGACGACGACGCGATGGACGATCTGCACCGCCACCTGTTCAGCGTGATGATGGACCGGGAATGGAAACACGGTGTGGCCGCCGCTGTCGATGTGACGCTGTTGGGCCGGTTCTACGAGCGCTTCGCCGACCACGCGGTGGAGATTTCCCGCCGGGTCATCTTCCAGGTCACCGGACACCTGCCGACCGAAGACGACGTGACGCCGACCCCGTAGGGATTCGGCGCCTGAGGATTCGGCGCCTGACGATCAGCCGAAGCGGCCGGAGATGTAGTCCTCGGTCGCCTTCTTGCTGGGGTTGGAGAAGATCCTGCCGGTGTCGTCGACCTCGACCAGCCGGCCGGGTTTGCCGGCCGCCTCGAGGTTGAAGAAGGCGGTCTGATCGCTCACCCGCGCGGCCTGCTGCATGTTGTGGGTCACGATGACGATGGTGAAGTCGCGCTTGAGTTCGGAGATCAGATCCTCGATCGCCAGCGTCGAGATGGGATCCAGCGCCGAGCACGGTTCGTCCATCAACAGCACGTCGGGTTGAACGGCGATCGCGCGCGCGATGCACAGTCGCTGCTGTTGACCGCCGGAGAGGCCACCGCCCGGTTTGTCCAGACGGTCCTTCACCTCATTCCACAGATTCGCGCCGCGCAGCGACCGCTCCGCCGTCTCGTCGAGCAGCTTGCGGTTGCGGACGCCCTGCAGTTTCAGACCGGCCACCACGTTGTCCCGAATCGACATGGTGGGAAAGGGATTCGGACGCTGGAAGACCATGCCGATGGTCTTGCGTACCGACACCGGATCGATGTCCGGGGCGTAGATGTCCTCGCCGTCGAGCAGCACCGAACCCTCGACGCGGGCGCCGGGAATCACCTCGTGCATCCGGTTCAGGGTGCGCAGCACGGTGGACTTGCCGCATCCCGACGGGCCGATGAACGCAGTGACGCTGCGCGGGGGAATCGCCAGTGTCACGTCCGCCACGGCATGGAAGGCACCGTAGAAGACGTTCAGGTCCTTCAGGTCGATTCTCTTTGCCACGGTTGGTCCTAAACCTTTTTGGGGGCGAAGAACTTCGCCAGTAGGCGCGCGCCGATGTTGAGCACCGCGATGAGCAGGATGAGGGTGAGCGCGGCCCCCCAAAGCCGTTCGGTGGGAACCGGATTGGCGCCGGCGCCAGCTGAGGTCTGGTCGTACATCATCCCCGGCAGCGATCCCATGAATCCGCTGAACATGTTGAAGTTCATCGACTGGGAGTAACCCACCAGGATCAGCAGCGGCGCGGTCTCCCCCATGACGCGGGCCAGTGCCAGCATGACGCCGGTGACGATGCCGCCCAGCGCGGTGGGGATCACGATGCGCAGGATGGTCTTCCACTTCGGCACCCCGAGTGCATAACTGGCCTCGCGCAGGTCCATCGGGACGATGCGCAGCATCTCCTCGGTCGAGCGCACGATCACCGGGATCATCAGCAGCACCAATGCGAGTGACACCGCGAAACCGGACCGCGCAAACCCCAGCGTCGCGACCCACAGCGCGTAGATGAACAGTGCCGCCACGATGGAGGGCACCCCGGTGAGGATGTCCACCATGAAGGTGGCGACCTTGCCGAGCCGTGTCCCGCCGCCGTACTCCACCAGATAGATGCCGACGAACACACCGATCGGAATCGAGATCACCGCGCAGACCAGGCCTTGCAGGACAGTGCCCACCAGAGCGTGGTACGCGCCGCCGCCGGCCGCGAAGGCCGTCATCCCGGACTGTGAATTGGTCCACCAGGTCGAGTCCAGCACGACCTTGACACCCTTGGAGAGCACTGAGTAAAGCACCCACAGCAGCGGCACGACCGCAACGAGCACCGACAGCGTGACGAGTGCTGTCGCGGTTCGGTCCACCACTTTCCGGCGGACGCTGACGGCCTTGAAGGTGGCCGGCTTGACCGGGACCTGAAGTGTCGATGTCATGCCCGTCCCCGCCCCGCAACCGCGGCACGGGCAGCGGAGTTCACCACGAAGGTCAAAACGAACAGCACCAGGCCGGCCGCGATGTAGGCGCCGGCCTTGTACTGGTCGTTGAATTCCGATGCCGCAGCGGCGATCTTGCTGGCGAAGGTGTAGCCGGCGTCGAAGACCGACCAACCGAAGGCCTTCTGCGTGCCGCGCAGGATGATCAGCAGCGCGATGGTCTCACCCAGTGCGCGCCCCAGACCGAGCATGGCACCGCTGATGTAGCCCGACATCCCGAACGGCAGCACGGTGGTTTTGACCACCTCCCACCGGGTGGCGCCCAACGCAAGTGCCGCCTCGATCTGACCCAGTGGAGTCTGGGCGAACACCTCCCTGGACACCGCGGTGATGATCGGCAGGATCATCACCGCCAGCACGATGCCGGCGGTGAAGATGGTGCCACCGCCGGCCACCGAGGCGTTTCCGGTGGAGAACAGGAACATCCAGTCGAGATGGGCGTTGAGCCACAGCGCGAACGGCTTGATCACCGGCGCGAGCACGTACAGGCCCCAGACGCCGTAGATGATCGACGGCACCGCGGCCAGCAGATCCACCATGTACCCCAGTGGGCCGGCCACCCGGCGGGGGGCATACCGGGTCAGGAAGATCGCGATCCCCAAGGCGACCGGCATCGCGAGAACGAGGGCGAACAACGAGACGAACACGGTGACCTGAAGCAGATCGAGGATGCCGAACCGCATGTGTGCGGTGTCGGTGGTGACCCAGTTGCCGCCGTAGGTGAAGAAGTTCGCCTCGTTGCGCGCCAGCGCCGGAACCGCGCGCCACAGCAGGAACAGGCCGATGGCGGCGATGAGCGCGATGATCAGGATGGCCGACCCCTGGGCGAGCCCCCGGAAGGCCCGGTCCCCGAGCCGCGCCTTCGCGCGGCCCGAGGGATCGGTCGGGATGGCCGGAGCCTCCGGGATCGGTTGGGCGAGGACCTCAGCTGAGCCCGCCGTCACCGGGTCAGGCAGGTCTTCGGTCACGTCCATCCCATCCGTGATGTCTCGTTCTATGGTCACCGCCGTCGGCCCTCTGCGTCAGGTAATTACTGAATCGCGCTGACCGCGGTCAGCAGCCGCGCCTTGAACGCCTCCGGTAGGGCGATGTAGCCCGCCGCGGCCAGGCCGGCCTGTCCGTCGTTGGCCGCAACCGTCAGGAACGACTTGACCGCACCGGCCGTCTCGGCGTTGTAGCCCTTCGAGCAGACGATCTCGTAGGTCGCCAGCACCAGTGGGTAGGCGCCGGGGGCGGTGGTGCCGTAGATCGAGTTGAGATCCAGCGCCAGGTCGTTTCCGTCGGCTGCGAACTTGGCGCCCGCGATGGCAGTGGCGGCCGACTCGTCGGTCAGCGCGACGGCACCGGACCCGGTGTCGATCGCCGCCATCGGCAGGTTGGCCTGAGTGGCGAAGCCCTTCTCGACGTAGCCGATGGCGCCCGGGGTGGCCTGCACCGCCTGGACCACACCGGCGGACTTCTGCGCACCCTCACCGGCACCGCCCTGGAACTCCTTGCCGGCACCCTTGGTCCAGCTCTGCGGAGCGGCGGCGGCCAGATACTTCTGGAAGTTGTCGGTGGTGCCCGAGGAGTCTGACCGGTAGATCGGGGTGATCTTGGTGTCGGGCAGGGTCACTCCGGAGTTGAGGGCCGCGATCGCCGGGTCGTTCCAGGTGCTGATCGCGCCGGTGAAGATCTTGGCGAGCACGTCACCGTTGACGGCGACCTTGTCGACGCCGGGCAGGTTGTAGGCCAGCGCCACCGGGCCGAAGACCAGCGGCAGGTTCCACGCCGGGTTGCCGGCGCACCGCTTGGCCGCCTCGGCCGACTGGTCCTTGGACAGCGGTGAGTCGGAGCCGGCGAAGTCGACCTGACCGGCGATGAACTGGTTGACGCCGGCGCCGGAGCCGGTCGGGTTGTACGACAGGTTCTTGCCGGCGCACTTCTGGCCCCACACCTGGTTGAACACCGCGATCGCGTTCTGCTGGGCGGTAGAGCCCTCCGCGCTCAGCGAGTTCTTGCCGGCGCAGTCGGCAGCCGGGGAACTTCCCGCCTGAGTACCGGATGCGGGAGTGGTGGTGTTCTTGTCGCTGCCGCATGCGCTCAGCGCCAGAACCGCCGCCGCCGTAGCCGCCACACCGAGTGCCTTACCGAAGCTGGTCACGATTTTCCTCTTCCGTGGAGATATCTGGGTTCGAGCGCAAGCTATGCGGTCGGAGTTGCCGGTTCGGGCATGGCTGGTGAACGGAAGGTGAACTCACCTGGAGGCGAACACCACCGGAGGCGAACATCACACAGGCGCGAAGGCGGTGTCCACCGAGTCGGTGGTGAAGCCGAGCGCGCGATAGGTGCGCAGGGCCGCGGCGTTGTCCGCTTCGACGTACAGCATCACCTCGGGCGCAGTCGCCCCTTCCAGCCGATCGGCGAGGTGTCCGATGCCGACCAGGGTCAGCAGTCGGCCGAGGCCGCGGCCGTGCTCGGCGGGATCGACGCCCACCACGTACACCTCACCGAGGTCGCCGTCCTGCACCTTGGTCCAGTGAAAGCCGAGCACCCGATCGTCGGCGGCGTCGAGTGCCAGGAAAAGCCCGGCCGGGTCGAACCAGTCCTCGCGGGCGCGTTCGGCAATGTCGGCTTCGGTCCAGCCGCCCTGCTCCGGATGCCAGGCGAAGGCGGCGTTGTTGACTCGCAACAGCTCGGGATGGTCCGTTGG
The DNA here is from genome assembly GCF_017853185.1 of Mycolicibacterium sp. GTDB lineage: Bacteria > Actinomycetota > Actinomycetes > Mycobacteriales > Mycobacteriaceae > Mycobacterium. Next base: position 10,488 of record NZ_JAFMJZ010000005.1, read on the forward strand.
ACCGGCATAGCTGCGGATCCGGATCCCCTCGGGCGCAACGGCTTCCGGGATGTCACGGAGCGAACGGCGCATCCGGATCAGCTCGCGCACGGGATGCAGATTTGCCGACTTCGCCAGGGCACGGGCCGCATCGCCGGTGCCGTGCGCCCAGAACCGCACCGCACCGCCGGTGCGGGCGATGGCCGCCTTCACCATCGCCGTGCCGATCCCCCGCCGGCGTGCGCCGGGCGCAACGACGAGTTCGGCCATCGCATCGCCGCCGTCGCGCGCCGGAGCCAGATTGAGGTAGCCGATCGGTCCGGCACTGCCGGTGGCGAGCAGATGTCCGGTCCGCTGATGGGCCAACTCCCGCAGCACCTGATCGCCGACCGGGGCGACGCCGTCGGCATCGGCGGCGTCGGCGATCAGCTGCCGGACCGCGGCCCGTTCGGCCGGGGACAGGGCGGTATGCCAGCGCGGACCGGTCACTGTTTACTGCGGCAGGGCGGGCGACATGTCGTCGGCGAACTCATCGTCGGCGAACTTGTCGTCGTCGCCGGCCTCCGCGGCCTCGGCGGGAGCGGTGCGGCCGCGCGCCGGTCGCACCGCCTTGTAGCCGACGTTGCGCACCGTGCCGATCAGGGCCTCGTATTCGGGACCGAGCTTCGCCCGGAGCCGCCGGACATGGACGTCGACCGTGCGGGTCCCGCCGAAGAAGTCGTAGCCCCAGACCTCCTGGAGCAACTGGGCGCGGGTGAACACCCGGCCGGCGTGCTGAGCCAGGTACTTGAGAAGTTCGAATTCCTTGTAGGTCAGGTCGAGTGGCCGGCCGCGCAGCCGCGCGGTGTAGGTGCCCTCGTCGATGACCAGTTCGCCGAGGCTGACCTTGCCGACACTCTCCTGATTGACCAGGCCACCGCGCCGTCCGGCCACCAGTCGCAGCCGAGCGTCGATCTCCGCCGGACCGGTGCCGGGCAGCAGGATCTCGTCGATCCCCCAGTCGATGCTCACCGCGACCAGTCCACCCTCGTTGAGCACCGCCACCACCGGGACCGACGCGACGGTGGTCCCCAGCAGCCGGCACAGGCCACGCGCCGCGGCCAGATCGGTCCGCGCGTCGACGATGGCGATGTCGGCCGAGCCGGCTTCCAACAACGACGACACCTCGGTCGGCACGTACCGCACGTTGTGCGCAAGCAGCGCCAACGAGGGCAGAACCGACTCCGGGTTCGGGTCGACGGTCAGTAGCAACAGGTCCAACGGAATCTCCAGGTTTGACCTTCAACTCTAACGTGGACCTGCTGTTTCGGCGATCCGAGCATGGGGTGGGCGACAATATGCGGATGCGAAAGCTGCTGACCGCTGTGGGCGTCCCCGTTCTCGCCCTCGCCCTCACCGGGGTCGGTGCGGACTTCGGCGCCGCGATCTACGCCGAGTACCAGCTGGCGCGCCACGTCCGGTCAGCCGCCGGGTTGCAGTTCGACCCGTGGGTGGCGATCCTGGGCTTTCCGTTCATTCCGCAGGCGATGCGGCACAACTACCAGGAGTTGGAGATCAAGGCCGGCGGCGTTGAACACCCCGTGGTGGGCAAGGTCACCCTGGAGGCCACCATGCACGACATCGGCCTGAACCAGGCCTCCTGGCTGCTGCGCCCGGACGCCGATCTGCCGGTCGGCGAACTGGAGAGCCGCATCATCATCGACTCGCGCCACATCGGCGGGTTCATCGGAATCAAGGACCTCACCGTCGAGGAGCCGGCCAAGGACGCCAACGACGCCACCGGCGGGACCACCGAGTCGGGCATCTCCGGCAACACGGGCCTGGTGTTCACCGGCACGCCGACCAGGTCCGGGTTCGACAAACTCGTCAGCGTGACCGTCGATCTGTCCCTGACCGGCCCCGACCAGAGCACCCTGGTCTTCACCCCCACCGGGGTGGTGACCGGGCCGAACACCGCGGACCAGACCGTGCCCGACGAACAACGTGCCGCGGTCCTGAGCGCGTTCGCCGCCGCGATGCCCGGGCAACGGCTTCCGTTCGGCCTCAAGCCCACCAGTGAGGGTGCCCGCGGCTCGGACATCATCATCGAGGGCATCGCCGAGGAAGTAACCGTCCGCCTCAACGGTTTCAACCAGTCATGAACGCCGCATCCGTCGCCGCCGTCGCCGCCGTCGCCGCACTGGGCCTTGCCGCCGTCTTCGGGGTCCTGCACAACCGGCACCACGGGGTGCTGCGCGACACCGCGGAGTCACCCGAGGTGGACACCGCCGAACTGGGCCTGTCCCGAACCGGACCGACGATCGTGCACTTCACCGCCGTCTGGTGCGGGCCGTGCGCGGCGGTGCGACGGGTGGTCGACCAGGTCTGCGCTCAACTGCCCGAGGTGGCCCACGTCGAGATCGACCTGGACGACAATCCGGTGCTGGCCCGGAAACTCTCGGTGATGTCGCTGCCGACGACGTTCATCTTCGACGCCGACGGCAAACAGCGTTACCGCACCGCAGGGGTGCCCAAAGCGGCTGACCTCAAGGCCGCCCTGGAACCTCTGCTGGCCTAACCGGGCGATCATTGGGTATCGTCAGCCCCGTGCAACCCCGCCTCGAGCTTTCGCTCACCAAGCGCCGCGCAGTCGATCTGTGCCGCCTTGCGGGTTGTTGCTGTTGTTGCTGTAGCTGCTGAGTAACCGCGGTCGTTCGTCTTTCTCCGGTTTTTCCGGTCACGCCGCCGTTCTCAGTGAAACCCGGCTCGTCCTATCCCCCCTGCTCAGCAACAGGAGATTTCCATGTCGACCACCTCGACTTCCGCTCAAACCCAGTCCGCCACGCCCGGCCAGGCCGGCGGTGCCCAGGTCGACGGCGCCCAGGTCGACGTACGAGGTCCGCGCTTCGCCGCGTGGATCACCACCGCCGTCCTGCTGGCGGTCCTGGTCGCCTCCGCGTTCAGCGTCCCACTGGCGGCGACGCTGCTGGCCGTTCAGGCCGTCGTCTTCGCCATCGGCGCATGGCGCGGTCCGCGTCGGCACCCCTACGGGCTGATCTTCGCGAAACTGGTGGCGCCCCGGTTGAGCCCGGTCACCGAGCGTGAGCCGGTGCCGCCGCTGCGGTTCGCCCAGTTCGTCGGGCTGATCTTCGCCCTCGCCGGACTCGCCGGCTTCACCCTCGGAGCTCCGCTGGCCGGAGTGGTCGCCACCGCCTTCGCGCTGGGGGCGGCCTTCCTCAACGCGGCGTTCGGGATCTGCCTCGGCTGCCAGATCTATCCGCTGGTGACCCACCTCCGCCACGCCCGCTCCTAAGCCCGCTCCCAACCGAAAAGGATCTCCTCATCATGGGTTCTTCGAACTCTGCAACGTCAACCCTGCCGACCGGCGTGGACCTGGCTCGCGAGACGGTGATCACCGGACGGGTGGTCGACGGATCCGGGCGGGCGGTCGGCGGTGCGTCGGTGCGGCTGCTGGACTCCTCCGAGGAGTTCACCGCCGAGCTGATCGCTTCGGCCAGTGGCGATTTCCGCTTCTTCGCCGCGCCGGGCACCTGGACCGTCCGGGCCCTGTCCGCGGCGGGCAGCGGAGACGTCCGGGTCGCCCCGATCGGCGCCGGATTGCTCGAGATCGACGTCAAGGTCGCGTGACGCCGGACATCGCAACCGGGTGCCCGACCGGGCGATAGACTCAGCGCCGTGATCCTCTTCTTCGAGATCCTGCTGGTGCTTTCGACCGTCGTGATCACCTGGTTCGCCCTCTACGCGGTGTACCGGCTCATCACCGACGAGTCCTGAGCCGATGACGTCCGACGACATCGCCGGCAGCGGCGATCGCGCCGTGGCGGCTGCGGCCGAACGGGCCAAGGAGACTGCGAGCCGCAATATCCCGGTGTTCGACGACCTTCCGGTCTCCGACACCGCGAATCTGCGCCACGGCGCCGATCTCAGCGACGCATTGCTGGCACTGCTGCCACTGGTCGGCGTGTGGCGCGGTGAGGGCGAGGGGCGCGGCGAGCACGGCGACTACCGGTTCGGCCAGCAGATCATCGTCTCCCACGACGGCGGCGACTATCTCAACTGGGAGGCCCGTTCCTGGCGCCTCGACGAGGGGGGCGAGTACCACAGCCCCGCGTTGCGCGAGACGGGCTACTGGCGTTTCGTGCACGACCCGGCCGATCCGGACGAATCCACCGCCATCGAACTGCTGCTGGCTCACTCGGCCGGATATGTCGAGCTGTTCTACGGCCATCCGCGCAACCAGTCGTCCTGGGAGCTGGTGACCGACGCCCTGGCGTGCAGCAAGTCCGGGGTTCTGGTCGGGGGCGCCAAACGTCTCTACGGCATCGTCGAGAACGGCGATCTGGCCTACGTCGAGGAACGGGTGGACGCCGACGGCGGCATGGTGCCGCACCTGTCGGCGCGGCTGTCGCGGTACATCGGATGACCCGGTTGCGGGTTGCGGCGGCGGTCGCCGCCGCACTGCTCCTCGGCGCCTGCTCCTCGAAGCCGGAAGCGCCCCAGCCTTCAACGACCCAGCCGACCCCTTCGGCCACCCAGACGTCGACGGCCCAGACATCGACAACCGAGCCGTCGGCACCCGGCGCGCACGGAAACCTGGCCGACTGTCTGCACGCGCACGGCGTTCCCGAATCTGCGGGTCCCGCAGTGGTTCTCGGGCCGCCAGAGGGTGTGGACCCGGCGACCTGGGATCAGGCGATGAAGGCCTGTTCGACGTTTGCGCCGGGCCCGGCGGGCTCGTAGACGACGGCTTCGGAAAGGCCGCTCCGGAAAAGGGACGGCCCCCGAGCCGTACTGATCCGGTTGGACCAACCGGAAGCTCGGGGGCCGGGTAGCTGCCTGGAATTCGCCAGCGCACGCATGCGCAGGTGATCTCCGGCACCTGGTGCTGCTAGCGGGCAGCCACCTCACATGTCCTAGGAATACTCAAAGTTCCGGACCACCTCCTTTCCTGTGTACCGACGACCGTACCGGCGCGGGCGCGGTTGCGCCACAGGTTTTTTCACCCCTCAGCGATCACCGGCGATCGCGGCGTCGACCAACTCGGCGACCAATCCGGCGAGCCCCGGCGCACAGTTCTTCGGGTGGCCGTCAAGGGTGTGCACCCTGGCTCCCAGGGTGATGCTGGAAACCAGCCAAATGCCCTGTGCGGCGTCAAGATCCGCGGGACGCAGTGCCACGTAATCGCAGTCGTAGCCCTTGGCCGAGGCCACCTCGAAGAGCGCCTGTTGGGTGGTGCCGCGCAGGATCGGATGCGACAGCGGCGGGGTGAGGAACCGGGGCCGGTCGGCATCCCCGGTGGCGATCACCACCGTCGAGCGCGGCCCTTCGAGGATGTAGCCGTCGGAACTGACGAAGATCACGTCGTCGGCGCCCAGGACGGCGGCATGCCGGAGGGCCGCCATGTTCACCGCATAGGACAGCGTCTTGGCGCCGGCGAGCAGCCACGGCATCTCCGCGACCCCGGCCGCCGGCAGTCCGCGGTCCAGCAGGACCGCCGCCACCCCGTCGCGGCGGGCCACCGCCACCCGGTCGGCCAGCGCGCTGACCATCAGGTAGGCGGTCGGCCCAGATCCACTCTCCCGACCCCGGCTACAGACCAGGCGCAGCGCCCCCTCGGCCGCGGTCCGGGAATTCCACTGCGCCACCGCGGTCCCGATTGCACGCCGCCAGGCGGCCAGGTCGGGTTCAGGCAGATCCATCATCGCCGCCGACCGCGCCAACCGGTGCAGGTGCGCTTCCACCTTGCAGGCGCGGCCGTCCCGGATCAGCAGGGTCTCGAAGACGCCGTCCCCGCGCACCGCGGCCAGGTCGTCGGCTGTCAGCAGTGGCTGATCCGGATCGCGCACGTCACCGTCGAGGGTGACGAGCACCGAAGGCTGACTCGGCATGGCCTGTAGAGCCTAATGACCGGCTCGTACAGTTGAGGGGTGAGCGCCGTTCCCGCCCCCGAGGGGTCACCCGATGCCGGTGCGGTCTGGCACTACGGCGACCCGTTCGGTGAGCAACGCGCAGCTGGACACGATGCGGTCGTGGTGGACCGTTCGCACCGCGCGGTGATCACCCTGACCGGGCCGGACCGACGCAGTTGGCTGCACTCGATCAGCACCCAGCACGTCACGGATCTGCCCGACGGCGCCTGCACGGAGAACCTCATCCTGGACGGCCAGGGCCGGGTGGAGGACCACTGGCAGCAGACCGAACTCGGCGATACGACCTACCTCGACACCGAATCATGGCGTGGCGCAGCGCTTTTGGAGTACCTGCAGAAGATGGTGTTCTGGGCCGATGTGAAGCCGGCCGCCGCCGACATGGCGGTGCTCACGCTGATCGGACCCAAGCTGACCGAACCCGGGTTCCCGGCGGCGCTGGGTTTGCAGGCGTTGCCGGCGGTGTCGACGGCGGTGGCGCTTCCGGCTGGCGGGTTCGTGCGTCGGCCCGGCGGCCCCGAGCCGGATCAGGCCGAATTGGACCTCGTCGTGCCGCGGGTACAGAAGGACGACTGGCTCGGGCGCCTCGCCGCGGCCGGCGTGCGACCGGCCGGTGTGTGGGCGTACGAGGCGCACCGGGTCGCCACGCAGCGGCCGCGGCTCGGCGTGGACACCGATGACCGGACCATCCCGCACGAAGTCGGCTGGATCGGGCGCGCCGTACACCTGGACAAAGGCTGTTACCGCGGCCAGGAGACGGTGGCTCGGGTGCACAACCTGGGCCGTCCGCCCCGGATGCTGGTGATCCTGCACCTGGACGGCTCCGGTGAGCGGCCGGCCACCGGTGACCCGGTGCTGGCCGAAGGCCGCGTGGTGGGCCGGCTGGGCACCGTGGTGGACCACGTCGATGACGGGCCGATCGCGCTGGCCCTGCTCAAACGCGGCATCCCGGCCGGAACCCGGTTGATCACCGGCGGGCAGCACCAGGTCGCCGCGGAGATCGACCCGGATTCCCTGCCGCCGGCCGACGTGGCCGGCGCGGGCCGGCAGGCCGTGGACCGGCTGCGCGGCGGCTGAGTCGGCCCGATTCGCCGCGAGCCGAACGGACCTGACGACGCTTCGCGGTGCGGCACGGTAAAGTGAGCGGCAGGACAAATACGAATTGATCCGGAGCCGCCTGCCCTCAGGCCGCTCCGTTATTGCGCGAGGGGGATCCCCCATGGGCCGCGGCCGGGCTAAGGCAAAGCAGACGAAGGTTGCCCGAGAGCTGAAATACAGCTCTCCGCAAACTGATTTCAGTCGGCTCCAGCAGGAGTTGACCGGGTCCGGTGATGCAGAACCTGATCAGGATTCCTGGGAACCAGAGGACGACTGGCGCGGTTAACACCGCGGGTTGGACTGGGCCGGGCTGAACCGGCCCGGACCGTTCACGGCCCGGCTGACCGGCGCGGTCAGAACCGCGGGTGCTGTCCCACCATCTTGGCGCGCGAGCCGTCACTGCCCTTGTTGGGCGCCTTGTCGACGGTTCCCAGCGTCCAGCAGTCCAGGTGACGTGCGGTCAGGATCGCCAGCGCACGGTCGGTGTCCTCCGGGGCCACCACGGCCACCATGCCGACCCCCATGTTGAACGTCTTCTCCATCTCGGCGCGCTCGATGCGGCCGCGCTGAGCGATCATCCCGAACACCGGCGCGGGGGTCCAGGTGCCCCGGTCGATCTCGGCGACCAGACCGTTGGGGATGACGCGCTCCAGATTGCCGGCCAACCCGCCACCGGTGACGTGGCAGAACGTGTGGACCTGGGTCTCGGCGGCCAGCGCCAGGCAGTCCTTGGCGTAGATCCTGGTCGGCTCGAGCAGTTCCTCGCCGAGGGTGCGGCCGAATTCCTCGACGTGCCCGGACAGGTTCATCCGGTCGATCTCCAGCAGCACCTTGCGCGCCAGTGAATACCCGTTGGAGTGCAGGCCGGAGGAGCCCATCGCGATGATCACGTCCCCCGGACGCACCCGCTCCGGACCCAGGACGTCGTCGGCCTCGACCACGCCGACTCCGGTCGCCGAGACGTCGTAGTGGTCGGGCTCCATCAATCCGGGGTGCTCGGCGGTCTCCCCGCCGAGCAGTGCGCAGCCGGCGATCACACAGCCTTCGGCGATGCCCGAGACGATGGCGGCGACCCGTTCGGGCACCGTGCGGCCCACCGCGATGTAGTCCTGCAGGAACAGCGGCTCCGCGCCGCAGACCACGAGGTCGTCGACCACCATGGCCACCAGGTCGAGTCCCACGGTGTCGTGTTTGTCCATGGCCTGGGCCACCGCCAGCTTGGTGCCCACCCCGTCGGTGGAGGACGCCAGCACCGGTTCCCGGTAACCGCCACGGAGTGCGAACAGTCCGGCGAAGCCGCCGAGACCGCCGCGAACCTCCGGCCGGGTGGCCCGGCTCGCCAGCGGCTTGAACAGCTCCACCGCGCGGTCGCCGGCCTCGATGTCGACACCGGCGGCGGCATAGGAGATCCCTGCGGAGACCTCGGCGGAGCCCCCGGCGGTTTCAGCCTGGGCGGATTTCTTGGTGGTGGACTTGCCGGACATCGGCGCTAAGGCTACCCGTCCCCGTCGCAGTCAGCCGACGTACCGGGTCAGCCACCCGTTCAGCGGCGCCCCGGCCCGCAGCGCGGTGACGATCCGGTCCTTGGCCTTCGCGGTGCCCAACCAGGCGCCGACCGGCCAGTCCTTCATCATCGCGATGCCCTTGTGCCGGAGCAGGTCGATGCGGGGGTGATCCTTGTCGACGCCTCTGGGCGCCGTCTTGAGCACCTCGTGGGCGATGATCTGGTAGCCCTCGGCTCGCAGTGCGGCGACGATGTCGGCGAGCTGCGAGCCGGACTTCTCCGCTTCCACCGCCTCGCGGTACCGGCGCAACGCGGCCGGCTCGGGCATGTACAGACCGCCGCCGGCCGACAGCCCATCGGCGGAGAAGGACACGTATGCCACGGTCAGACCCGAACCGAGGGTCGCCGCGCAGTTGGTCTTGTACGGCGACTTGTCGGCGCTGAACCGGACGTCCCGGTACGGCCGGAAGACCTTCCCGGTTCCGAATTCGTCCCTGAGTTCGGTCAGCAACTGCTCCATCGGGGCACGCACCGACTGTTCGTAGACGGCTTTGTGGCGTTGCCAGTAGACCTTGGAGTTGTCGGCATCCAGGCCCTCGTAGAACTCGACCGCCTCGATGGGCCAGCCTTTGAACGTCATGTCCCTATTCTGACTGTCATGAAGGCATCGCAGTTGTGGACAGCGCTTACCCCGGGATTCATCTGATGGCCGAACAGCCGCAGCGCTGCCTGGTGACCGGCGCCACCGGATACATCGGCGGCCGGCTTGTTCCGCAACTGTTGGACAACGGGTTCGAGGTGCGTGCCCTCGCGCGCACTCCGGCGAAGCTGGCCGGGGTCCCGTGGCGGGATCGCGTCGAGGTGGTGCGCGGGGATCTCAGCGACGCCGCGTCCTTGGAGACGGCCTTCGACGGAGTCGACATCGTCTACTACCTGGTGCACTCGATGGGATTCTCCGCGGACTTCGCGGCCGAGGAGCGCCTCGCCGCGCAGAACGTGGTAGCGGCGGCCCGACGGGCCGGTGTGCGGCGCATCGTCTACCTCGGCGGGTTGCATCCCGAAGGCACTGAACTGTCAACGCATCTGGCGTCGCGGACCACCGTCGGCGACATCCTCATCGGTTCCGGAATCGAGACCGTCGTCCTGCAGGCGGGCGTGGTGGTCGGCTCGGGGTCGGCGTCGTTCGAGATGATCCGTCACCTCACCGATCGGCTGCCGGTGATGACCACCCCCAAGTGGGTGCACAACAAGATCCAGCCGATCGCGATCCGGGACGTGTTGCACTACCTGGTGGCGGCGGCAACCTGTCCGGTCCCGGAGTCCCGGGCCTGGGATGTCGGCGGCCCGGACGTTCTGGAGTACGGCGACATGATGCAGATCTACGCCGAAGTGGCGGGTCTGCGGCCACGCCGGATTCTGGTGCTGCCGGTTCTCACCCCGCGGATCGCGGCCCTGTGGGTGGGACTGGTGACGCCGATCCCGTCCGGGCTGGCCCGTCCCCTGGTCGAGTCACTGCACTGCGACGCGGTGATGGCCAACCACGACATCGACTCCATCATCGGCCCTCCCGAGGGCGGCCTGACGCCCTACCGCAACTCGGTATCCCTTGCCCTGGAACGTGTTTCATCTGGCGAGGTGGAGACCTCCTTGCCGTCCGATCCGGAGTGGGCGGGCGCGATCGTCTACACCGACACCCGCTCACAGCAGACCCCGGCCAGTCCGGACCGGCTGTGGAAGGCCGTCGAGAACAGCGTCCCGGCGCATTGGAGTATCGAGGGGCGGGAGCCGGGGCGGGTACTGAGGCTCCGCGCCGACCGGCATGAGCCGGGGGAACGATGGCTGGAGATGCGGATCACCCCCGACGGGGACGGCAGCCGGTATGAGCAGCGGTCGATCTTCTATCCGCGCGGCCTGGTGGGCCGGCTCTACTGGCTCGCCGGACGGCCGCTGCAGGCCATCGAATTGAAACGGATAGTCCGGCGGGTGACCTCAGGGATCAGCTGACCCGGTCTACGGCCGGCTTAGCGCCGAAACGTTGTCGTTGTCGGCCTGCACGGCGGCGAGCATGTTCTCCACCACGTTCTTGCCGAGTGCGGTGGCATTGGGCAGTTCGATCGGGTACTTGCCGTCGAAGCACGCACAGCACAGCCGGGTGGCCGGCTGTTCGGTGGCCAGGATCATGCCCTGCTGCGAGATGTAGCCGAGGCTGTCGGCGCCGATGGCGTGCCGCACCGCCTCGAGCATCTCGCCGTTGCCGGTCTGGGTCCCCGGGGCGTTGGCGATCAGTTCGGCCGGAGTGGCGAAGTCGATGCCGTAGAAGCAGGGCCACTTGACCGGCGGGGAGGCGATCCGGACGTGGACCTCGACCGCACCGGCTTCGCGCAGCATCCGGATCAGGGCGCGCTGGGTGTTGCCGCGGACGATCGAGTCGTCGACGACGATCAGCCGCTTGCCGCGGATCACCTCTTTGAGCGGGTTGAGCTTGAGCCGGATGCCCAACTGCCGGATGGTCTGCGACGGCTGGATGAAGGTGCGGCCCACGTAGGCGTTCTTCATCAAGCCCTGCCCGAACGGGATACCCGACTCCAGGGCGTAGCCCACCGCGGCAGGTGTGCCCGACTCCGGCACGCCGATCACCAGGTCGGCGTCGACCGGCTTCTCCCGCGCCAGCCGGCGACCGATGTCGACCCGGGTGGCGTGCACGGAGCGGCCGGCGATGACGCTGTCCGGCCGGGCCAGGTAGACGTACTCGAAGACGCACGCCTTGGGGGTGGGCGGCGCGAATCGGGTGGAGCGCACGCCGTCGGAGTCGATGGCCAGCAGTTCGCCGGGTTCGATGTCGCGCACGAACGAGGCGCCGACGATGTCCAGTGCCGCGGTTTCCGAGGCCACCACCCAGCCGCGGTCCAGGCGGCCCAGCGACAGTGGGCGCACCCCGTGCGGGTCGCGCGCGGCGTAGAGGGTGGTCTCGTCCATGAAGACCAGGCAGAAGGCGCCGCGCACGGTCGGGAGAAGTTCGAGGGCGGCCTGCTCGATGCTGGTGTCGGCCGCGCCGGCGGCCAGCAGCGCACCGAGGATGTCGGAGTCGGTGGTGGCCGCACCGGGTGCGTTGTGGTTGATCAGTCCGGCTGCCCGGGCGCGTTCGGCGAGATCGCGGGTGTTGACCAGATTTCCGTTGTGCCCCAACGCAATTCCGGTTCCGGCGGCGGTGTTGCGGAACACCGGCTGGGCGTTCTCCCAGGTGGTGGAACCGGTGGTGGAGTAGCGGCAGTGCCCGATGGCGACATGACCGGGCATCGCGGCCAGCGTCTGCTCGTCGAACACCTGACTGACCAGACCCAGATCCTTGAAGACCAGCACCTGGGAGCCGTCCGCGACGGCGATACCGGCTGCCTCCTGCCCGCGGTGCTGCAGGGCGTAGAGGCCGTAGTAGGAGAGTTTTGCGACTTCTTCACCGGGCGCCCAGACGCCGAAGACGCCGCACTCCTCGCGGGGTGAATCGTCGCGGAGTGAATCTTCCAACTGTCCGGTCACGTGATGGGTGCTCCCTGGCGTGTCGGTGGTGGGCTCAGTTTACGGCCATTCCGATCAAAGCGGGAAACTTAGCGACCTGCGTCACTCCGAGTCGGATTCAGACAGGCTGACCAGCGGAAACCACGGTGCAACCTCGGTGGCGCGGGCCCCGGACAGGTCCAGCAGACCGCGCTCGGCCGCCTCGTCGAAGCCGGTGAGCCCGCAGGCCAGTCGCAGCCAGGTCCGCGGGTCGGTCTCCACCACGTTCGGCGGGGTCCCGCGGGTGTGGCGCGGGCCGGCAATGCATTGCACCGCCACGAACGGCGGGACACGGACTTCCACACTCGCGCCCGGCGCCAGTGCGGCCAGCGTTCGGGCGGTGAGTCGCACGGCCGTCCCGATCGCGGTCCGGTCGGGTTCCGGGGCGGTGTCATCGGCGAGCCACCCGGCGATCGCGCGGACGGCCTCCCGGGTGGCGTGCGGGTCGGCGCGACGGCTCACCGACTGTCTCCGCCGAAACGGCGCACCGCCAGAGCGCCGAGTGCGCCGGCCTCGTTGATCGCCAGGTGTGCAAGCATCGGCGCCGCCAGACTGCCGGATCGTTCGGCGAGGAGTCCGAAGAACCATCCCGCGACTCCGGTCGCGGCCACGGTGGCGAGCACCGGTTCCCCGGTGCCGCGGGCGTCGGGGACGTGGGTCAGTCCGAAGGTGACCGCTTGCAGCAACCGTCCACCGCGGGCTCCGAAGGCATCGGCGGCCAGCGTGGACAACGCTCCGCGGAACGCCGTCTCCTCCGACCAGACGGTGCCCAGCGGAATCTCGACGGCCAGCCAGCGGGCCGGTCGCGGCGGCAACGTCCGATCGCTGCCCATGTGGGTGGCCAGGGCCGAGCGCACCCGGGTCGACGCGGTGCCCGCGGCCACCGCAACGGCCACCGATGACGCCACGGCGGCACCGAATCGCAACCCCCGGTAGAGCGGCGGCGGCCGCAGCCCCAGCGGCGCGCGGGCTGCCAACGCCAGGGCCGTGCCGAGTCCCGCCTGCACCACCGGGTGCCGGCGCCACGGCTGTTCGATGCCCGCGGTGAAGCTCCAGCCGACCAACGCGCCGGAGAGTGCGAGCGCGCGAATTCTTTTGGCATTCATGCGAACTCCGGTCCGCCGGCCGCCATCGCCTTCACCAGCGAGCGACGGATCCGGTCGGTGTCGGATCCGGTCCATCCGTCCGGCGCCGCGACGGCGACCCAGCCGTCGAGCTGGCTGTCGCCGTAGTTGTGACCGTGCCCGACCGGCGCGGACTCGGAACTGGTCACGTTGCCCATCATGTCGGCGGACACCTGCCAGAAGGTGATCAGCGGGTACCAGCGCATGGAGGCGCTGCGGTCGTACCCGGGAGGCTCGTCGAGCCAGTCCGGTTCGGCGAAGAGCAGTTTCGGCGACCACCACACGACCGGGTCCGAAGGGTGCTGCAGGAACAACACCCGCGTTCCGGTCCACGGCGGGGCTGCCACCGCGGCGATCTCGCCGGCACCGGAGGCCTGGGCGAAGCGCACGGTGCGACCGTTGTCGTAACGCGGCTGGATCTCGGGGGTGCCGGGATCGCGTCGGGCGGTCAGCGCCTTCCACAGTGAACTGGCGTTGGGCGGCCCGACCCACAGCACGCCGGAGAACCCCATCTCCACGACATCGGGCAGGTAACTGAAGGCGCCCTGTCCGGACAGCGCGCCCAGGCTCTCGCCGTACAGCACGAGCTTGGGCCGGTGCTGCGGATCCCACTGCAGCCAACGCCGGTGAACCGCGTCGATCAAGGCACTGCCGGATTCCAGCGACTTCTCCTGGTCGGTGAGGAAGGAGATCCAACTCGGCAGGAACGAATACTGCATGGCCACCAGTGCGGTGTCGCCGTTGTACATCGACTCGATGGCTCGGGCCGCCACCGGGTCCACCCAGCCGGTTCCGGTGGTGGGGATGATCACCAGCACCTTGCGTTCATAGGCCCTGGTGCGCTGCAACTCCGACAGCAGCACCGCGGTGCGGCCGGCCAGCGAGTCCGCCGAACTCAGGCCGGCGTAGATCCGGATGGGCTCCCGGGCGGGCCGGCCGTTGAGCTGTTGCAGTTCCGCGGCGTCCGGACCGGAGGCCACGAAGTTGCGGCCCTGGAAACCGAGGGTGTCCCACGGCACGAAAGATGCGGCGCTGCCGGACTTCTCCGGCTCGGTCGGCTGTACGACGCCGGGCCGGGTGGCGGTGTTGCGGGGTGCGAACATGGCGTCCGCCCCGGCCAGGAATCCCCGATACAACACACCGTTGACCAGCATGACGGTCACGATGACAACGATCGCGGTGCCGATGAACATGGCCACCTCGTTGTCGATCCGCCAGCGTCGGATCATGAAACGGGCCAGGAATCTGATGGCGTCCTTGATGATTCGCGATCCCGCGATGAGTAGGCCGCCGGTGGCCAGCGCGACGGGAACGGTGCGCAGATACTCGGCGGTCGCCGGTCCTTCGATTCCCATCACCGCGCAGATCTGGCGCTGCCAGGAGGCGGCGGGGCGAACCATCAGAAGACTGAGCCCGATCGCGACCGCGACGACGACGGTCTGCAACGCGTGGCGCACCCTGGCAGGCGGCGGCCACCACGAACGGTCACGCAGAACCAGTCGCCGCACCACCACGCCGGCCAACACCCCGAACCCGTACCCGATGGCGGCGTTGATTCCGCCGATCAGACCGGCCATGAACCAGTCCCGCGGCATCAGCGAGGGGGTCAGCGACAGGCAGAAGAACAGCGTCGAGAAGGCGATACCGGTGAAGTCCAGACGCAGCAGACTCAGCATCCAGGACCCCAGGGAGTGCCTCATCCGAAGAGACCGGGCAGCACCCCTTCGGAGGTGCTGCGCAGTTCCTCCAGACTGACGGTGAAGAGATCCTGGACCTCGACCGCGGCCGATCCACTGTCGGAGACCCCGATCCGGGTCGCCGGCAGCGCACGCGCCTCGCACATCGCAGCGAACCGGCTCTCCTCGGTGCGCGGCACCGCGACCAGCACCCGCCCGGCGGACTCGGAGAAGAGGAAGACGAACGGGTCGACCCCTTCCGGAAGCACGATGCGGCAACCACATTCGCCGGCCAGCGATGACTCGACGATCGCCTGAATCAGGCCGCCCTCGCTCAGGTCGTGGGCGGCCGAGACCATGCCGTCACGGGATCCGGCGACCAGAACCTCACCGAGCAGCCTCTCCCGATCCAGATCCACCTTCGGCGGCAGGCCGCCGAGATGATCGGCGGTCACCTGGGCCCAGATCGAACCGTCGAACTCGTCACGGGTGTCGCCGAGCAGATACAACGTCTCACCGGGTTCGGTGCCCAGGGCGGTGGGAATGCGACGGTGCACGTCGTCGATCACCCCGAGCACGCCGACCACCGGTGTCGGCAGGATCGGGGTGGCCCCGGTCTGGTTGTAGAAGCTGACATTGCCGCCGGTGACCGGAATGCCAAGGGCCGCACAGCCGTCGGCGAGGCCGCGCACCGCCTGGGAGAACTGCCACATCACGCCCGGATCCTCCGGGGAGCCGAAGTTCAGGCAGTTGGTCACCGCGATCGGGGTCGCACCGGTGACCGCGACGTTGCGGTAGGCCTCGGCCAGCGCCAACTGCGCCCCGGCGTACGGGTCCAGTTGGGTGTAGCGACCGGAGGCGTCGGTGGCCACCGCGATCCCGCGGCCGGTCTCCTCGTCGATGCGCAACACCCCGCCGTCGGCGTGCTCGGCCAGCACGGTGTTGCCCCGCACGTACCGGTCGTACTGCTCGGTGATGAAGGCCCGGCTGCACAGGTGCGGACTGCCCAGCAGCGCAAGCAGAGTCGCGCGCAGTTCGTCGCCGGTCTTCGGACGCGGCAGACCCGCGGTGGTGTCCGCGTTGAGCGCGTCCTGGGTGTCGGGCCGTTGCAGCGGGCGCTGGTAGATCGGGCCCTCGTGGGCGACCGTGCGCGGCGGGACGTCGACGACGGTCTCGCCGTGCCAGGTGATCTTCAGCCGGTCCCCATCGGCGACCTCTCCGATCACCGAGGCCAGCACGTCCCACTTGCGGCATACCGCCATGAACGCCCCGACGTTCTCCGGAGTGACTACGGCGCACATGCGTTCCTGGGACTCACTGGAGAGGATCTCGGCGGGACTCATGTTCGCCGCGCGCAACGGGACCGCGTCCAGTTCGATGGTCATGCCGCCGTCGCCGGCCGAGGCGAGTTCCGATGTGGCGCAGGACAATCCGGCACCGCCGAGATCCTGGATGCCGACCACCAGGCGGGCGGCGTAGAGCTCCAGGCAGCACTCGATGAGCACCTTCTCCATGAACGGGTCGCCGACCTGCACACTGGGCAGCTTCTTGCGGCCCGCGCCGGACTCGTCACCGGCGAAGGTGTCCGACGCCAGCACCGACACCCCGCCGATGCCGTCGAGTCCGGTGCGCGCGCCGAACAGGATGATCTTGTTGCCGGTGCCGGAGGCGAATGCCAGGTGCAGGTCCTCCTTGCGGAGCACGCCCACACACATCGCGTTGACCAACGGGTTGCCCGCGTAGGAGGCGTCGAAGATCGTCTCGCCGCCGATGTTCGGCAGGCCCAGCGAATTGCCGTATCCGCTGATACCGCGCACCACACCGTCGAGCACCCGGCGGGTGTCCGGGGCGTCGGCGGCGCCGAACCGCAACTGGTCCATCACCGCCACCGGGCGGGCGCCCATCGCCATGATGTCGCGGACGATTCCGCCGACACCGGTGGCCGCGCCCTGATACGGCTCCACATAGGACGGATGGTTGTGCGACTCGACCTTGAAGGTGACCGCCCAGCCGTCGCCGATGTCGACCACGCCGGCGTTCTCGCCGATACCGGCCAGCATCCCTGCACGCATCTCGTCGGTGGTGGTCTCGCCGAAGTAGCGCAGATGCACCTTGGAGGACTTGTAGGAGCAGTGCTCGCTCCACATCACCGAGTACATCGCGAGCTCGGCATCGGTGGGCCGACGGCCGAGGATGTCGCGGATGCGCTGATACTCGTCGTCCTTGAGACCGAGCTCCCGGTAGGGCTGGGGGTGGTCAGGGGTGGCGGCCGCATGCGCGACGGTGTCGACGGTCACCGGCACAGCTTATTCGGGCGTCAGGAAGGCCCGCAGCGCGGCGGCGTAAGCAACCACGTCGGCCGATCCCATCAGCTCGCGCGCTGAGTGCATGGCCAGTTGCGGCGCGCCCACATCGACCGTCGGGATACCGGTGCGCGCCGCCGTCATCGGCCCGATCGTCGACCCGCAGGGCAGGTCGGCGCGGTGCTCGTAGCGCTGCAGCGGCACTCCGGCGCGGCGGCAGGCCAGCTCGAAGGCCGCGGCGGTTCGGCTGTCGGTGGCGTAGCGCAGGTTCGGCTGCACCTTGAGCACCGGACCGCCGTTGATCGCGATGGGGTGACCGGGCTCGTGCCGTTCCGGGTAGTTGGGATGGGTGGCGTGCGCCATGTCGCCGGAGGCCACCATGGATCCGGTCAGGCGCCGCAGGAAGTCCTCGCGGCCGCCACCGGCCGTCAGCACGATCCGTTCCAGGGTGGTGATCAGCAGGTCGGACTGGGCGCCGTGATCGGAGGTCGAGCCCACCTCCTCATGGTCGAACAGCGCGAGCACCGGGATGTGGTCACCCGGTTCGGCGGCCAGGAAGGCCTCCAGACCGGCGTAGCAGGTGCCCTGGTTGTCCAGCCTCGCCGCGCTGACGAACTCCTCGCCGGCACCGGTCAGCCGCGACGGCGTCAGATCGTGGGTCATCAGATCGGCGGAGAGCAGATCGTCGGGATCGAGCCCGGCACGTTCCGCGACGAACCCCAGCAGCGAGCGTGGCCGGTCTCCGGTTCCCCAGACCGCGTTGAGGTGTCGCTGCGGATCCAGGCTGAGCGATCCACGGTCCTCGGCCAGATGGATCGCCAGTTGCGGGACCCGCAGGATCGGCTCGTCGATCCGCACCAGCCGGTCGGCCACCCCGCCGGGTGTGCCGCGATCCCGCACCGAGAGCCGGCCGCTGAGTCCGAGATCGCGGTCCAGCCAGGAGTTCAGCCACGCCCCGCCGTAGGGCTCCAGGGCGACCACCTGCCAGCCGGCCACCACCCGGTCCGGGTGCTGTTTGACGCGCAGGTTCGGACTGTCGGTGTGCGCGCCGACGATCCGGAACGGACGGGCCTGACTTCCTTCGCTTTTCCAGGCGACCAGCGATCCGGCCCGCACCGTGAAGAACCGGCCGGCTTCCCGGTCCCAGCGATCGGTTTCGGAGAGTTCGGTGAACCCGGCCCGGGTCAGCCGGTCGGCGACCGTCGCGCAGACGTGAAAGGGCGAGGGCGATGCGTCGATGAACTCACACAGGCCCTGCGGTGTCGCCGCCGTGGAGATGACCATCTGATCTAGGCGCCGGCGGTCAGCACGGCGTCGAGTGCCGAGTAGAACATTCCCAGACCGTCGTCGGACGGACCGGTGAGCGCTTCGGTGGCGTGCTCGGGGTGCGGCATCAGACCGACCACCCGTCCGTTGGCGGAACTGATGCCGGCGATATCGCGCATCGAGCCGTTGAGGTTCTCGACGTAGCGGAACGCCACCCGGCCTTCACCCTCGAGTTCGTCGAGCACCGATTCGCTTGCCACGTAACGGCCTTCGCCGGATTTGAGCGGAATCAGTAACTCCGCCCCGGACTCGTAACGCGACGTCCACGCGGTGTTGACCGAGTCGACCTTCAGCCAGACGTCGCGGCAGATGAAGTGCAGTCCGGAGTTGCGGGCGAGTGCGCCCGGCAGCAGGCCGGCCTCGCAGAGCACCTGAAATCCGTTGCAGATCCCCAGCACCGGCATCCCACGGCCGGCGGCGTCAATGACCTCGGTCATCACCGGGGCGAACTTGGCGATGGCGCCGCAACGGAGGTAGTCGCCGTAGGAGAAGCCGCCGGGAACGACGACCGCGTCGACACCCTTGAGGTCATGGTCGGCGTGCCACAGGCTGACCGCCTCGGCGCCGGCCAGTCGGACGGCGCGGGCGGCGTCGACGTCGTCGAGGGTGCCGGGGAAGGTGATGACGCCGACGCGGGCGCTCATGCCGGGTCCCGGGTGACCGACCAGTCCTCGATGACGGTGTTGGCCAACAACGACTCGGCGATCTCGGCGAGTTCGTCGTCGGTCACGGTGTCGTCGACTTCGAGTTCGAACCGCTTGCCCTGCCGCACATCGGAAACCCCACGGTGGCCGAGCCGACCCAGGGCTCCGCCGATGGCCTGACCCTGCGGATCCAGAATCTCGGCTTTGGGCATCACGTTGACAACTACCCGGGCCACGTGGCTCCTCTGGTCTGGGGGACGGTGCGAGTCAGATCCTACTGCCCGGTCGTGGACGGCCGGGTCACCGGCAGGAGCCGAGGTAGGCGCTGCACAGCGGAGCGCCCAGCGCCTCGAGGACCGTTGCATCCGAGACCGTCTGATACGGCGCCGCCGGCGGGGCGGCCGCCCACAGGGCCAGTTCGGTGACGGTGCTGCTGACCGGGTCGGCCAGCAGGTACTGATGCAGAATCACCGGCCCGCTGATCACCGCGGCCAACCGGTCCGGCTCCTCCAGGGTGATCGACGGCGAAGCGCCCGGGTTGGTCAGTTGGCAGGCGCGCAGGGACGCGGCCGCGGCCGCCATCGCGCCGCGGGCCAGTTCACCGCCCCGCCAGGTCTCACCCTGCCAATGCACGATCTGCGCCTGGAGTTGCCACTGCCCGTCGGGATGGGTGATCACCGAGCGTTCGGCGACGGCGTAGGTGCGGGGATCCTGCGGCGCCGGCGCGCTGCCGCACAACTCTTCGAAGCGGAACCGGGGCACACGCGCGGTCACGGCGAGCCCGGCCAGCGGCTGCCATCCGTAACGGGCGTCCAACGGAATGGCCGAGGGGCTGATCCAGGCGGAGTCCGGAATGCGGTTGCAGGCGGGCGGGCAGGTACCGGTCGGCCCATTCACCGTCGGGTCCGCGGGGGCAGGCGCAGCGAACACGAGACCGGCGGCCGCTAGGACCACTGTGAGGGCTATCCGCAACTCGACGCCTCCTTTGGCGCACAATCGTAAGCATGGAATTGACGCATTTCGGTCATTCATGCCTGCTCGCGGACTTCGGTGTCGCACGGGTGCTCTTCGATCCGGGCAACTTCTCGCACGGGTTCGAGGGCATCACCGGTCTCACCGCCATCCTCATCACCCATCAACATCCCGATCACGCCGACCCACAGCGGTTACCCGCTTTGGTCGAGGCCAATCCTCAGGCGGCGCTCTACGCCGATCCGCAGACCGCGGCGATGCTCGGCGGCGATTGGCATGCAGTGCATGCCGGCGATGAGTTCACTGTCGACGGCCTGACCGTGCGCGGTGTCGGCGGCCGCCATGCCGTCATCCATCCCGAGATCCCGGTGATCGACAACATCTCCTATCTGCTCGGTGACGCAACGCATCCGGCGAAGCTGATGCACCCGGGCGACGCGCTGTTCGTGCCGGACGAGGAGATCGAGGTGCTCGCCACCCCGGCCGCCGCACCCTGGATGAAGATCTCCGAGGCGGTCGACTACCTGCGCGCGGTGGCGCCCCGGCACGCGGTCCCGATCCATCAGGGCATCATCGCGCCGGAAGCCCGCGGCATCTACTACGGACGACTGACCGAGATGACCGACACCGACTTCCGGGTACTGACCGAAGAGAAGTCGGTACGGTTCTGAGCATGAGCGCAGCGGATCTGGAACGTCTGTTCGGCCTGAAGGGCAAGACCGCAGTGGTCACCGGCGGCACCCGGGGCATCGGGATGATGATCGCCCGCGGGCTGCTGCAGGCCGGTGCCACGGTGGTGATCAGTTCCCGTAAGGCCGACGCGGTCGCCGACGCGGTCGAGCAACTCGCCGGGTTCGGGCCGGTGCGCGGCATCGCGGCCGACCTGTCCCGGCAGGAGGAGTGCGCACGGCTTGCCGCCGAGGTGCTGGCCGAGACCGACACCCTGCACATCCTGGTCAACAACGCCGGGGCCACCTGGGGTGAGCCGCTGGAGAAGTTTCCCGCTGCGGCCTGGGACCGGGTGCTCGACCTCAACGTCAAATCGCCGTTCTGGATGGTTCAGGAACTCCTGCCCGCACTGCGCCGGGCCGGTACCGCGGACGATCCCGCCCGGATCATCAACATCGGCAGCATCGACGGAATCCAGGTCAGCACGATGCCCACCTACTCGTATTCGGCGAGCAAGGCCGCGGTGCACCAGCTGACCCGGGTGCTCGCCAAAGAGCTTGGTCCCCAGCACATCACCGTCAACGCAGTGGCGCCCGGGCCGTTCCCGTCCAAGATGATGGCCGCGACCCTGGACGCCTTCGGCGATGCGATCGCGGCGGCCGCGCCATTGCGCCGGATCGGCCGCGACGACGATATGGCCGGCATCGCGGTGTTCCTCGCCAGCCGGGCCGGTTCCTATCTCAACGGCGCGATCATCCCGGTCGACGGCGGCATCGCCACCACCGCCAGCGGGACGTAGCTCAGGCTTGCGCTGCGGCCCTGCCGAACCGATCCGGGTCGGCAGTGGCCAGCAACCAGGCGTACTGGAACGCCGCTTCCTTCCACCGCTCGTAACGGCCACTGATACCGCCGTGCCCGGCGGCCATCTGGGTGCGCAGCAGGACGGGGCGTTCATCGGTCTTGTGATGCCGCAGTGCGGCAACCCATTTCGCCGGTTCGACGTAGAACACCCGGGTGTCGTTGAGCGACGTCATCGCCAGGATCGCCGGGTACTCCTTGGCTTCGACGTTCTCGTACGGCGAGTAGGACTTCATGTAGAAGTAAACGTCGGAGTCCTCCAACGGATTGCCCCACTCGTCCCACTCGGTGACGGTCAACGGCAGGGTCGGATCCAGGATCGTCGTCAACGGATCCACGAAGGGCACCTGGGCCAGGATTCCGGCGAACAGTTCCGGCGCCATGTTGGCCACCGCCCCCATCAGCAGACCGCCCGCACTTCCGCCCAATGCCACCAGGTTCTGCGGGCGGGTCAGCCCGGTGTCGACCAGATGCCTTGCCGCGCAGATGAAGTCGGCGAAGGTGTTCTTCTTCTCCAGCAGCTTGCCGCCCTCGTACCAGAGCCGGCCCATCTCTCCCCCACCGCGGACGTGGGCGATGGCGAACACCATCCCGCGGTCCAGCAGCGAGAGCGTGGCGATGGAGAAGCGCGGATCCTCGCTCGACTCGTAGGCGCCATACCCGTAGAGCACCGTCGGCGCCGGGAACTGCAGACCGGCGCGGTGGATCAGCGATATCGGGATCCGGGTTCCGTCCGGCGCATGCGCCCAGTCCCGGCGCTCGACGTAATCCTGCGGGCGATAGTCACCGAGGACGGGTTGCTCCCGCAGCAGGATGCGCTCGCCGGTCGCCATCACGATGTCGTAGATCCGCATCGGGGTGACGAACGAGGTCGCCCCGATGCGCAGCCGGGGTGATTCCCAGTTCGGGTTGCCGGCCATGCCGCAGGCCATGAGTTCGGAGTCGAAGCCGATCTGCTCCGGGGTTCCGTACCCGGCGCCCGGCACCAGTGGCCACACCTCGATGGTGGGCAGTCCCTCGCGCCGGTAGTGGACGACGATCCGATCGGCGAACGCGTCCACGCCTTCGAGGCGGACGTCCTCGCGAGCCGGGATCAGGGTGGTCTGCCTGGTCGGATCGTCGACCGGGGCCTCGACGAGGGTGAAGTTCACCGCGCCGTCGTTGTGCAGGATCAGGAACCGGTCCTCGCCGTCGATCACGGCGTGCTCGACGGTGTACTCGACACCGTCGCGGCGCGGTAGGACGACGGTGAACTCAGCCGCCGGATCGCCCGCCTCGGCGAGCCTGATCTCGGAGGTGACCGCCGAACCGGCGACGATGACGATGTAGGCGTTGGAGCGGCTGCGCCCGACCGCGACCCAGAACCGTTGATCCGGCTCGTGGAAGACCTGCTCGTCTGGTTCCGCCGCACCAAGCCGGTGCCGCCAGACGGTGTCGGGCCGCCAGGCGTCGTCGACGGTCGTGTAATACGTCGTCGCATTGTCGGTGGCCCAGGTCACCCCGGCGGCGATTCCGGAGACGCTGTCGGGATACAGCTCACCGGTGCGTAAGTCCTTGAACCGCAATGTGTACCGCTCATCACCGACCACGTCGACCGAGTACGCCAGCACGGCTCCGTCCGGGCTGACACTGGCCGCCCCGACGGAGAAATAGTCGTGGCCTTCGGCTTCGATGTTCTCGTCGAGCAGGATCTGCTCACCGGGTATGTCGGTGTGTTCGTCGAGAACCGGCGGGCTCCAGTCGTCCGGTCCCGCGATCGGGCACCGGCAGTGCACGCCGTACTGCTTGCCCTCGAAACTGCGCCCGTAGTACCACCAGTCGTCGCGACGTACCGGCACCGAGAGGTCGGTCTCCTTGGTACGGGCCTTGATCTCATCGAAGATCTTCTGCCGCAACGGCTCCAGATACTCCGTCTCCTCCTCGACGTGCGCGTTCTCCGCCTCGAGATGGGCGATGACCTCGGGGTCGGACTTGTCCCGCATCCACTCGTAGTGGTCGACGAAGACGTCGTCGTGGTGCTGACGCCGGGTCTCGACCCGCTTCGGTGCCGGTGCGCTCACGCGTCCGCGCCGATCCAGTCCGCGAACTTCAGCCCCGAAATGCGTTCGTAGGCCTCGATATAACGCTCCCGGGTGGCCGTGACGATGTCGTCGGGCAGCGGCGGCGGAGGGGTGGATCCGTGCCGATCCCAACCGGATTCCGGACCGGTCAGCCAGTTACGCACGAACTGCTTGTCGAAGCTGGGCTGCACGACACCCTCCTTATAGCTGTCGGCCGGCCAGTACCGGGAGGAGTCCGGTGTGAAGACCTCATCGGCCAGCACCAGGCGACCGTCGGCGTCGGCGCCGAACTCGAACTTGGTGTCGGCGATGATCACGCCCTTGCTCAGAGCATGGTCGGCGGCCTGCCGGTAGGTCTGCAGCGTCAGGTCGCGCAGTTGCGCGGCGCGCTGTGCCCCGACGAGTTCGACGACCCGGTCGAACGAGATGTTCTCGTCGTGCTCACCGAGTTCGGCCTTGGTGGCCGGGGTGAACAGCGGCTGGTCGAACCTGCTGGCCTCCACCAGACCGGCGGGCAGTTCGATGCCGCACACCGCGCCGGTGCCCTGATAGTCGAGCAACCCTGATCCGGTGAGGTAGCCGCGCGCCACGCACTCCACCGGCATCATGTCGAGGCGCCGGACCACCAGGGCTCGCCCCAGAACCTCGGCCGGAATTCGCGGGTCGTCCGGCGGGCCGGCCAGGTGGTTCGGGGCGTCCACCAGGCCGAAGAAGAAGACGCTCATCGCCGTCAGGATCCGGCCCTTGTCCGGAATGGCGGTGTCGAGGATGAAGTCGAAGGCCGAGATCCGGTCGGACGCGACGAACAGCAGGTGCTCGTCGTCGATTGCGTAGAGCTCGCGGACTTTGCCGCTGGCCAGGTGTCGGTAATCGGTCAGGGCAGGACGCACCGCGTCAGCCTAGCCGGGTGACGATGCGGCGCAGCGAAGCGAGGCGCTGAGGAGCCCGGCAATCGGGTCCGGCCTTCATGGGCGGCCGCGCTGTGTTGGGATCGAAGGCATGAAATCGCGCTTCCTGCCGTATGCCACCACGCCGGCGCGGCTGACCGCCCAGTTGCTCAGCGACGTGCTGGTGGCCGCCTGGATCGGGGTGTGGATCGTCGTCGGCCTGGCCGTGCACCACGCGGTGGCCGCCATCGCCACCGTGGGCACCCAGGTTCAGGACGGGGCCAACGGCATCGCCGACAACCTGGACTCGGCGGGCGAGAGCGCGCACCGGATCCCGTTGGTCGGCGATGCGATCTCCACACCGCTGCGGGCGGCCAGTGAGGCGGCAGTCGGTCTGGCCGGGGCCGGTGAGAACCTGCACGGCACCGCGATCTGGCTGGCGGTGCTGCTGGCGATCGCGGTGGCGTCCCCGCCCATCCTGGCGATCGGGATGCCGTGGCTGTTCCTGAGGATCAGGTTCTTCCGGCGCAAGTGGACGGTGATCGCGCTGGCGCAGACGCCGGCCGGTGAGCAACTGCTGGCGTTGCGGGCGCTGGCGAACCGGCCGTTGCGCAAGCTCACCGAGGTCAGCGCCGACCCGGTCGGGGCCTGGCGAGTGCAGGACCCCGACGCCGTCCGCGGGCTGGCCGCGTTGGAATTGCGTTCGGCGGGCGTGGCGCGGGTGACTTCGGCGCGCTAATCGTCGCTGAGCGACGAAATCCGCGCCGACTTGGAACGGGTTGGGCCCCTTACCCGTCAAACCGGGCATGCTCGATGACTACTTACGCCGCCAGGACGGCGTCATCACACTCGCACAGGCCCGGCGCAGCGGACTGAGCCACTCCGCCGTAGTGCGCAGGGTGCGATCCGGGCACTGGCGACGGTGCGGGCCAGGCGTCTACTTCGCCGACGATCGGCCCTTCAGCACTGCGGCTCGCATCCGGTCCGCCGTGTGGGGCCATGGCGCCAATGCGACGGCAAGCGGGCTGACGGCCGCGTGGTGGCTTGGGCTGATGGCGATCGAACCGAGTGAGTGCGAAGTGACCGTGCCGCGCAACAGCCACGGGCGCGGCGCGGCCGGCGTCAGAGTGCGCCGGCGCGACCTCAAGGATCAGGACATCTTCGAGGACCGCGGGCTTCGGGTGACCGGCTTGGCGCTGACCGTGCTGGAGGCCTCCGCCCGTAGAGGTGGGGGTCCGAAGATCATGGACTCAGCCCTGCAACGCCGCGTCGGGTTGGCCGATCTGCAGCGGGCGCACATCCGCAACCAGGGCCGCTACGGAGCGGGTGCGGCGCGCCGGATGCTGCAGGCCGCCTCCGGTGGAGCCAGGTCGGAGGCCGAGCGGCTGGTGATCCAACTGCTGCGCGGTGCGCGCATCGACGGCTGGTGCGCCAACTTCTCGGTCGGGCCGTACGTCATCGACATCGCCTTTATGCGGCAGCGGGTGGCCATCGAGATCGACGGCTGGGCATTTCACAGCGATCAGCCGGCCTTTCAGAACGACCGTAAGCGGCAGAACTGGCTCGCCCTGCAGGGTTGGCAGGTCCTGCGGTTCACCTGGCTGGACATCACCTCGCAGCCCGAGCGGGTACTCAGCGAGATCCGCGCCGCAATTTCGGCGCGTTAATCGTCGCTGAGCGACGAAAAGCGCGCCGAAGTTCCCCGGGGGGCTAGAGGATGGCGCCGGGGTGGTACGCGGCGGCGGCGGGGTGGGCAGCGGCCAACTCCCCGACCGCCGCGACGACCCGGTCCACCTGATCTCCCGCCGCACCGGTGAAGGACGCCTTGTCGGCAAGTGCGGCCTCCAGTGCGGCCCGGTCCAGGGGCAGTCGCGGGTCGGCGGCGAGGCGGTCCAGCAGATCCGGTTCGGCGCCGCGCTCACGCATGGCCAGCGCGACGGCGACCGCGTGCTCCTTGATCACCTCGTGCGCGGCTTCGCGGCCCATGCCCGCGCGCACCGCGGCGATCAGCACCTTGGTGGTCGCCAGGAACGGCAGATAGCGGTCCAGTTCCCGCTGGATCACCGCGGGGTAGGCGCCGAATTCGTCGAGCACGGTGAGGAAGGTCTCGATCTGGCCGTCGACGGCGAAGAACGCGTCCGGCAGCGCGACCCGGCGCACCACCGAACAGAAGACATCGCCCTCATTCCATTGCGCCCCAGCAAGTTCGGCGGTCATCGAGGCGAATCCGCGCAGCACCACCTGCAGGCCGTTGACCCGCTCGCAGCTTCGGGTGTTCATCTTGTGCGGCATGGCCGAGGAACCGACCTGTCCTTCAGCGAAGCCCTCGGTGACCAGCTCGTGGCCGGCCATCAGCCGGATGGTGTGCGCCATCGACGACGGTCCGGCGCCGAGTTGCACCAGGGCCGAGAGCACATCGTGGTCCAGCGACCGCGGGTAAACCTGGCCGACGCTGTCGAGCACGGCGGTGAAGCCGAGGTGCTCGGCGACCCGGCGTTCCAACTCAGCCATCCGTGCGGTGTCCCCGTCGAACAGATCGAGCATGTCCTGCGCAGTGCCCATCGGGCCCTTGATCCCGCGCAGCGGGTAGCGGTCGAGCAGTTCGCGGATCCGCCTCAGCGCGATCAGCGTCTCCTCCGCCGCGGAGGCGAAGCGCTTTCCCAACGTGGTCGCTTGCGCGGCGACGTTGTGGCTGCGGCCGGCCATCACCACATCGCGATAGGCCACGGCCCGGTCGGCGAGCCGGGCGGCGACGGCGACGCCGTGCGCATGGACGAGTTCCAGCGACTGCCGGATCTGCATCTGCTCGACGTTCTCGGTGAGATCGCGACTGGTCATCCCCTTGTGCACGTGCTCGTGCCCGGCCAGTGCGTTGAACTCCTCGATGCGGGCCTTCACGTCATGGCGGGTCACCCGCTCGCGGTCGGCGATCGAGCCGAGGTCGACGTTCTCGAGCACCCGTTCGTAGTCGGCGATCGCAGCCTCGGGCACCTCGACGCCGAGTTCGCGCTGGGCGCGCAGCACGGCGAGCCACAGCCGGCGCTCGGCGACGATCTTGGCCTGGGGCGACCAGATGGCCACCATCGCGGCGCTGGCGTAGCGGTTGGCCAGTACATCTGGAATGGCGGGGCGCGTCACGAACGCACAGCTTACGGTTTGGGTTGTGTACTTCGTCGGGGTCGACCTCGCCTGGGGTGAGCGCAATCCGACCGGAGTGGCCGCCGTCGACGCCGACGGCGTGCTCCGTCACGTGGGCGCGGCCGTCTCCGACGCCGAGATCCTCGCCGGACTGGACCCCTATCTGGCCGGTGATGTCGTGGTCGCGTTCGACGCGCCACTGGTGGTCACCAACCCCACCGGGACCCGGCCGTGCGAAGCCGCCCTGAACCGTGACTTCCGCCGGTTCGACGCCGGGGCACACCCGGCCAACACCGGATTGGCGTGGTTCGCCGACGGCGGCCGCGGCGCTCGGCTGTGCCGAGTGTTGAACCTTGATCTCGATCCCCGCTCACCGTCCCTGCGCAAAGGTCTCGAGGTCTATCCGCACGCCGCCGCCGTGACGCTCTTCGGGCTGGAACGGACGCTGAAGTACAAGAACAAGTCCGGCCGGGAATTCGCCGAACTACGTTCAGAGTTGTTGCGGCTCATGACCTTCATCGAGGGACTCGACGGTTTGGAGACAGCCGGCTCGACCGGTTGGGCGGAGCTGAAGGCGTCGGTGCACGATGCCACCCGCAAGGCGCAGTTGCGCCGGGCCGAGGATCCGGTCGATGCGGTGCTGTGCGCCTACATCGCGCTCTTCGCGACGCAGCGCCCGCGGGATGTGACCGTCTACGGCGACGTCGACACCGGCTGCATCGTCACACCCAGGTGTCCGGCGTCCCCGTCATCGCACTGACTTCGGACAGGAACCGTCGCACCGTGGCCTGACTCTCATGGCGCTGCCAGCCGAAGGTGGTCGGACGCTGGGCGCGGTCGTGCCAGAAGTGGCCCGGCTTGGACGGTGGGCGGGTGGCCACCAGCCAGACCGCGGTGTCGGCGCCGTCGGCCAGGTCGCGCAGCAGTGGCTTGGTGACGATCCGGAACCGCGGCAGGTACTCGGCCACACCGGGGGTGTCCACCCAGCCCGGATGCATGCTCTCCACCCGGACGTCGGTTCCGGACAGCCGTCGGGCCCATGCGTCGGCGAGCACCACCTGCATGCGCTTGGTGCGGGCATAGGCGCGCACACCGTTGTAGTCCTTGCGGTACTCCAGGTCGTCGATCACCAGCGGGGTGCTGTACATGCCGCCGGACGATACGAACACCACCGAGGCCCCGCGCGCAGCGCGCAGCAACGGAAGCAGCCGCTCGGTCATCAGTTGCGGGCCGAGAACGTGTGTGGCCAACTGCAATTCGTGGCCCTGCCCGGTCACGTGCCGTTGTTTGGGCATCAGTCCGGCGTTGTGCACCAATCCGTTGAGAGCGGGCACCCGATTGGCGAAACCCGCGGTCCAGTCGGCCACCTCGCCGAGATCGGAGACGTCGCACACCTCGCCCACAACCTCGGCGGCCGGGAACTCGGCGGTGATCTCCCGCACGCAGCGACGCACCTTGTCCGGATCGCGGCCCAGCAGGTGAACCGTCGCCCCCAGACCGGCGAACGCCCGGGCCATCTGAAGTCCGATTCCGGCGGTCGCACCGCTGACGACCACCCGCTTGCCGGCCAGCGAATCGGGCGCCGGGTCGGCCGGCCACCAGTGCCGGCGCAGACCCGAGCCGATCCTGGTGTAACCGAGTACCGGGGCGCGATCCATCGCACCGTCGAGCAGGTCGGTGACCGGACGCGTCAGGCCACTGAGGTCCATCCACCACTCCGCGAGTCGATCGGTGCGAGCGCGTCGATCACGTCGACGAGGGTGGCTCGGGCGGCACGGCGGGGATCGCTCTCCCCGGCCGCCAGCGCGGAGATCACCGCGCCGTCCACCGCGCGCACCAACGCGGTGACCATGTCCACCCGCGCGCTGCGACCGGATCGGGCCACCGCCTCGGCAACCGCCCGCACCCGCTGCTCCTGAAGTCGCCGTTCCACCCCGCGCAACGACGGATGCCGCGCACAGGCGATGTAACGCTCATAGCGGCAGATGAGTTGTTCACTGGTCGGTTCACCGGCCAGCAGATCGAGAACGAGTTCGGCGGTGGCGTCGGCGCCGCGGCGCCGGCGCGGCAGTTCGTGCAACCGGTCCTGCAGAGCCGTGGCCTCCACCGCCCCGATGTGTTCGGTGGCCGCCTCGACGAGATCCTCCAATGAGGAGAAGTAGTAGGTGGTCGACGCCAGTGGCAATCCGGCGCGCTGCGCGACGGCGCGATGCGTCACGGCCTCGAACCCGCCCTGGCACAACAAATCGGCGGCCGCGGTGACAAGCGCGTACCGCCGCCGTTCGCCTTTGGGCGTCACCGCTGAGGTCACCTCCGCCATGCTGCCAGTCGGGTCCCGTCCGGCAGTGCGCTTTGCCCGAAGTGGTCTCCTTTCGGCAGGATGACCGCATGCCGAGTATCAATCGCCGCACTGTTCTGCGCCTCGGCGCTGGTGCTATCGGGGCTGCTGCGGTGGGTGTGACGCAACGGGCGTTCCCGGCCGGCGCGGACCCTCTCGCGGCGCCGACGATGATGACCGGGTCGTTCATCTCCGCTGCTCGCGGCGGCGCGCAGACCAACTGGGCGATCGCCCGCCCACCCGGACAGACCGGGCCGCTTCGCCCGGTGATCGCGCTGCACGGCAAGGGCAGCGATGCCGCCTCGGTGATGGCCGGCGGTGTCGAACAAGGGCTCGCGCAAGCCGTCGCGGCGGGCCTGCCGCCGTTTGCCGTGGTCGCCGTTGACGGCGGCGGAAGCTACTGGCATCAACGCTCCTCCGGGGAGGACTCCGGCGCCATGGTGCTGGGCGAGCTGCTGCCCATGCTGAGTCAGAAGGGTCTCGACACCTCCCGGGTCGCCTTCCTCGGCTGGTCGATGGGCGGCTACGGAGCACTGCTGCTCGGCGGACGACTCGGACCCGCCCGCACCGCGGCGATCTGCGCGGTGAGTCCGGCGCTGTGGCTCTCGCCGGGGGCGACGGCGCCGGGTGCTTTCGACGGCGCCGCCGACTATTCCGCCAACAGCGTGTGGGGCCTGCCGGCCTTGGGGGCCATACCGATTCGCATCGACTGCGGCGACAGCGATCCGTTCTATGCGGCCACCAAACAGTTCATCGGCCAGCTGCCGCATCCGCCGGCTGGCGGCTTCTCCCCCGGCGGGCACGACGCCGGCTTCTGGAGTTCGCAACTGCCCGCGGAGATCGCCTGGATGGCTCCGCTGCTGACGGCGTGACCGTCGGCGGCTTACAACTGGATCCGGCCCTCCGCGGCTGCCAGGCCGATGTCGGTGCGGAAGTGGCTGCCCGCCAACCGGATTGAGTCCAGAATCCGGTAGGCCTGCTCCCGTGCGGCGAGAAGATCGGTTCCGGTTCCGACCACCGACAGCACCCGGCCGCCGGCCGAGACGACGGCGCCGTCCTCACGACGGGCGGTGCCGGCGTGCAGCACCCCGGGGCCTTCCGCACCGGTGATGACGTCACCGATCCGCGGCCGTCCCGGATAGTTCTCGGCCGCCACCACGACGGTGACCGCGTAGCCGTCGTGCCAGTGCAGCGCCGGAACATCGGCCAGCGTTCCGGTGGCGGTGGCGTACAACACTTCACCGAGCGGGGATTCCAGCAGTGCCAGCACCGCCTGGGTCTCGGGATCGCCGAAGCGGCAATTGAATTCGACCACCGACGGCCCCTGGGACGTCATCGCCAGACCCGCGTACAGCAGGCCGTTGAAGGGGCAGCCGCGCTTGACCATCTCCGCGGCCACCGGCTCGACGACGTCACGGACGATCTGGGCGGTCAGCTCGGCGGGCAGCCACGGCAACGGGGCGTAGGCGCCCATCCCGCCGGTGTTGGGCCCGGCGTCGTTGTCGGCCACCCGCTTGAAGTCCTGGGCCGGCAGCAGTGGGACGACGGTGGCGCCGTCGACCAGACAGAACAGCGAGACCTCGGGTCCGTCGAGGAACGACTCCAGCAGCACCGGGTGCCCGCCGTCGAGCAGCCCGGCGGCGTGCGCGCGGGCGACGTCACGATCGGCGGTCACCACCACGCCCTTGCCGGCCGCCAGTCCGTCGTCCTTGACCACCCAAGCCTGCTGCCCGGCGGGCGGCCCGAACCGGTCGAGTGCGGCGTCCAGTCGCGCCGGGGTGTCAACGGTCTCGCTGACCGCGGTACGCACGCCCGCCGCGGCCATCACGTCCTTGGCGAAGGCTTTCGACCCCTCGATGCGGGCGGCGTCCCGGGACGGTCCGAAACAGGCGATCCCCGCCGCGCGCAACCCGTCGGCGACACCGCGAACCAGTGGCACCTCCGGGCCGATGACCACGAGGTCGACGGCCAGCCGTCTGGCGAGGTCGGTGACATCCTGCGGTGAGGTCGCGTCGACGTCGTGTTGTTCGGCGACGGTCGCGGTGCCGGCATTACCCGGCGCCACCGCAAGAAAGTCCACCCCCGGGTCCTTGCGCAGCGCCTGCAGCAAGGCGTGTTCGCGGGCACCGGATCCGATCACGAGGACTCGCACAGCGACTCACCCTAATTCACCACGTGGCGACCCGATTCACCACGTGTCGACGAAGCGGCGAGCCGGCGGCAGATCGCCGCGGACGGCGGACGCGGCCAGGGTCGCCGAGATCAGCGCGCGGGTGTCGGCGGGGTCGATCACGTCATCGATCTCGAAGAGCATGGCCGCATTGAGCGCCGTCGCGTTGTCCTGAGCGGCGGCCGTGGCCTGACGGACCACTGCCTCGCGCTCGGCCTCGTCGGCGATGGCCTCCAACTCCTTTCGCAGACCGAGGCGGACCGCACCCTCCAGACCCATCGGGCCCAGGTGCGCGCCCGGCCACGCCACGGTCAGCAGTGGCTCGTGCAGGCTGCCGCCGGTCATCGCCTGGGCGCCCAGGCCGTAGCCGCGCCGCAGCACCACCGCGATCAGCGGGGTCCGCAGCGCGGCGCCGGCGACCAGCATGCGCGAGGCCCGGCGCACCAGAGCGTCGGCCTCGGCGGCCGGGCCCACCATGTAGCCGGGGCAGTCGACCAACGACACGATCGGCAGGCCGAAGGTGTCGCACAACTGGAGGAACCGGGCGGCCTTGTCCGCGGCGGCAGCGGTGATGGCGCCGACCATCACCATGGTGTTGTTGGCGACGACCCCGACGGGACGGCCGTCGATGCGGGCCAGCGCGGTGACCATCTCCGGCGCGAAGCGCTCCCGCAGGAAGGTCACCGATTCCGCGTCGGCCAGCGTCGTGATGATCGGCTTGGCCGGGTAGGCCCGCCGCGCCTGCTCGGGAATGGCTGTGCGCAAAAGGCTTTGGTCGGCCGCCTCGCCGGCCGGCAACGGCCCCTGGAAGTAGCCGAGCAGTGTCTTGGTCACCGCGACGGCTTCGGCCTCGTCGGCGACGACGACGTCGACGACTCCGTTGGGCGCCTGCACCGAGATCGGGCCGACGTCCTCGGGTGCGACTTCTCCGAGTCCGCCGCCGGCGATCATGGCCGGCCCGCCCATCCCGATGGAGGTGTCCGCGGTGGCCACGATGAGATCCGAGCAGCCCGCGATCACGGCGTTGCCGGCGAAGCAGTTGCCCTTGACGATCGCGATCCGGGGCACCACTCCGGACAGCGCCGCCCACAGCTTGAACGCCCGCACCTCCAGCGAGGAGATGGTCGGAAAGTCGGTGTCACCGGGTCGGCCGCCGCCGCCCTCGGCGAAGAAGACCGTGGGAAGGCGCATCTTCTCGATGATCTCGAAGAGCCGATCCTTCTTGCGGTGGCCGAACACCCCCTGAGTCCCGGCCAGGACGGTGTAGTCGTAGGACAGCACCGCGGCCGGGTGTCCGTTGATGCGCGCGGTGCCGGCGATCAGTCCGTCCGCGGGGGTGCGGGCGATCAGGTCATCGAGTTCGCGGCGCCGGCGTTGCGCGGCGACGGTGAACCGGCCGTATTCGATCAGCGATCCGGGATCCACCAGATCGGCGATGTTCTCCCGCGCGGTGCGTCCGCCCGCGGCGTGCCGCCTGTTCACCGCTTCGGGCCGGGCGGCGTCCTCGGTCAGCGCGCGCCGGCGCTCGAGTTCGCCGCCCCGGGAAGAATCGCGGTCATCGCTCACCAGCCCGAACCTACAGTCGAGACGGATACCATTGGCGCGTATGGGCTATCCGCAGCCGCCGTACTGGCCGCCCGCACCGCCGCCGCGTAACACCACGGACGTGGCGGTCTCGGTGATCGTTCTGGTGCTGACGGTGGTCATCGGCGGGGCCGGCGCGGTGATGAGCCTGTTCTCCCTCGCCTTCCTGGATTACTGCCCGCCGGCGACCTGCAGCGTCGACGGCGCGGTGACCGCGGTGCTGATGACCATCGCCGTCGCAGCGCTGACCGGGCTGACCGGGCTGATCGTCACGATCATCCGACTCGGGCAACGTAAGACGGCCTGGCCCTTCGCCGCCGGCACGTTGGCGGTATGCGTGCTGGTGTTCCTCTGCGGTGCGATCGCCTACACCGCCGCGGTCAGCTAGAGGACTTCCGTCGCTTGGCCGCGACCTTCTCGACCACGTTGTTGAACGTCGATCCGAGCGGGAAGCCGACGTAGTGGGTGATGAAGATGGCCATCTCCCGCAGTTCGTCCTCGGTCATCTCCGCGTTGTGCAACGCGGCGTTGACCTGAATCTCCGCCAGGTCCGGCAGGCCCAGTGCGGTGACGACGGACAGCGTCATGATGCGCTTGTCCCGCATCGACAGACCGGGCCGGCTCCAGATGTCGGCGAACAGGTGGTCGACGGTGAGCGCGAAGTAGTCGCCCGGCATATCGGGCATCTCCCAGCCGTAGACCTCGTTCATCTTGGCCAGACCCTTGCGGCGCACTTCGTCCATCAGAGCTCCTTCTCGTGCGGCACGCCCAGTCCGGCGGCCAGATTGCGCAGCGCGACCTGCGCCAGTGGCAGGTCTCGGTCGAGGTCGAGGCCGAGTGAATCACCCAGTCCCAGGGCAAGACTCAGATCCTTCTCGCCCAAGCCCCGGGTATGGGTGAAACCGTCGTAAAGCCAGTGCCCGGGTTCCAGGACGTGCATGTTGTCGCGGACCATGATCGCTCCGGGTCCACTGGTGAGCGCATCGGTGTGCCGCACCACCCGGCCCAGCGCCTGCAGGTCCAGGCCCGCCGCCTCGGCCAGTTTCATCGCCTCGCATGCGGCGGCGAATCCGGTGAACGTCAGCATGTTGCGGGCCAGCTTCATCCGGGTCCCGGCACCGGGTTCACCGGCGTGGATCACCAGCGACGCCCACCGTTTGAAGACGGGCTTGACCCGTTCGTAGACCTCCCTCGGCGCTCCGACCATGGTGGCCAGCTCACCCTTCTGGGCGGCCCCGCCGCCACCACTGACCGGGGCGTCGATGACGTGAATTCCGCTGGGCGCCAACGCCCGGGCCAGTTCGGCTGCGGTGGTGTCGGCGATGGTGGAGTGGATGGCGATCACGGTGTCGGGTGAGACGTGATCGGCCAACTGCGCCACCACATCCCGTACCTGGGCATCGTCGAGGACGGTGATGCTGATCAGGTCGGCGGCGGCCACGTCCGCGATGCCGCCTGCCGCGGTGGCACCGGCCTCGATGAAGGGCTCCATCGCCTCGTCGCGCACGTCGTAGACGATCAGCCCGTCCGGCCAGTCCACCAGGCGCATGGCCTTGGGGGCGCCCATGCTCCCCAGTCCGATATAGCCCAGCCTGATGTGCTCGCTCATGACCGGATGATCTGTCCGCCGTCGACGTTGAAGATCTGCCCGGTGATCCACTTCGCCTGATCGGACAGCAGGAAAAGGCACATGCCGACCAGGTCCTCGGGTTCCCCCATCCGGCTGAGCGGGATCCGCGACACGATGTCGTCGACGATCTGCTTCGGAGTCGTGACCCGGTTGGCCTCGGTGTCGATCGGCCCGGGGGCGATGGCGTTGATGCGGATCTTCTGCCAGCCGAGTTCACGCGAGAGCTGCTGGGTGAGGCCGTTGACGCCGGCCTTCGCCAGACCGTAGTAGTTGGCGTAAAGCCAAGCCGCGGTGGATGACTGGTTGACGATCGCACCGCCGCCACGAGCCGCCATCTTCTTGTAGACCGCACGGGTGCAGACCAGTGCACCGTCGAGATTCACACTCATGAACCGCTTGTAGTAGTCCCAGTCGACGGTGAGCAGCATGTCCAACTTCATGCCACCGAAGATCGCCGCGTTGTTGACCAGGTAGTCGATGCCGCCGAACTCGGCCACGGTGCGTTCGGCCATCACCTTGGCCGATTCCGGATCCGAGACGTCGACCGGAACGGCCAGCGCGGATCCGCCCTCGGCCCGGATGCCGGCGGCCACCTTCTCGGCCCCGTCGAGGTTGATGTCGGCCACCACCACCGCGGCGCCCTCGCGGGCCAGTGCCTCCGCATAGACCTGACCGATGCCGCCGCCGGCGCCGGTGACGATCCCGACCTTCTCGTCGAACTGTCCCACTGTTTCTCCTTCAGACCGCTGTCGCAATGGATTTCAGCTCGAGGTACTCCTCGAACCCGGCGATGCCCATCTCGCGGCCGACGCCGGACTGCTTGTACCCGCCGAACGGCACGTCGGCGGAGTACCAGACCCCGCCGTTGACGTTCACGGTGCCGACCCGCAGACGATTCGCCACGTTCTGGGCACGCTCGGCATCGCCGCTGAACACCGTGCCGGACAGGCCGAACGGCGAGTCGTTGGCGATCCGCACGGCGTCGGCGTCGCCGTCGTGCGCGATGACGGTCAGCACCGGGCCGAAGATCTCCTCACGGGCCACCCGGGCGTCGTTGTCCAGGCCGGCGATCACGGTGGGTTCGATGAAGAAGCCCCGGTCGCGGTCCGCGGGCCGGCCGCCGCCGCAGGCGAAGCTGCCGCCCTCGGCGAGAGCAAGGTCGAGATAGGACTGGACCCGGTCACGCTGACGCGCGGAAATCACTGGGCCGCAGATCGTTCCGGGGCTGGTGGGGTCTCCGGGTTTGATTCCGGACATGGTCGCGGCGGCAGCGCCGACGGCCTCGTCATAGCGGGCCCGCGGCACCACCAGCCTGGTGGTGATGGCGCAGCCCTGACCGGCGTGCATGCACGCGGTGAATGCGGCCATCGCGCAGGCGGCGGCCAGATCCGCGTCGTCGAGGACCAGGAACGCCGACTTGCCACCCAGTTCCAGGAACACCTTCTTGATGGTGACCGCACCGGCCGCCATCACCGCACGGCCGGTCGCCGTCGATCCGGTGAACGAGACCATGTCGACCCGCGGGTCCGATGACAACATCGCTCCAAGCGCATGATCGTCGGAGGTGACGATATTGAGCACCCCGGGCGGAAGGTCGGTCTGCGCGGCCAGCTCGCCGAGAACCGCTGCGCACCAGGGGGTGTCGGGCGCCGGTTTGAGGACGACGGTGTTGCCGGCCGCCAGTGCCGGGCCGATCTTGGCGAGGTTGATCTGGTGCGGGAAGTTCCACGGCGTGATGGCGGCGACGACACCGACCGCTTCACGGACGACGGTCCGCCGGGTGGGGATGCCCATCGGTTTCGCGACGCCGAGATCGGTGCGCCACTGATAGCTCTCCGCGGTGTCGGCGGCGAAGCTCAGATCGGCGACCGGTCCCTCGAGTTGAGCAGCCGCGGTGAGCATCCGGGGGGCGCCGACCTCGGCCATGGTGATCTCGCGCAGATCCTCGACATGCTCGCGCATGGCGGCCTGCAACTGGCGGATGCAGCGCACCCGGAGCTCGGTGTGCGTCGACCAGTCGGTGTCGTCGAAGGCGCGACGTGCGGCATCGAGCGCGCTGCTCGCGTCACCGGCGTCGGCGTTGGCGGCGGTGCCCAGCACCTCCTCGGTGGCGGGATTGACGGTCTCGAAGCGGCCCGCCGCGCCGGGCACCAGGCGCCCGTCGATGAACAGATCACTGTTGCGCTCGGCAGCTATCGCCATCCGCATCTCCCGCCGATCATGGACACCTGTCCGGTTCACTCGTTGGAACCCTAACCGCCCGTTAAAGCGCTATGCAAGGTTCAATTCGGACTCTTGCGTCGGACACCGCTTCACCCTACGGTGGACATGTGTCCAGTAACGCAGTAGCGGAGTCGCCGCGGCGCCCTCGGCAGGAGGAGACCTTCCGCAAACTGGTCGGCGCCGCACTGGAGACACTGCGCGGCTCGTCCTACGCCGACCTCACCGTGCGGGCGGTGGCGGCCCGGGCCAACGTCGCCCCGGCCACCGCGTACACCTACTTCTCGTCGAAGAACCATCTGGTCGCCGAGGTCTATCTCGACCTGATCCGCGAGGTGCCGTTCTTCACCGACGTCAACGACAGCCGGCTCAGCCGGGTTCAGCAGGCGTTGCGCAGCCTGGCACTCGTGGTGGCCGACGAACCCGAGGTGGCCGCGGCCTGCACCACCGCACTGCTGAGCAACGACGCCGCCGTGCAGGTGGTGCGCGAGCGGATCGGTGCCGAGATCCACAAACGCATCAAGTCCGCGCTGGGGCCCGACACCGAGGCACGCACGGTCGCCGCGCTGGAGATGAGCTATTTCGGGGCGCTGGTGCAAGCCGGCAGCGGGGCATTCACCTACCGCCAGATCGCCGACCGGTTGGGCTACGTGGCGGGGCTGCTACTGGGAGGCGACGATGCGGGCCGCACAGCGGCCCGAGGAGGAGCCGACCGCTCAAACCGGGGGGGAGTCGCATGACCGTCGACCTCGTCCTGGACCCCTACAGCTACGACTTCCACGAGGACCCGTACCCGTACTACAAGCGGCTGCGCGACGAGGCGCCGCTGTACCGCAACGACGAACTGAACTTCTGGGCGTTGACCCGGCATGCCGACGTGCACAAGGGTTTTCGCAACAGCACCGAGCTCTCCAACAAGCTCGGGGTGTCGCTGGACCCGATATCCCGCACGCCCGAGGCGTACCGGACCATGTCGTTCCTGGCGATGGACGATCCGGGGCACCTACGTCTGCGGACGCTGGTGTCCAAGGGGTTCACCCCGAGACGGATCCGTGAACTCGAAGCCCGCGTGCTGGAACTGACCCGCGAGCACCTCGAGACCGCCCTGGAGTCCGACAGCTTCGACTACATCACCGATTTCGCCGGACTGCTGCCGATGGACGTGATCTCCGAACTCGTCGGTGTACCGCATGAGGACCGGCAGAACCTGCGTGCACTGGCCGACACGGTGATGCACCGCGAGGACGGCGTCTCCGACGTTCCCCGGTCGGCACTGGTCGCGGCGATGGACCTGCTGGTCTACTACGCCGACATGGTCAAGCAGCGCCGCAAGCAGCCCACCGACGATCTGACCTCGGCGCTCATCGCGGCGGAGATCGACGGTGACCGCCTCGGCGACGACGAGATCATGGCCTTCCTGTTCCTGATGGTGGTGGCCGGGAACGAGACCACCACGAAGCTGCTCGGCAACGCGATCTACTGGGCCGCCATGAATCCCGACCAGCTGGCCGGCGTGCTGGCCGACCACTCCCGGATTCCGCTGTGGGTGGAGGAGACGCTGCGCTACGACACCTCCAGCCAGATCCTGGCGCGAGTGGTGGTCGAGGACATCGAGTTCCACGGCACCACGCTGCACAGCGGCGACACCCTGCTGCTGGTCCCAGGCTCCGCGCACCGCGACGAGCGGGTCTTCGACGATCCCGACGCATTCCGGATCGACCGTGAAATCGGTTCGAAACTCCTGAGTTTCGGCAGCGGAGCGCACTTCTGCCTGGGGGCGCACCTGGCCCGGATGGAGGCGCGCGTCGCCCTGAACGAGCTACTGGTGAACGTCAGCGGATTCGAGGTCGACGCCGCCAACGCCGTGCGCGTCCATTCCAGCAGTGTGCGTGGATTCGCACATCTCCCGATAACAGTGAAGAAGGTCCCCATCACCGTGAAGAAGGTCTGATGCCCCGCTTCGATCCGCACCCGGCCCGCCGCCCCGCCCTCATCGCGGGGGCGTCGTCGGGGATCGGCGCCGCCACCGCCCTGGAACTCTCCGCCAAGGGCTTCCCGGTCGCCCTCGGCGCCCGCCGGCTGGAACGCTGCGAGGAACTCGCCGCGAAGATCCGTGCCGACGGCGGCGAGGCGATCGCACTCCCCCTCGACGTCACCGATCCGGACTCGGTGACCGAATTCGTCCGGCGTGCGACCGCGGAACTCGGCGATATCGAGGTGCTGGTGGCCGGGGCCGGCGACACCTTCTTCGGCCGCCTCTACGAGATCAGCACCGACGATTTCGCCGCGCAGGTCCAGGTGCACCTGATCGGGGCCAACCGACTGGCCACCGCGGTGCTGCCGGACATGGTGAAGCGCCAGCGCGGCGACGTCATCTTCATCGGTTCCGACGTCGCCCTGCGCCAGCGCCCACACATGGGCGGCTACGGCGCCGCCAAGGCGGGCCTGCTGGCCATGGTGACCAACCTGCAGATGGAACTCGAGGGCACCGGCGTGCGTGCCTCGATCGTCCACCCCGGTCCCACCCAGACCGAGATGGGCTGGAGCCTCTCGCCGGAGACCGTGGGACCCGCCCTGGAGGACTGGGCCAAGTGGGGCCAGGCCCGGCACTCCTATTTCCTGCGCGCCGCCGATCTGGCCCGCGCCATCGCGTTCGTCGCCGAGACCCCGCGCGGCGGATTCGTCGTCTCGATGGAACTGCAGCCCGAGGCGCCGCTGTCGGACGCACCCAAGGAACGTCAGCAACTGAAGTACCCGGAGGAATCGTGACTGTCGCACAAGAGGTTCGGCGAGTTTCCGGCGGCGAGGGAGAGCACGGCCACCTCGACGAGTTCAGCACCGACCCGATCGCCCTGATGCAACGTGTTCGCGACGAGTGCGGCGACGTCGGCTACTTCCAACTGGCCGGCAAGAAGGTGATCCTGCTGACCGGCGCCGAGGCGAACGAGTTCTTCTTCCGCGCCGCCGACGAGGATCTCGACCAGGCCGAGGCCTACCCGTTCATGACGCCGATCTTCGGCCAGGGCGTGGTGTTCGACGCCAGCCCCGAGCGCCGCAAGGAGATGCTGCACAACTCCGCGCTGCGCGGCGACCACATGAAGAGCCATGCGCGCACCATCGAGCGCGAAGTACGACGGATGATCGAGAACTGGGGCGACGAGGGCGAGATCGACCTGCTGGAGTTCTTCCCGGAGCTGACCATCTACACCTCGACGGCCTGCCTGATCGGCCGCAAGTTCCGCGAACAGCTCGACGCCCGGTTCGCCGGTTTCTACCACCAACTGGAGCGCGGCACCGACCCGCTCTGCTACGTCGACCCCTACCTGCCGATCGAGAGTTTCCGGGTGCGCGACGAAGCGCGCAAGGGACTGGTCGCGCTGGTGCAGGAGATCATGGACGGCCGGATCGCCAACCCGCCGGAGGACAAGAGCAAGCGCGACATGCTCGACGTGCTGGTGACGATCAAAGACGACGAGGGCAACCCGCGGTTCTCCGCCGACGAGATCACCGGCATGTTCATCTCGCTGATGTTCGCCGGTCATCACACCAGTGCCGGCACCTCGGCGTGGACGCTGATCGAACTCATGCGCAACCCGGACATCTACGCCGACGTCACCAGGGAACTCGACGACCTCTACGCCGACGGCCAGGAGGTGAGTTTCCATGCGCTGCGCCAGATTCCGCAGTTGGAGAACGTCATCAAGGAGACCCTGCGACTGCACCCGCCGCTGATCATCCTGATGCGGGTGGCCCAGGACGAGTTCGAGGTCGAAGGTAACGCCATCCACAAGGGTGACTTCGTCGCGGCCTCGCCGGCCATCTCCAACCGGATCGCCGAGGACTTTCCCGACCCGGAGTCCTTCCTTCCGGAACGGTACGACAAGCCGCGCGAGGAGGACGTCCTGCACCGCTGGACCTGGATCCCGTTCGGCGCCGGACGGCACCGCTGCGTGGGTGCGGCGTTCGGCACCATGCAGATCAAGGCCATCTTCTCAGTCCTGTTGCGGGAGTACGAGTTCGAGATGGCCCAGCCGCCGGAGAGCTACCACAACGACCATTCGAAGATGATCGTTCAGCTCGCCCGGCCCGCGAAGGTCCGGTACCGCCGGCGGCCCAAGCCGGAAGGGGCCTGACCGATGGGTGGCTACCGCGTCGAGGTCGACCTCGATCTGTGCCAGGGCCACGCCATGTGCGCACTGGAGGCACCCGACTACTTCCGGGTTCCCAAACGCGGCACGGTCGAGATCATTGAGCACGAGCCCCCCAACGACGTCAGGTCCGAGATCGAACGCGCCGTCGAAAGTTGCCCCACCCGAGCCCTTTTCATCGTCGAGAAAGAAGATCAGTGATGGCAGCCCAACCACGCGAGCAACTGGAGGACTTCGTCACCCGGTGGCTGGAGGTCAACCGCGAGGCCGAACGCAACGGCGACTGGACGCCGCTGGGCGACTTCTACGCCGAGGACGCCACCTACGGCTGGAACATCGGCCCCAAAGAGGACGTGATGTGCGTCGGCAAGCAGGAGATCAAAGACATCGCCCTCGGTTTGGAGATGGCCGGCCTGCAGGGCTGGACCTACCCGTACCAGAAGGTGTTGATCGACGAGAAGATCGGCGAGGTGGTCGGCTTCTGGAAGCAGGTCGCCACCGATGCCGACGGCAACAGCCAGGAGATCTACGGCATCGGTGGCAGTTGGTTCCGGCTCAATGCCGACGGCCTGATCGAGTGGCAGCGCGACTTCTTCGACTTCGGCCATGTCCAGAAGCTGTACATGCAGCTGATCCAGGAGGGGAAGCTGTCCAAGGGCATGCAGGAGCGCATCCAGCGCAGCATGGCCGGCGAGAAGCTGCCCGGCTACTACCCGCTGGGCCAGGCGCCGGTACCCATCTGGTGACTTGACACCTGTCAGGTCCTACTATGACCTCACCGAACGTGTTCTGGATCACTCGACCACCCTGGAGGACTGCATGAAGACAAAAGGCGCGCTGATCAGGGAGTTCAACCAGCCGTGGGCGATCGAGGAGATCGAGATCGGTGACCCGGTCAAGGGCGAGGTCAAGGTGCAGAT
Organism: Mycolicibacterium sp.; assembly: GCF_017853185.1. Taxonomy (GTDB): domain Bacteria; phylum Actinomycetota; class Actinomycetes; order Mycobacteriales; family Mycobacteriaceae; genus Mycobacterium. The sequence continues at coordinate 53,215 of NZ_JAFMJZ010000005.1, forward strand.
GGAAGCCTCCGGGATGTGCCACTCGGATCACCACCTGGTGACCGGCGGCATCCCGATGATGGGCTTTCCGGTGCTGGGTGGACACGAGGGCGCCGGCATCGTCATCGAGGTCGGCGAGGGCGTCGAGAGCGTGTCCGTCGGCGACCACGTGGTGATGTCGTTCATCCCGTCCTGTGGCAAGTGTCCGTCCTGTCAGGCCGGCCTGCGCAACCTCTGCGATCTGGGCGCCGGACTGCTCGGCGGCACCGCGATCTCCGACGGCACCCACCGGATCCACACCGCAGACGGCAAACCCGTCTTCCCGATGACCCTGCTGGGCACCTTCTCGCCGTACATGGTCGTGCACGAGTCCTCGGTGGTGAAGATCGACCCGTCCGTCCCGTTCGAGGTGGCCTGCCTGGTCGGCTGCGGCGTCACCACCGGCTACGGCTCGGCCACCCACACCGCTCAGATCAAGCCGGGCGAGGACGTCGCCATCATCGGCGTCGGCGGTGTCGGTATGGCCGCACTGCAGGGCGCGGTGATCTCCGGCGCCCGCAAGATCTTCGTCGTCGACCCGGTCGAGTGGAAGCGCGATCAGGCGCTGAAGTTCGGCGCCACCCACGTCTATGAGGACATCTTCGCCGCCATGGCCGGCATCGCCGAGGAGACCCAGGGCTTCATGGCCAAGAAGGTCATCGTCACCGTCGGCGAACTCAACGGCGCCGACGTCGAGAACTACATGATCATCACGTCCAAGTCCGGAACCTGTGTGCTCACCGCCATCGGCAGCATGGTCGACACCAACGTCACGCTGAACCTCGCGATGCTGACGCTGATGCAGAAGAACCTGCAGGGCACCATCTTCGGCGGCGGCAACCCGTACTACGACATCCCGCAACTACTGTCGATGTACAAGATGGGCAAGCTCAACCTCGACGACATGATCACCCGTCAGTACCGCCTCGAGCAGATCAACGACGGTTACAAGGACATGCTGGAGGGCCGCAACATCCGCGGTGTCATCCGCTACACCGACGAAGATCGCTGACATGACCGACCTCACGCCCGCCATGGCCGCCTCACTGGCGTCCTGGCGGTGCGTGCAGTCCCACGACCGGGAGGGCTGGCTGGCCCTGATGGCGCCCGACGTCGTCATCGAGGATCCGATCGGGCAGTCCTTCACCAATCCGGACGGCCTCGGCGTACGCGGCAAGGACGCGGTCGCGGCGTTCTACGACTCCAACATCGCCATCAACAGCCTGACGGTCACCTGCGAGGAGACCTTTCCGTCGAGTTCCCCTAACGAGATCGCGCACATCCTGGTGCTGCGCAGCAGGTTCGAGGGCGGCATGACCTCCGCGGTGCGCGGGGTGTTCTGCTACCGGGTCGACGACGACGGTCTGATCACCAACATGCGCGGGTACTGGAACCTCGAGGGCATGGCGTTCGGGCAGGCTGAGTGAGCGATCGGCCCCAAACCGATCGGCCCCAGACCGATCGTCTGTTGGCCGGCACCGGCGCCGTCGTGGTCGGCGGATCGCGCGGCATCGGGGCCGCGGTGGCCGGACTGCTCGCCCGCCTGGGCGCCGGGGTGGTGGTGAACGGACGCGACGCCGACGCGGTCGACGAGACCGTCGCGAGAATCGGCGGCAC